>CAMYJG010000009.1 GCA_947258695.1 uncultured Ectothiorhodospiraceae bacterium | reverse complement strand
ACCAACATAGGGTATCTGCGCATTGCCATTAAGTGTATTTAATACTGCAACCCGGCTATTCTTTTTTGCAGCGCTTATAGCTTTGCCACTCACTGCTTCAAATGAAACTACTGGCACTCTTTTACCACGCCACTCGATATAACCAAGAAACCAATCAGGTGCATCTGCAATCGGAGTGGGTTCTTTATAGCCAATGACTTCTGCAATCGCAGCATTAGGTAATAACGCTGTTTCCTCTACCAATGGAATAGTTAAGCAATGAATAACACCATGGGTCTGACCTGCTGCTACTATTTCTTTTGTATCCGCCATAATTTCAACCTCTAATGCGTATTTCTATAATATGAAACAAGCTGCTTCGCTAACATTTCTGGTGTACCACTAAAGTCAACTGTAACTGCTTTTGCAACGCTCTCAGACATCGCACTAATAACACAACTTTCAGGATCCTGAACCCAGACCTGGCCACCCTTTTGCACCAGTTCTGCACAACCTTCAACACCATCATCACACATACCGCTAAAGATAATTGCACCGGCATGTGTTTTATATCGTGCGGCAACATCTTTAATTGCCTGGTTAATCGATGGTGAATAGTTTGTTAACTCATCCACTTTTTTCAGTTCAACAGCACCAATTGGATTAATAATGACCCTTTTATCCGTTGGTGTCACGAGTACTTCATGGTGTCGCATAACATGACCGGTTTTTGCCACGGTTACCTTAAACTCAGTATAGCGATTCAGTTGTTCTGCCAGCAATGAAACAAACTTATCTCCAATGTGTTGAGCAATAACAAAGGCTACCGGTAAGTCTGCTGGTATATCTGATAAAAAACGTTTTAAAGCATCCGGGCCACCTAATGAAGCACCTAAAACCCAGACATCTTTAGCTAAATCATCCCTGACTTTTACACTTGCTTGTTCCTTTGTTTCAAACAGTTCAACTTTTGAAAAATCTGCTTCCCAACTATTTCTACCGGTGATATCAGCAATTTTTTGCAATAAATTATCATTCCATTTTGACGAGGCTTTCTGCTCATTCAATGTTAATGCTGAGATATCATTAATAATAACCGGAATTTTAGACTGCTCCAGTAACTGATCTAAATATTCAAGATGCTCATCTTCAATTGAATCTACATCAAAAAGCACCACATCACTTTCAATGTGATCCAGTTTATTCATAAATTTTTCAGTCAATGACTCATTCAGTACTACCTGAATACCTCTATGTTCCATCGATTTTTGTAAATAATTACGATGACTAATAGAGCCTGATGTTATCGCAATGCGTATATTGTCAGTTTCGTTTTGCATCATATTGGGGGAGAAATATGCACCGAATTCACCAGTGTATAATTAACAATAGTCCTTTATTAATTAAAACTTTTATACCAGTAACAGAAGTTAAATAAACTTTATCTATAAATCTTTCCCCGTTAACACATTGATATTATCCAGTAGATCCGCTTCAGTGTACGGTTTACCCATATAAATATTTACACCAATTGAAGCAGCACGATCACGATGTTTCTGTCCGGTTCTTGAGGTAATCATAATAATAGGGATATTTTTTAACCTGTCATCATTACGCATATTTGTTGCTAACTCAAAACCATCCATTCTTGGCATTTCCACATCAAGTAACATAATATCTGGAATGGTTTCCTGTAATTGCGCCAGGGCGTCAACACCATCCTTAGCAGCTACCACGTTCATTTCATGCCGTTCAAGCAAGCGAGTAGTTACTTTACGAACGGTGATAGAGTCATCCACGACCATAACTAATGTAGCTGCATTCTCATCAACAACTTCCGGGGTAACCGGCACAGGAGCCACAACATCTGTACTGTCTGCACTTGCGGCAGCTGACAATCTGATTAACATGGCTAAATCAATAATTAATACGACACTACCATCACCCATAACCGTAGCACCCGAGATACCTCTTAAAGTGCTCAGCTGTGGTCCGACAGATTTAACAACGATCTCACGACTACCAAGTAAAGAATCAACCAGGATAGCTGAACGGTGTTCACCACTTTTCACCATTAGCATGGGTAGCTGTTGTTCATCATCCGCGAGATTCATCTCGTTGATACCCATAATTGTACCCAGGTGCATGAACTTATAGTCTTCGCCTAACCAGTCAAAAATCTGATCATCCGAGGCCATCAGTTCTTTTACTTTACTGGCATTAATACGTTCAACACCTTCAACACTTAATAAAGGTACTGCATAAGTATCTTCACCTACCACCACCATCAAGGCCCGTGTGATAGCAAGTGTTAAAGGCAGACTTACTGTAAAAGTAGTACCTTGATCTTTTTCAGTGTCTATTGTAAAGACGCCACCAAGTTGTTTAATTTCATTATTTACAACATCCATGCCGACGCCACGACCTGAAATCTGGCTAACAGCTTCAGCGGTACTGAAACCAGATTGCATAATCATTTCCAGCAACTGTTGTTTAGTCGCAGTCGCATCTGCTTTTAATAATCCTTTATCAATGGCTTTATTTCGTATCGCATCAAGATTAATACCCGCACCATCATCTTTAATCTTTATTAGAATTTCAGAACCTTCATTAGAAATCGAGAAATTAATATTCCCGTTTTCTTCTTTACCTGCTTTTTTCCGTTCTTCAGGAGACTCTATACCATGCGCAACTGCATTTCGTAACATGTGTTCGATAGGTGAAATAATACGCTCAAGAACAGTACGATCGAGTTCTGAATCTACACCATCCAGATGTAATTCTGCATGCTTGCCTAACTCACCACAGGTTTGACGAACAATCCGGCGTAAACGAGCTGCTTGTCCAGAGAAGGGAACCATGCGCGTGCGCATTAAACCTTCCTGTAAATCAGTATTTACCCGAGATTGTTGTAGTAACAAGGTTTCTGATTCACGTGTTAAGTTATTTAAGATACCACGCAGACTATCTAAATCGCCCAAAGACTCCATCATGGCACGTGATAAATGCTGCATTGTAGTAAAACGATCCATTTCCAGCGGATCGAATTTTTCCTGTGCTGAACTTAATTCTTCAGTCTTATATTCAATCTGGGTTTCTGTTTCAATTTCAAATTGACGTAACTGTTCGCGCAAACGATTAACCGTGTCATCAAACTCAGTAATGTTATAACGGAAGGTATTGGTTTGTTGCTCAAGTCGTGAGCGATAAATACTAACCTCACCGGCAAAATTAACCAGGTTATCGAGCAGATCTGCACGTACCCGAACTTGTTCTGCCTGGACACGGCCACTTTGACGCCGGTCTTGCTTAACATCAGCCGGTACATCTGCTTCAATATTTTCAGCAACTTCCTGGGCAGGTGTTGCTTCTTCAACCTGTATTTCAGTTACTTCAGGAGTTTCTGAAACTTCATCTTCTGTCGGAATATCCAGTGAAATATCATTTTCAACTTCAGCAAGATCAATAACTTCTTCAACAACTTCTGGCAGTTCTAGTTCAGGTATAGTGATCTCGTCTTCAGCTTCAACACTACTACGAAGTTCAGTTTCCAGCTCTTCGAGTTCTGAAATATCTATTGAAGTAACAGCAGGAGAAGGTTCACTTATCTCAATAGGCTCAATCACTTCTTCTGTCTCAGTGACAGCATCTGTTATATCGATCGATTCAGGTTGTTCTGTAATCTTTGCAGCCACTGCTTCTGGTTCTTCAGTAACTGAAATATTTTCTGCAACAGCTAACTCATCACCCTCACCACGATTTTCCAGCATGGCATCAACTTCATTAATGAGAGCAGTTGCAGGTGTTAAACCTTTATGTGCCTGTACAAGCTCTAGCATTTTAACCAGGTGATCCTGTGCACGTTGTACAAGATCAAACATTGGTTTTGATGGTTGCATATGTCCATCTACAACAGCGGTTAATAGTGATTCAATGCTATGGCCCAGATCACCGAGTTCAGCAATACCCGCCATGCGCGCACCACCTTTTAACGTGTGTAGCTGGCGTTGTAATTCCTGTACAAATTCCTGGTCATCCGGATTTGAAACCCAATCATGAATCGTTTGATCACTTTCATCTAAAATTTCGACGCCTTCTTCGAGGAAGATTTCAAGCAATTCTTCATCGTAATCGGCTAACGGTGCTTCTGCTTCAACGACAGGCGCTTCAATTTCAACGCTTTTAACTTCCGGAGCAGGAGCTACTTCTACTGCTGCTTCAAATTCTTTAGGTAAGGCTTCAATACGTGATAATAATATTTCATGTTCAGGCAGAACGGCACCTGGTTTATCCAGGCAATCTACGGTACTTTCAATAAGTAAAATTGTTTCATCCAGCTCAGTTAGTGCAACCTGCGGGAAATTATATTCATTATCTTGTAAGTGTTTTACGTAATGTTCAAAGCTGCCACATATCGTTGCCAGTGATTCAACACCCGTGGTGCGAGAACTTCCTGTTAGTGTATGCAACGCTCTCAGTAAACTATGTTCTGCTGTTTTTTCACCATTATTCCATGCAATAATATATTGCTTTAAGGTTTCAACATGAGTTGAAACTTCTTTGCGATAGATCTCTAGTAAAGTTGGATCAATCTCAATCGGCGGTAAGTCTTCCGCAATCGGCTCTACGATTTCAATAACCGGCTCGGGATCTTCGACAAGAATAGGTTCTGCGATTTCAATTGATTCAACAGGCTCAATTTTTTCTGCTGGCGCTGAAACATCAATTGATTCAGGTTCAATGGATTCTTCAGCTGCAACATCTGGTATGGCTTTAATATCAATCGACTTACCCTGACTTAAAGCATCAGCATGCTCCATCAGCACCAGAATATTTTGTCCTGGCTTGGTATTGGTTTTAAATAACTCAAATAATTCTGGTAACGTCTGTTTGCCAAGCTCCATTAATTCAAGCAAGTCCGGTGAAGCCTGGATGGTACCGTCAAGCACACGGTTAAGCATATTTTCAAATGCCCAGGCAAACTCACCCAAATCAGCGGCACCCACCAGGCGTCCACTACCTTTAAGCGTATGATATGCACGTCTTATTTCTTTCAGGGGTTCTTCATTTGCGGTATTTGTCAGCCATTGAGGAAGAAGTTCGGATATAGTGCCATACGCTTCTTCAGCTTCCTCGAGAAAAATCTCTACGATTTCATCATCAATCGTGTCATCTAATAATGAAGGTGCTTTAGCTGGTTCAGGTTCCTGAGGTTGTGCCTGTACTGACTCAACCTCTATCTCGGGGGGGAGACTGAGTTCCTCCTCCTGAATATCAATAGCAGCTGATAACTCCTCTTCAACAACGGTATTTTCTACATCAAAGTCAAAACTCTCATCGAGCGTTATTTCATCAAGATTAATTTCGCTTTCACTATCAACTGAATCAGTCGCAACATCTGTAAGCTCCAGACTTAGGTCATCCAGTGATAATTCATTATTGGTTGCTTCAAGAGAACCGGGAATTTCTTCAGCAGATGCTTCAGTATCGAGACTAAGCTCAACAGGTTCTTCTATAATTGATTCTTCTATTATTGGTTCTTCTATTATTGATTCTTCTATTATTGATTCTTCTAGGACCAGCTCTTCTATAGCAGGTTCTTCTGTAACTGGTTCTGCTGTTATTGGTTCTGCTGTTATTGGTTCTTCAAGGCCAGCAGATTCAATAACGGGTTGTTCTGTTTCAGAAATTTCCTCTTTGCTTTCATCAGCAACAACTTCTGCAACTTCCTCGGTGTTAATACCCAGCGCCTGTATGCTTTGTTCAGCAACATTGAGAATAGCTTCTGGTTGACCCCAGCTACCCATCATTGATTCCATGTAATATTCCAGGCTACTGATTGCATCCGCCAGGTTATTCATATCATCGGGGGATGGAGGAATCGTCGCTTTGATAAGGTTGCTACGAATATAGTTATTGGTTAAGCCCAGTAAATTTGCAGCACTTTCTAATGACAATATCATTAAGCTGCCCTGAATTTGTTCTAGCAAACCAGGAACAGGTTTTAATTGATCGCTTTCATCACTGTTCTGACTATACGCAGTTAAGGCATCTTTAATTTTTGCCAGGTTAACTTTTGCTTCATCTAAAACAGTTTCCATTAATTTCTGTTGTTCCGCACCCTGCATTTGTGCAAGCGCAGCATCACCAGCATCGACCCCTTCTTCAACTTCAATTGCTGAAGCTGCTTTCGCAGTTGATATTTCGCTTAATGAATTTTCAACTGCAATCATCGCAGCAGCAACATTCATTAACTCAGCTTCATCCGGAGTAGATGAACCTTCAACCATCTTACTGATAACTTCATTCTGTTTCAGTACAGCTTCACGTTGCACACCCAGGTTTAACATGGCTAAGGTGTCAGCCATTTGCGTTAATGAAGCCTGAACTTCAGTAAGTACAGAAACATCTTTGTCGTCAGCACGTACAAAGACATCAAGGTTATCTTTTACTTTATGAATATCTTCGATAATGACAGAAGAAACGGTTTCCATTAAGGCAGCATTTGGTGCTGTTAGATCAGCCCTTGCCTGCTCTACCGCCTGTGTATCCGGCATGATATTTTTAAGATCGAAAGCGTCTTTAATATCCCGGGTTAACTCACCTGCCGTTGTTGATGAAGCAACGTAATAGAGAAGATTTTTTTCCAGTTCTTCCGGTGGCTCTTCATCCAGTGCCAGCTCACCTTCGTCTATAATTTTTTTAATCTGCCGATCGACATGTCCCATCAGCATTTTTACTGCAACGCTGGTCTCAACGCCATCATCTTTTAAGCTTTCAACAAGACCGTTCGCAATCCAGAATACACGTCTAGCTTCTTCGGATTCAGCGGCCTTGGTTAACTCTGAAATAACATCGGCTATTTTTTGTAAGCCTGCTTTTGGGTTTTGATTTTTAAACCAGGATAATAAACCCAGGTGATAGTTATGACGTAATTTACGCGCAAGAGTTGGTAAGCCACCTGCTTCACCGCTAACTGTAAAATCGACTTGCGGGGCACTGACCGATAAATCCGGTGTAAATAATGCGCCTTCACTTAGTAAAGCTTTATTTCTTGCTGCACGAATATCATTTAGTAATGGTAATAACACCACTGGCATATCCGGATTGCCAGCAAGAAGGTGCTCAAGATAATCCGGCACCTGTAAAATACCACGCATCAATGTTTCAAATGCGTCATCTTTATTATTTACTTGATCATCAAAAATAGCTTGCGAGAGCTTTTCCATTTCCTCTATAGCTAACGCAGCACCATGCAACTCCACCATTTGCAATGTGCCATGAACCTGGTGCAAATAATTAATACAAAAGCGCATTTGTGATTCATCAGCTGAATCTTCTACATACGCTTCGAGTGAAGTTTGTGCTTGCTTAAGAGTTTCATCAATTTCAGATTTAACCCATTGCAGTGTATTAGCATCAACCATACTCATGCGTCATACCTCTGCTTTTGCATATCTTCTGTTGCAGCGGGATTATATTGAAAAGCTAAAACACCATCATGTTTCATTGAATTCATATCTGGATTATTCCAACCTGTAATTTCACCTGCACCAAGGATTAATAAACCACCAGGCACAAGGTGTTTTACAAGCTGATTTAAAATAGCTAAGCGTGTTTCACGTTTAAAATAAATAAGAACATTCTGACAAATAATAATATCCATTTTGCCGACTGAACTTTTTTGCAGCTCAAGCAGATTCAAGCGATTAAAACAAATGCGTTTGCGTAAAGAATCATTAACCAGGTAATGATCATCATCAGCATCTTCAAGATAATGATCCATGTAGTCTACAGGTACATTCGTAAAACGGTTTTTGTGATAACGCGCTTTTTTCCCTACAGCTAACGCATCATGACTAATATCAGAAGCCGTTACAGAGAGGTAACACTTTTCATTTTTGTCTGTTATGTACTTATCAATATACATCATTAAACTAAAAGGCTCTTCACCTGTCGCACAACCCACGCTCCAAATATGAATATTGGAGTTGTTATTATCTAAACTCAGCTTTTCGAGATAAGCTTGTTTAATAAAAGATAAGGCCTGAGTGTCTCGGAAAAAACGTGTTTCATGCACTGTTAGCCTGTCTACTAATGTTTCCCATTCAACTCGCCCGGCTTTACCGTGAGTAACATAAGCAAAATAACTTTTGTACTGGTTTATACCCAGCTCCTGCATACGAATAGAAAGTTTTGATAACAAAAAACTTTTTCTTAATTCTGGCAGAGTAATTCCGGTGCGCTCTTCAAGTAAACTGAGCCATAAAGCATACTCAGCATCACTCATTGGCATGAGTTCATTCAATTGCCATTGAGTTTGAGACACTAAATTCTCCCGCCCTTGAATCACTAGCAGATTCTCATTTTCTAATTACCCTCGATATAAATTGAAAGCTAAGCAGCCAACAAATTACAGACGGAAACCAGCAACTGAGTTACGTAATTCATTTGCTAATTCAGCAAGATTACCGATTGATGCTGCGGTTTCATTGGTACCCGCAGATGTCTGGGTGGTAATTTCCTGAATAACATTCATGGTGGCTTTTACCAGTGCTTCGATTTGTCGTGTCGCATCGGCAGAACGTTCCGCAAGTCGTTGTACCTCATCCGCAACAACCGCGAAACCACGACCCGCATCACCGGCCATCGCTGCCTGTATTGCGGCGTTTAATGCCAGGATATTGGTTTGTTCCGCGATGTCATTGATCAGCTCAACGATATCACCGATTTCTTGTGAAGATTCACCAAGACGTTTGATACGTTTTGATGTTTCCTGGATTTGTTCACGGATGGTATCCATACCGTTAATGGTTTTTTGTACCGCGTCAGCACCTTTGTTTGCAATGCCAACCGACTTATCTGCTTCATCAGCCAGCTCACCCGCATGGTTAGATACCGCTTCAATCGATACCGCCATTTCGTTGATTGCTGCTGATGCACCAGTAATTTGTTGTGCCTGGTGATCAGATGCTTCAGCAAGATGTATTGCTGTCGCCTGTGTTTGTTGTGCTGCTGATGATACTTGTTGAGTTGTATCATTGATTGATGTTACCAGTGAACGTAATGCGTCAATGGTGTAGTTAATCGAGTCAGCGATGGCGCCCGTAATATCCTCGGTTACCGTTGCACTTACTGTTAAGTCACCGTCAGCAAGGTCACCCATTTCATCGAGTAAACGTAAAATCGCTTCCTGGTTACGAGTATTCGTTTCCTGAACTTCAACACGTGATGATTCGGTTTCTGCTAACTGACGTTTTGAGGTACGGAAATACATCATGGCTAACACCACGATTAATACCAGGGCAATTAAACCAAGTAATGTCACTACGAATTTGAGTATATTCTCACCGTATACTTCCTGGTAAGAAGTAGATAAATTCTCAATTTGATCCAGTAGTTTGGCAGATGTACCCAGTACACTTTCAGCAGCATCAGAGACCTGGAACATTTCAGGAGACCGTTCAAGAATAGCACCAACCTGGGTTCTTAATTCTTTGAATAATGCCTGTACCGCTTTTAGTTTTTCACGCGACTCGGGATGAGTAATACGTTTAATGCCGAGGTTACGGTTACCACGTAGCATATCTTGTACAACCCGTCCGAATAATGCCGCATCTCGACCGAAGCGGTCAGCCGCGGTAATCGCTGTTTCACCACCATCGAGTACACGGTTAACGTTACTGGAGATACGCTGAGTTAACATCAGCTGACGTGTAGCGATATAAATCTGATCGGGTGGCGCACCCTGCTCTGCCATAATGGTAACAACTTCATCTGATACAGCTAACAGGTTAGGAATTTGTTCATTGATTGCGCTAACTAATGAACGCATGTTGGTTACAACTTCACGACGCTTAAGAATGGTATCAATATTTGCTTTATAGTTCCGCCAGGTATCATCCAGCTCATTCATCATCCCCAGGCCGGCAGCCTCACTAATGTGCCATTCCAGTGTCTCATTAAATTCATCACGATCTTTTTGTAATGGCGGGAACGCATTGACATCACCACGCGCGGCCTGCGAAGCTTGGGTAGCTAACTGCTGCGAAAGTACGCGTTGGTCACCAATTCGCTTGATGTATTCAAGATCTTTGGCTTCCTGTACAACAACTAAACTATAGGTCACACCCATAGCGATAATGGTTGCTATCAGCAAGATGGTTAAATACACCATTAATTTGCCAGAACTGATGCCAGAAAATAGTGATTTGTTACTGAGCTTCATGATTAACTCCTACCATCGACAATTTTATGTCGTCTCTAAAAATACTCACTACGGTTTTTATTAAATTTATATGTATGATTCCGTAGTACTTAAAAACAAACTAGCAAAATACTTTTCACTAGTTTTATAAACGTTTATCCGGTTCGACCAGCAACTTCCAAAAAGCTCGGATCTGCGGCCAGGTTATCCATATTAAAAACACCCCAATGCATGTCACCTTTACGAAAAGCACCATGCAAATATTTTTTCAAACTATCCGATACGTCTGGCACGGCTTCGGTTCGCTCTTCTTCAAAAAAATGTCGCATACCGAAGACTTCATCTACCATTAAGCCAGAAACTAACTCACCTTTTCGAATTAATATGATGCGTGTTTTTCGTCCTGACTGTATAGCAATGCCATCAATAAAATCTTTTAAATCCATTATCGGCAATAACATGCCCCGTATATTTGCAATACCTTTAACCCAGGAAAGTGCACTTGGTACCCGCGTCATTTCAGGTGAAACCAGGATCTCATCCACCTCATCCAGCTTGGTTAAAAGGTTTACTTTCCCCAGCCTGAAGCCCACTCCGGACCAGGTTCGCCTGACTTCAACTTGCTGAGGTAAACCCAATGCTTTAGTACGACTCCTTTTTTCAATATCCTGAAGCAGTGCATAAGGTTTAGAAACAACAGCCATAAATCAAAACACCTTCGCTTATAAAATTGCGTTTATTTTTTCCATTAAAAGAGTTTCGTCAACCGGTTTAGTGACGTAATCTTTTGCGCCCTGGCGCAAACCCCACATCTTATCGGTTTCCTGATCTTTCGTTGTTACAATGATAATAGGAATATTTTCGGTTTCAGGAGCCTTGGTTAAAGCACGCGTGGCCTGAAAACCGTTCATGCCTGGCATAACAACGTCCATTAATACAAGAGCAGGTTGTTTTGCTGTTATTTGTTCGATACCCGCTTCTGCATTATCAGCTGATTCCACACTGTGGCCATTTTTCTCAAGTATTGCTTTGAGAACATGGACTTCTGTTGGTGAGTCATCCACGATAAATATATTAGCCATTCATTTTCTCCTAATTCCTAAATATCTCGTCTTAAATGTTTAAAGTACTATCCCGATACAACTTAGCTAAACTCAAAGATAGTTGTGTATTAATCCAGTACCAGTTGTTGTATTGCACTCAATAATTCGTCTTTCGTAAATGGCTTAGTCAGATACTGCTCAGAACCAACGATACGACCGCGAGCCCTGTCAAACAGGCCATCTTTACTTGATAACATCACAACAGGGGTATTTTTAAATACCTTGTTATTTTTAATTAATGCTGTTGTTTGGTAACCATCCAGGCGCGGCATCATAATATCGACAAAAATAATGTCCGGATTATGATCGGCAATTTTTGATAAAGCTTCAAAACCATCCGTTGCGGTAAACACCTCACAACCTGCTTTTTTCAATAATGTCTCCGCAGTTCGACGAATTGTCTTACTGTCGTCAATCACCATTACTTTCAGATCTTGAAATCCATCACTCATTGTTTGTTCTGCCAACATCCTAATACGTACCTAACCATATGATTTTACTTGTTTTTATATTTTTACGTTAAAATATGTAAACTATGTCACACTTGGTAGATATATTTAACACAGATTTTAATTATATTCCATAAGTAATTATAATCTATAGAATATTTGGTTTTTTTGTTTCCATTATCTGAAACCAAGTACACCTATTAATTATCTGTACTCTAAGCCATAAAAAAACATAAATACCAGCCAGAAAACACTAAAAAAGCCAGAATTTACCTTACATTGCTAAACTTGCAACAGTATTTATCGGCATAGTGACTGCCAACTTAAGAAAATAATCACAATGACCAGAACAGCAACTAGCGGTATAGTGCATCCATAATTGCAATCTTTTTAGGAAAACACAGAAATCTAAGCTTATGTCACTAAAAATTGGCGTTGTAATGGACCCGATTGAGGCCATTAATTTCAAAAAAGACAGTACTTTGGCCATGTTGCTCGAAGCACAATCGCGCGGCTGGCAACTTTATTATATGCAGCAAGCGGATCTTTACCTTGCGCATGACGAAGCCCGAGCCAATATGCAGCCATTAAAAGTTTTCAGCAATGCGGATAACTGGTTTCAATTAGAACAAGCTAGTAACCAACCCCTGGATTCGCTTGATGCGATTTTAATGCGCAAAGATCCTCCCTTTAATATGGACTACATCTACAGTACTTACATACTTGAAAAAGCGGAAGAAAAAGGCACGATCATCATTAATAAGCCGCAAAGTTTACGTGATGCCAATGAAAAATTATTCACTAATTACTTTCCACAATGTATGCCTCCGACGTTGGTCTCATCACAAGCTGAGCATATCGAAGCCTTCTATCGTGAACACAAAGACATCATTGTTAAACCTTTAGATGGTATGGGTGGGGCGTCCGTTTTTCGCATTAAAGAGAACGATTCTAATCTCAGCGTCATCATAGAAACCCTGACCAAAAACGGTAAAACGGTCACCATGGCACAACGCTTTATTCCTGAAATAAAGCAAGGGGATAAACGTATATTATTAATAAACGGTGAACCCATCCCTTATGCACTGGCACGTATTCCCGCCAAGGGAGAAACACGGGCAAACCTGGCTGCCGGTGGCGAGGGTGTTGGTGTTGAATTAACTGAGCGGGATCGTTGGATCTGCGAACAAGTGGCGCCAACCTTAAAAGCCAAGGGCTTAATTTTTGTTGGCATTGATGTCATCGGTGACTACCTGACTGAAATCAATGTCACCAGTCCTACTTGTATTCGTGAACTCGATAAACAATATAATATCAATATCAGTGCATCATTAATGGACTGGATTGCTGAACAAAAACACTAAGGATATTTTCGTGCTCCACCCTTCTTTAAAACGTAGCGTATGGCTACTTGTCATTATAATAGCTGTTATTTTTGCTGTTACTCTGCAACAAAAAAAACACGAGCATCATGACAGTTTTTTAGTTTTCGGCACTATTATTAATGTCACTTTACTCGATGTAGACAGTAAAACAGCTGAAAAATATTTTCGTTTTATTCGTGAAGAGCTAAAAGTGATGCATAGCGTATGGCATGTATGGGAACCCAGTCCATTAATGAGAATGAACCAGCTTCTCGGCTATACAACAGAATTTTCCGCCGCAACGAGTGTGCTGGAACCGGTGCAAAAAGCTAAAAAGCTGGCTATTAAAAGCCAGCACTTGTTTAACCCCGCGATTGGTAAATTAATTGCGTTATGGGGTTTTCATAGTCACCAGGAACCTGAAACGCCTCCCTCTGACGAAGAGATACAAAAGTTAGTTAAACAACAACCCACATTAGAGGATGTCAAAATCCGTGGTATCAGGATGAGTAATACAAATCCTGCCGTTAAAATTGATCTTGGTGCAATAGCAAAAGGTTTTGCGATTGATCACCTGCTCAACTACTTGCAACAAAATGGCATTCAAAATGCGCTCATTGATACCGGTGGAGATCTAAAAGTCATAGGAAAACACGGCGATCGCCCCTGGAAAATTGCAATTCGAGACCCACGCCCTGAACCAGGAAAAGACCATACTAAAGCCATCGTCGCTTCACTTGAACTAAATGATAATGAAGCCGCTTTTACCTCGGGCGACTACGAACGTTATTTAAAAAACAAAAAAAATAATGATCAGCACTTACACCATATTATTGATCCCAGAACTGGCTACCCTGCAAAAGGTACGCAATCGGTCACAGTGTTACATCACGATGCGGCGACTGCCGACGCCGCGGCAACCGCGTTATTTATTGCCGGCCCGTCACAATGGGTTACTATAGCCAAAGCCATGGATATAAAATATGTTCTATTAATTGATGACAAGGGAGAGCTACATCTTTCTTCTGCCATGAAAGATCGTATAAAGATGGAACAAAATCGCAAAATAGTTGAGCTAGCTGAGCTATAATTCAGCTTTAAAGAGACATTTTAATTAGATTCATTTAGTAATCATATGAATAGCGCTTCTATTAATTCCCGGGTTAATCAAAATATAAACCCGACCACGGTGACTCAAAGTGACCGTATGAGCCTGACCCTGTTCTTTGCCCTGGCAATTCATGCCATCATTATTCTCGGAATCAGTTTTGATTTAATGGACAGTAACAATGATGTCATTACCACCATGGAAATCACCCTGGTTCATCAGCGTTCCAATGAAGAACCCGAAGAAGCCGATTACCTGGCACAGGCCAACCAGCTCGGAGGCGGAACACAACAAGAGAAAAGTCGGCCTAGCAGTCCTTTTTCTAATCCACTGCCTCACCCTGATAAAGGCTTCGCACCAAACAGCAAAAGAGCCATGTCACCGCCCCCGATAACGGAAACAAAAAAACAAACTGAAATAATGAGTGTTGATCAATCTAACCAACTGGTGAACAAGCAAAAATTAAAAGAAGAAACGCCGGTGACAACGAAAAGTTTAACCGCAGCGCAATTGTTTGAACGCAGCCAGCAAATTGCAAAACTAAGCGCCGAAATCAATAAACTCAAAGAAGCTTACCAACAAACACCAAAGCATAACTGGGTCCATGGCGCTAATGCGAAAGAATACCGTTTTGCCAGTTACATGGATGCATGGCGAGCTAAAGTAGAACGCATTGGCAATCTTAATTACCCGGCTATCGTTACCCGAAAAAAAATTACCGGTAGCTTGTTACTTGATGTCGCCATTAATCCTGATGGCAGTATTCATTCTGCCCGCATTACCCGCTCTTCTGGCTATCGCGAGCTCGATCAAGCCGCATTACGTATCGTTAATATGGCTGCACCTTTCCCGCCACTAACAAAAGATATCCTTAAAGATACTGATGTTTTACATATTCCACGTGTTTGGCGCTTTCAAAATGGCAGCCGCTTACAAACATCGACAGAATAATCCGTCTACAGTCATTGCGAGTAAAACGAAGCAATCTGCAGAAAAATGTGGGTTTTCCATAAAGATTGCCGCGCTTTGCTCGCAACGACAATGAATTGTCGCTTGCTATAATAGTTTGCGTCATCAATACTTAAATCATCATGGCGAAAAACAAAATGTCTGAGACCTTTTCATTAACCAATCATTTCATTATTGCAATGCCAAGTTTGAACGATCCAAACTTTGAGAAAAGTGTGAGCTATATTTGTGAACACAATAATGAAGGTGCAATGGGTATCGTAATCAACCGTCCGCTTGACCTGACTTTTACTGATCTATGTGATCAACTTGATATCGAGATTACTGATCCTGAAGCAGAGGCTTACCCTATTTATGAAGGTGGCCCGGTAGAAACAGAGCGCGGTTTTATTTTACATACCCCAGTTGGTGAGTGGGATAGTACCCTTATGGTGACAAAAGATATTGGCCTGACAATGTCACAGGATATTATCCAGGCCATCGCCGAGGGCTATGATGCTGATAATAAACCACCGGAAAAATTTATTATCACTCTTGGCTATGCCGGTTGGGGTGAAGATCAGATTGAAGATGAAATCGCAGAGAATGTCTGGCTAAATGTACCCGCCACGCATGATATTTTATTCAATACCCCTGTCGAGCAACGCTGGTCAGCCGCTGCAGCAACGCTCGGTATTAACCTGCAACAACTCTCCACCGATATAGGACACGGCTAACCAGGCATGGCGGGTTCTATAAAAGGCCAACGTACACTACTTGGTTTTGATTTTGGTACTAAACGTATTGGCATTGCCATTGGACAAGAAGTCACGGGTACGGCCAATCCTTTAACCACCGTCACCGCGGTAAAAAATAAACCTGACTGGGATAGCATTTCTAAAATTATTGCTGAATGGCAACCGGATCTGTTTATTGTTGGTTTGCCATTGCACATGGATGGCAGCGAACAAGCAATGACCCAGGCCGCCAAACGCTTTGCTAACCAGTTAAACGGCCGCTACCAGATTCCGGTTGAACTGGTCGATGAGCGTTTAAGCTCAAACGAAGCTGAAAGCATTATAAATCAGCAATCCGGTTCCTCTCAATTCCGTGATTCTATATTCCCAGACAAGGCACAAATTGATATGATATCAGCACAGCTCATCCTGCAAAGCTGGATGTCACAATCGTCAATGGATATATAAACAATAATGACAGAGCGTCAGCAAAACCAAGACCTCGATATGCCCGCCCTTCTGGATACATTATCCAGCGAATTACGTCATTTATTACAAAGCCGCAATATTAAAAATCCCGTAATGATCGGTATACACACCGGTGGGCTTTGGGTGGCTGAAGAGTTACATAAGACGCTGGGTATTCAGCAACCTCTCGGCGCCTTAAACATCACTTTCTACCGTGATGACTTCACCCGTATTGGCATGCATCCACAAGTACAGCCATCTAATTTACCATTTAACGTTGATGATCAGCATATTATCCTGGTTGATGATGTACTACACACCGGCCGCACCATTCGCGCCGCCTTAAATGAAATTTTTGATTATGGCAGACCGGCTTCTGTCATGCTTGCGGTACTGGTCGAACGAGGTAATCGTGAATTACCCGTTTCTGCCGATGTTGCCGCAACCCGTATTGAACTGAATGATAATCAGCACATAAAGCTGAACAAAGAGAATGATGCCCTTGTCCTCTCTGTTGAGGAGACGAAATGAAGCAGCATGATATTCAAATAGACAAGGATGGCGAACTACGCCACTTTCTGACGATTGAAGGGCTTAAAAAACCCATGCTGACAGGCATTTTAGATCATGCAGAAAATTTCTCTTCTGTTAGTAACCGGCAAGTGAAGAAAGTCCCGTTGCTACGCGGCAAGACCATTGCCAATTTATTTTTTGAAGCCAGTACCCGCACCCGCACCACGTTTGAACTGGCGGCTAAACGTTTATCCGCAGATGTTATCAACATCAATATCAACACCTCGGCCACGACCAAGGGTGAAAGCCTGCTGGATATGTTACAAAACCTGGAATCCATGCAGGTTGATATGTTCGTTGTTCGACATAATAGCAGTGGCGCTGCACACTTTATTGCACAGCATGTTGCCCCACACATTAGTGTTATCAATGCAGGGGATGGTAGTCATGCTCACCCCACCCAGGCGATGTTGGATATGTTTACTATTCGTCGACACAAACAGGAGTTCACAAAACTTACTGTTGCGATAGTCGGTGACATCATGCACTCACGCGTGGCGCGTTCACAAATTCACGCCTTAAACACCCTCGGTGTCCCCGAGATAAGAGTCATTGGGCCACAAACTATTATTCCAAAAGAAGCCGCACATCTCGGTGTCCATGTTTATCACGACATGCACCAGGGGCTACAAAATGTTGATGTCGTTATCATGTTGCGCCTGCAACGTGAACGTATGGAAGGCGCGTTACTACCCAGTGAACATGAGTACTTCCACATGTATGGCTTAACTGAAGAGAAACTAAAACTGGCTAAAGCTGATGCAATCGTCATGCATCCCGGTCCTATTAATCGCGGTGTAGAAATTGAATCCAGTGTTGCAGACGGCCCTCAGTCTGTGATCCTCGAGCAAGTCACCCATGGTATATCTGTACGAATGGCCGTGATGTCAATGGCGCTTGGCAGATCATCCCTGACCGATGGCCAGGAACGGGGACAAAGCTGATGCGTATTAAAATTAGTAATGGCTTAGTCATTGATCCGGCAAATAACCTCGAAGCAAAGCATGACCTCTATATATCAGAAGGCCGCATTGCTGCGATTAACAAACAACCCGATGGCTTTACGTTAGATCAAACCATCGATGCCAGTGGTTGCCATGTCATTCCTGGAATTGTTGATTTACGCGCAAGACTTAGAGAACCGGGTTTAGAAAATAAAGCGACTATCGCAAGTGAAACTCGCGCTGCCGCTACGGCGGGTATTACAACCTTGTGTATGCCACCAGACACCAACCCGGTAATAGATACCACTTCAGTTGTTGAGTTAATTCATGAACGCGCCGAACAAGCAGGCTATGCAAAAGTAGTTACCTTAGCGGCATTAACCGCCGGACTTAAAGGTGAACAACTCAGTGAAATGGCACTATTAAAGAAATTCGGCAACTGTGTCGGTATTAGTAATGCCTTGTCACCGGTGACAAATAATTTAGTGATGCGCCGCGCAATGGAATATGCAGCGAGTTGCGGCTTGACCATTTTTTTACATGCAGAAGATCAGGGCCTGGCTGGTAATGGTTGTGCTCATGAAGGCGCCATAAGCACCCGCTTAGGTTTACCCGGCATTCCTGAGTCAGCCGAAACCAGTGCTATTTCGCGAGACTTACTATTAATAGAGCAAACCGGTGTTCGTGCCCACTTCTGTCATGTTTCCAGTGCCCGGGCAGTTCAAATGATAGCCCGTGCTCAATATGATGGTTTGCCAATTACCGCAGATGTCACTGCTCACCACTTACATTTAACCGAAATGGATATCGGCTACTTTGATAGTAACTGTCATGTGCGTCCTCCATTACGTACCCAACGAGATCGCGAAGCACTGGTTGGCGCGCTTGCAACCGGTAACCTGAATGCCATTTGTTCTGATCACGAACCCCATGATGCCGATGCGAAACTCGCTCCATTTGCAGAAACTGAAGCCGGTATTAGTTCCCTGGAAACCTTGTTACCTCTAGCATTACGCTTAACCGAAGATCTTTCACTCAGTGATGTAATAAATCGTCTTACCGCACAACCCGCTAAAATACTGGGTATTGATGCCGGCACATTATCAGTCGGAGAAAAAGCCGATATTTGTATTTATAACCCGCAAACACACTGGATTATGAATAAAGAAAACCTGGTCAGCGCGGGGCACAATACCCCTTTTGAAGGCTGGGAGTTTAAAGGTAAGGTTGTACACACATTATTAAACGGCAAAGTAGTCTACTCAAGTTAAACCCGTTAGTTTATTAAACATCTGTCATTACGAAAGAACAAAGTGACTGAAGTAATCTCTCAATAAATCACGAATATCATGAGATTGCCACGTCTACACTAAAAATAATTATTTTTAGTGCTTCCTCGCAATGACGTAATATTTGGAAGATATATGAAACATCGAAACACTATATTTGTTGAAGACTGCGAAATACTCTCGCATCAAGCCTATGACGGTGAGCAGTTTATTATGCGTGTACAGGCACCTAAAATTGCCGCCAAAGCACAACCCGGTAGTTTCGCTCACCTCACCGTACATCCTCTTCGCCCAATGCGTCGTCCCATTTCTATTATGCGGATTAATAAAGAACAAGGCTGGGTCGATTTCCTATACAAAAAACTCGGAGAAGGCACCGCCCTGTTATCAGAAAATAAAGTCGGTGAAACAATCAATATACTTGGTCCCATTGGTAAACCTTTTGATATAAAGGCTGAACGTAAACGCCCATTATTAATTGGTGGCGGTGTCGGCATGCCACCAATGATTTTTATCGCTGAACATTGCAAGCAGCTAACAGGCTATGAACCTTTTGTTATCTTAGGGTCAGAAGTGCCTTTTCCTTTTACCAGTAAACCCTCTGAAATTATGGTGCCCGGTATTCCGGATGGGGTTATTGCTGCAATGCCGTTACTCGATGACTGGAATATTGCTTCACGCTTAGCCAGTTTACAGGGCTACCCGGGAACCTATGAAGGTTATGTGACTGATCTTGCGCGCGAATGGTTAAACGCATTAAGTGAAGAAGAACTTAACCAGGTGGAAGTGTATTCCTGTGGACCACACCCCATGTTGGAAGCAGTTGCTAAACTGGCAAAAGAATTTGATTTACCTTGCCAGGTATCACTGGAAGAATTTATGGCCTGTGCCGTCGGTGGCTGCGCCGGTTGCGTAGTCGAAGTACAAACCGATCAAGGCCCTGCGATGAAACGGGTTTGTGTAGACGGGCCAGTATTTGATGCTTATACGGTTTTTAATAGTTAGGCCCTGCATGCGACCAGAACAAGTGGTAACTTGTTAAGGGAGTGCCTGATGAAGAGCTTTAGCTGTTCTTGGGTGAAACGAGTTTGTGTAGATGGCCCCGTGTTTGATGCTTATTCTGTTTTCTAAATATAGTTAAGCTAAAGCATCGCGTAAATCCGAAACGGTAAAGGTTTTTCCATTTTTTTCACAATTGAGTAATTCCATACCCACACCATCCTTTGTGCTACGCACAATATTCATATTAAATATCACAGCAATATCACCCGAATTCAGAAAAATAACTTTAACTGCATCATTAACATTCATTTCTTTGCTGTGCTGATCAGCACCAATCAATATACCACCATTAGAAATATCAATAGTTTTAGATTCAAATGAACCAACTACCGGGTGAAATACTTTTACCCTGGCACCAACTTTTTTACGTTTGTATTTTCTTCTGTCGTTTTCCATAGTTGAATAACTAATCTAGCGCTTAATCAGTTTCCTGTATGGTCACACCATCAAGTGACGCGGCAAGTGATTCGGCACCTTCACCTTTACTGTCACCCAGTTTAATCATTAAGCGTAGTTCGTTGGCAGAATCTGCGTAATTAATTGCATCTTCGTAAGTAATCTGACCTGCTTTGTATAAATCAAATAATGATTGATCAAATGTTTGCATACCCATATTGCGGGACTTCGCCATTAAACTTTTCATTTTATGAATTTCACCCTTACGAACCAGGTCCTGCATTAACGGCGAGTTGATCATAATTTCAGCACATAAAACACGGCCGTTACCATCGGGCGTTGGTATTAATTGCTGTGCTACGAAGGCACGGGTATTTAAAGATAAATCCATTAACAACTGGTTACGACGATCTTCAGGGAAGAAGTTAATAATACGATCCATGGCCTGGTTAGCATTATTTGCATGTAATGTTGCTAAACAAAGATGACCGGTTTCTGCAAAGGCAATGGCATGATCCATGGTTTCCCGGGTACGAATCTCACCAATCAAAATAACATCAGGCGCCTGCCTTAAGGTGTTTTTCAATGCTTCTTCAAATGACTTGGTATCAAGCCCCACTTCACGCTGAGTAACAATACAACCCTGGTGGTGATGAATAAATTCAATTGGATCTTCTATCGTTATAATATGACCGGTTGAGTTTTTATTTCTAAAACCGATCATTGAAGCAAGCGAACTTGATTTACCCGAACCGGTTGCACCGACAAAAATAATCAAGCCCCGTTTGGTCATGGCCAGCTCTTTTAAGATAGCCGGCAACCCCAGATCATCCATTGTTGGAATGGTGGTTTCAATTTTACGTAACACCATGCCCGCGTTATTACGCTGCATAAATGCACTGACACGAAAACGGCCGATGCCCGAAGCGGAGATTGCGAAATTGCATTCATTCTCGGCTTCAAACTCTTCTTTTTGAGCGGGAGTCATAATACCCATGACAATCTCTTTTGCCTGGATAGGAGTCAAGGTGGCCTGGGTGACAGGTGAAATTTTGCCATTCACTTTCAGGCTCGGGGCAACACCGGCTGTGATAAATAAATCAGAACCATTTTTATGCACCATTAATTTTAGTAGTGATTCAAACTCCATAAAACCTGACCTTATCCTTAAACTTTTAACTTAACATTTAATTGAATGAAAATAACATTGCTTTAATTAAAAGCGTCTTTATTCATTGCTTTCATTTTCGCATCTTGTTTACTGACCAATCCACGTGCAACCAGGTCCTGTAAACATTGATCCAATGTTTGCATACCAATGCCCTGGCCAGTTTGGATAGCCGAGTACATTTGTGCCACTTTATCTTCACGAATCAGGTTACGAATTGCCGGTGTACCAATCATGATTTCATGCGCCGCAACACGACCACCACCAATTTTCTTTAATAGCGTTTGTGCAATAACTGCGCGTAATGATTCTGATAACATCGAACGCACCATGCCTTTTTCCGCTGCCGGGAATACGTCAATGATCCGGTCAATGGTTTTCGCGGCTGAGGTAGTATGTAAGGTACCGAAAACCAGGTGACCTGTTTCGGCTGCGGTTAATGCTAAGCGAATAGTTTCCAGGTCACGCATCTCACCAACCAGGATGATATCGGGATCTTCACGTAACGCTGAACGTAATGCTTCGCTAAAACCTAGCGTATCGCGGTGAACCTCACGTTGATTCACCAGGCACTTCTTACTTTCGTGAACAAACTCGATTGGATCTTCGATGGTGAGTATGTGCCCGTATTCAGTGTCATTTTTATAATCAATCATACCGGCCAGCGTGGTTGATTTACCGGAACCGGTGGGCCCGGTGACCAGTACAATACCGCGCGGAACATCTGAAATTTCTTTAAATACCGCCGGGGCATTGAGTTGTTCAAGGGTTAAAATCTTAGACGGGATGGTACGAAATACTGCACCCGCACCCCGATTATGGTTAAAGGCGTTAACACGAAAACGAGCTAAATCTGGAATTTCGAACGAGAAATCGGTCTCCAGAAACTCTTCAAAATCCTTACGCTGCTTATCATTCATAATATCGTACACCAGGCTGTGCACTGTCTTATGATCTAAAGCAGGGACATTGATTCGTCGTATATCACCGTCAACACGAATCATTGGTGGCAAATCAGCCGATAAATGTAAATCGGATGCGTTATTTTTTACACTAAAAGCAAGTAATTCAGTAATATCCATGATATCTCTTTATATATTAGTTATTAATTACTACCAATAAAGCCCATTTGATTACAGTCTGTATCGGTAGCCGGTATCATTTCTTAAGTATTAATCTACAAAGTACAATCTCATTATGCTGCATGCAAGTCAAAATACAGTTACACAAAACATAAAGTCGCTACGGGAGCAAATTAAGGCCCTGGAACAAAAATATGACCGAAAAGCCGGCTCAGTTCAGCTATTAGCGGTCAGCAAAACCCACCCAATTGAAGATATTCGGGCCGCTTTTAGCGTAAATCAGACCCATTTTGGCGAAAATTATCTCCAGGATGCACTCTCCAAGATAAACGCGATCACAGAGCCGGCTATCGAATGGCACTTTATCGGGCCGATTCAATCAAATAAAACACGCCAAATTGCGCAAAATTTTCACTGGGCACATACCATTGACCGTTTAAAAATTGCCAGGCGGCTTAGCGAACAGCGAGATCCAGGATTACCGCCACTCAATATTTGCATCCAGGTTAATACCAGCGGTGAAAGTGCTAAATCCGGAATACCGCCAGAAAAAACCCTGACTTTAGTCAAAGATATAGTGCAATTACCTCAGTTACGCTTACGTGGCTTAATGACAATACCTGCTGCTACTGATAACTTTGAACTACAAAGAAAACCTTTTCATTTATTGCATGAACTCAAAGCTGAAATAGAAAAACAAGCAATAGCGCTGGATACTCTGTCTATGGGCATGAGTAATGATATGGAAGCAGCCATTGCCGAAGGTTCAACCATGGTGAGAATAGGAACCGCAATATTTGGACCGCGTCAGTAAAAAAAAAGTTAGTGTAGCCAGAATACATTTTTACTCCAGCTTGTTTTTACTCTACCTTATTTATTTAGCTTTTTTACAACACAGCTAAAGCAACTAAAACTCTTTCCATTCATTGTCACCGGACTCTTTTTTTAGTGCCAGGTTACCCACCCTATCAGCCGCTTGCTTTTGAGTTTTATTTTCCTCTTCAACTAGAGCGGTATTATCAACAACCAAATCGGGCTTTTTTGCTTCCTGCTGTGTTACATCAGGACTCACATCATTATTCAGTTTAAAAAACGAAACAATTTTATTCAAAGTACTTGCCTGCTCACTCATCGAAGTACTTGCAGCTGAGATCTCTTCAACCAGTGCCGCATTTTGTTGTGTGGTTTCTTCCAGTTGTGTAATGGCAACATTAATTTGAGAAACACCCACGGACTGTTCCTGGCTAGCTTGTGAAATAGATTCCATTAATTGTGTCGTTTCCTTCGATGCCTTAACAATCTCATCAAGAGCATTGCTGGAGCTAATAACCAGTTCGGTACCCTCTTGAACTTTCTGGGTACTATTTTTTATCAATGCTTTTATTTCATTAGCGGCATCTGCACTTCGTTGCGCCAGTTTTTGTACTTCATTCGCTACCACTGAAAATCCTCGTCCCTGTTCGCCTGCACGCTCAGCCTCAATAGAAGCATTTAATGCTAACAAGTTAGTCTGGAAAGCAATCTCATCTATCACGCTAATTATATCTGCTACCTTCTCACTGCTTTCTTTAATTTCATTGATTGCACACACGGTCGATTGTGTGATTGATAAACCATGTTCTGCTTTGTTTGTCGAGTTTTTTGCCAGCTCAACCGCTTGTGATGCTGTATCACTGTTTTGTTGTACTGTCACAGTTATTTCTTCCATACTTGAAGCTGTTTCTTCAAGTGATGATGCCTGTTCTTCTGTTCTACTAGATAAGTCAAGATTGCCACGCGATATCTCATCAGAACTCAGGTTTACATTTTGAGAGCCATCTCTTACTTGCCTCACAACACTACGTAATTTTTTACTCATATCTGATAGTGAACGTTGTACTTTAGAAATTTCATTTTTACCGACAACCTCAATTTCTACACTCATATCACCTTCTGCAATACGTTGTGTAGCTAACACCAGGCTTTCTAAAGCACGATTAATACTATTTATTAATAACCAACCAAGAGTCAACCCAATAATTGTAGCTATAACTATTATCGTGATGTCTGTTGTTTTTGTTGAAGATTCCATTTTTGCTGCATAAGCTTCTGATGCTTCTACAACCAGATCAATTTCTTTTGACAGGTGATGAATCATTTCATCTAAAGCTTTTACTACGGGTTTATCAATATCATTAATTAACTTATCAACATATTTTCCAGCTTCTGAATTACGAGGGTTAAATTTCTTAAGTGCACTATCATATTGTTCTTTAATCTCACTATGCAAAGAACGGACTTTTCTAATTTCATCAGTATCAAGATTAAGTTTTTTATATTTTTTCGTCAGTTTATCGAGATCCTTGATAACAATTTTGTGTTGTTTATTAAATAACTTTTTATGTTTAGAGAATGCATCAGAATTATTTCCCCTTAACAAAATCCGTTGCCATTCCTGTACCTGGGTCTTAAATTCTATCTCGGTGCGTTCAGCCAATTCCAAAGTATGTGCTAAGTCCTGCTCTCTATGCGCATCTGCTTCCATATGTACAATGATATTATGTGTGCTAACCATACCAAACATGCCAATCCCTACTACCATGGCAACCAGGATACCGACCAGTCCGGTCAGTCTCGCTTTAATTGATAAATTTTCCATTGTCTTATGCCTTATTTTAAGAACCTTAAATTATAATTTACTACTATTCGATTGAGCCTGTAGCTCATTCAGTAATCGTCTTGCTGATATTTCTTCGCCACTAACAATTTTCTCCATATTAACGATATGAACCAATCCTACATCCACTTTCGCAACCGCTAATAATGCTTCATTGTTTACAAAAAGCTCTGAATCCTCTAAGCCCTGTAAATGTTCTTCTTTAATTGCTGAAGAGTTCACAATATGATTTACATGAAGCGCAATTTTTTCATTGTCATGTTTAACCATTACAAGAACTTTGCGTTGTTCATCTACGGCATTGTCTTTGTCCACATCAAGACGTGAGAGTAAATCAATAACTGGATAGGTATTCTGTCGCAGATCCAGCAACCCCATAAACCAGGATGGGCTATTACTTAAAGGGATTAGATCATCAAACGTCAGAACTTCATCGACATTATCATTTTTTATTCCAACCAGTTGTTTGCCAACTTGCACGATAAGATAAGAGCCAGCATACTTTGCAAAATGATTATCCTCATCAATCTGTTTTTCGGTATCGGCTGCTTTGTTCTGCAGGTCAGACATTTTATAAATCTGTTCAACACACCCCATCCATGATACAACCTCACTTCGCTCACTGTTCACAAGAACACCCGTTGGCTCAATCACCTCAATGCAGCCTTCTTCGCTCTCAATAAATCCGAGGCTTTTTATCCGATTACGATTGAGATTACTACAGAATGAATGTTGCTTAAGTTCTTCATGGCATTCGTAAGTACGACCGATCTTATCAACCATAATACCCAACATGCTTTCATCAAAATCTACCAACACAACAACTTCCTGGTTTATCACCTCGTCTGTGTTATGAACTTTCTCAGTGACCTCTTCATTCTCTGCTAATACATCTTTTAACTTAACAATACCAACAACTTTATTGTTAATAATGGTGGCACTAGCCAAAAAGCCTGGTAAATCATCATCAGAATATTTTTTTAGATCTTTTTTTCCTATTACCTGGAATACATTAGTTAAAGGAATGGCATATTCTTCTCCAGCAATACTCGCTGAAAGATATTTACTTACCTGAGATTTATTCTTGATTTTGGCTAAATACTGATCATCACCGGTTTCCTGGCGATTTTTTTCTGACTCTCTATAAATATCGTAACCGTTTATTTCGTCCATGTATGGTGAAATTAATCCGGCAGGATCTATAACTATAAAGAGATCATCATCAAACCGTGCAATACCTCTGACATACTCGACGATTACCTGTTTATCAACTTGAGGGATGCTATCTACATCATCACGATCAACCTTATATGTCTGTAGAATACGATCTGCCAATAAACAAATATGAGTTAACTTGCCACTTTTGTCCGCCAACTGAATAACGATGAAGCAACTTTCATGATGGATTTCTGTAATTTCGTTTTTGCCGAGTAAAATATTTAAATCTAATACTGGCATGGTTTCATTGCGAATCAGGCTGACTCCACGAACAAATGCAGGAGTTTGAGGAAGGGGGTTAATGCGAGAGTGATAAACAATCTCTTTAACGGTTTCAATAGGTATGCCATAACCATGACCACAAACTTCTACTGCCAGAAATTTCTGTTGTAGTGCAGTAGTATTCGTTTGTTCAGCTGGCTGCCCCATATTCCCTTCTATACTTTATAATATACTAAAGATTTAGCGGATGAAGTGGGGTTTCCTTTAGAATAGGATTGTAAAATCAGTGAAAATATCAAAATAATCTATTAATGATATATAAAAAATGTAACTACATAGCAATTTTATCTTATTTCTGGTGTGAAAAAATTAGCCTTCATTAGAACTTATCCAATTACCTCACACTACCTATGAATCCATGGTTCCCGCAACCATTTCTAGCTTCAATTCAATATCACATATAAAATGTAAAGATTTTGTTCCTATTTGCTCCTTGCCTCTTAGCATCTGTGAAATTTGTTGTTAAAGTATCAAGATGAATACAATAAATATCGGATTTATCGGTGCCGGCAATATGGCGCGCAGTTTAATCGGTGGCTTGATTTCAAGTGGCATTAAAAATACACAGCTGTTTGCCACTGATCCCAACGAAGAAATACGAGCGGCCTTAACTAAAGATTTTTCTATACAGACATTTGCAGATAACCAGAAACTGGTCGATGAGTGTGATGTAGTTGTTTTTGCTGTTAAACCGCAAATCTTAAAAACTGTCGCGACACCACTAAAAGCAAAAGAGACTATTCTTTACCTCACCATTGCAGCCGGTATACCCAGTGAAAGTTTAAATACCTGGTTAGGTTCAAACAAAGCCATTGTTCGTGCTATGCCCAACACACCTTCATTAGTCTTAAGTGGTGCAAGCGGCTTATATGCCAACTCACTGGTCACGGATGAACAAAAAGAAATAGCTGAATCAATTTTACGCGCGGTAGGACTTGCTGTTTGGGTAGATAATGAAAACCAACTCGATGCCGTGACCGCATTGTCGGGTAGTGGCCCGGCCTATTTCTTTATGGTTTTAGAAGCCATGGAAAAAGCAGCGGAAAACCTGGGGCTACCGGCCGATACTGCACGCTTGCTGGCTATTCAAACCGGTTTTGGTGCGACCAAACTGGCGCTTGAAATAGAAGAGGATCCGGCTTCACTCAGGCAAAAAGTGACCTCGCCGGGTGGCACAACGGAACAAGCAATCAAAGTATTCGAAGAACAAGGATTAATTGATATTTTTAATCAAGCCATGACCGCAGCACAAAAAAGAGCTGAAGAATTAGCACAAGAGTTAGGTAAATAAACAATGAGCCCATTGAGTAATGCCGGTGTTTTTTTAGTTTCGACTGTATTTGGTTTATACATACTCGCCATCATGCTGCGGCTTATTCTGCAAATAGTAAGAGCAGATTTTTATAATCCTATTTCCCAGTTTATTGTCAAAATTACCAATCCACCTTTAAAACCGTTACGACGCTTTATCCCCGGTTTTGCCGGCATTGATATGGCTTCGGTGCTGGTTATGCTGGTATTACAAATGCTGGAAATTTTTATTATTTCATTGATGCGCAATTTTCCTGCACCGGAAATATTAGGCCTGGTGATTTACGCACTCATGGAACTGGTTTCATTAGGCTTTTATGTGTTCTTGTTTTCCATTTTTATTTTAGCGATTTTAAGCTGGATCAACCCCGGCCAATACAACCCCATTAGTAACTTATTACACCAGGTGGCTGAGCCGGTATTACGCCCAGCGCGTCGACTTCTTCCTCCTATGTCGGGGTTAGATTTATCGCCCCTGTTTGCTATGGTCGGATTATGGTTAATCAAGTTGCTATTACTTGATCCCCTCAGTCACTGGGCTAAAAGCCTGATGTACCCGGCATCGAAGGTATTAATCCAGTAAGCAAGTCATGTCGGCGAATTTAATCTGACATAATCTGCCATTTTAATTCCCTATTAAAATTAGACCTATAAAAAATAAAACCTGTAATTTGTAGCGTTTTTATTTCAACTATTTATCTAATTAAGCTAAATTAATTACTCAATTTGCCGTTATATTTCTTAGTGTTAGCCTCTTCTGTTAAGATAATGCTACATAAGATACTGAAATATCGACAAAAATTTGTTTTTACGAAAAAATAACTAATATAATCAATAAGTTAACGACAAATATCAGGAATAACATGGCAACTGACCGCTTTACAGATCAAATGCAAGCTTACGGCCGCTGGCGCTCGGATATCTCCGAGGCGATTGAGAAGTACCAAAAATGGCTGGAAAGCAACAATATGAGCACTCCCGAAGTCGAGATTCGAATCTATGAAGTTATTGAGAATTTAAAATCGGATCACCTCACTATTGCATTTGTCGCGGAATTTGCTCGTGGTAAAACTGAATTGATCAATGCGGTTTTCTTCTCTGAGTATGACCGCCGTTTGCTGCCTTCAGAAGCAGGTCGGACTACCATGTGTCCAACCGAGCTTTTCTTTGATACAGAAGCAAACCAAAGCTATATCCGTCTTTTACCCATTGAAACCCGGTTAGAAGACATGAGTATCCAGGAGCATAAAAGAAACCCGATCAACTGGACTTCGATTTCACTTGATACCTCCTCATCTGAAAAAATGGCAGAAGCTTTTCTTGAAGTTGTCAAAACCAAGCGCGTTCCTTTACCTGTTGCTGAGAAACTTGGCCTATCTGATTACAGAGAAAATGAAACGGAAAACATGGTTGATATTCCTATGTGGCGTCATGCTTTAATCAGCTTCCCACACCCGTTATTAAAAGAAGGCCTGACTATTCTCGATACACCGGGCTTAAATGCACTGGGTAACGAACCTGAATTAACCATCAATATGCTGCCGAATTCACAAGCCGTGGTGTTTGTACTGGCAGCAGATACTGGCGTGACTAAATCAGATCTGGATATGTGGACACAAAATGTTCAGCCATTAGGCGGTGATGCGAAACACGGTCGTATTATTGTTCTCAATAAAGTCGATACTTTATGGGATGATCTTAAAAGCGATGATTCAATTCAAAACAGTATTACCACCCAATGTAACTCTGCAGCTAAAATGCTGAATGTGGGTATTGAAAATGTCTTCCCTGTTTCCGCACAAAAAGGCTTGTTAGCAAAAATTCGCCACGATACTGAGTTACTTGAAAAGAGTAATATCCTTGCACTGGAATCCATCCTGGCACAGGACATTTTACCGCAAAAACAACAACTTGTTCGTAACAGCATTGTCGGTGAAATTGGTGCCATGGCTGAAGAATCACGTAACCTGATTTCTTCTCGTCTGAGTGATACCAATAAACAACTTGAAGAATTAAACGGCCTAAGTGGGAAAAATGAAGATGTGATCGGCCACTTAATGAAGAAAACGCGTGAAGAACAAACGGTTTATCACAAAAGCGTTGAAAGCTTTCAGGCGAATAAAAAATCCTTTACCGAAAACCACCAGCAGTTAATGGCAACATTAAGCCTGACTCAACTAGATCAACTGATGGAAAAAACGCGTAAAGAAATGACCGGCACCTGGACCACCAATGGCTTAAAAGGCTCAATGAAAGAATTCTTTGACATCATATCAACGACCATTACGACCGGTTCGCAACAGGCGGATAAAGTAAATATGTTGTTACAAACGATTTACCGCTCATTTAACAAAGAACATGGCCTGGCAGATGTGAAACCTAAACTATTTAGTATGGGTAAATATAAACGTGACTTAGAGCGTTTAAACATTGAAGCGGAAGCTTACCGTGGCAGTGCTAAAATGGCGGCCACCGAACAAGCGTTTGTTGTAAAAAAATTCTTTATCTCAATGGTTAGTCATGCCCGCAACACCTTCTTCCAGGCACACCAGGAAGTAGAGGCATGGGGAAAAGCAGGAATGGCACCTCTTGTAGCTCGCATTAAAGAGCACAGAAACCAAATGGAAAAACGTTTGGAAAGCCTACGTAAAATTAATGAATCTCGCGACACACTGCAAACAAGAATCTCTGAGTTAGAAAAGGCGGCTGAAGCATTAAATGGACAGCTCGCTGATCTGAATATGTTAATGGATACATTAAACAGGCCACTCGAAGATTTCATTACCGATAGTGAAGATGTTCAAGTCGCTTAAGTACTTTATAATATCTTAATCTTTTAAAGGCTCATCAATCGATGGGCCTTTTCACTTATAAAAAGTAACACTTCATAAATTTTATTTCTGTCAAGCAGTAAATACGCATGTTATTGTCTATATTAATAGGTATTCAATTACAAGGAGTAACAATATGACACTATCTCGACGTATCGCTCGTTTTTTGAGTTTAGCTTTACTTTTAAGTATACCGCTTAGCAGTTTCGCAGAGAATGTGACGAAATTTGGAGATTACGTTATACATCATACTGCACTACCCACTGATATCCTTTTACCCGAAGTTGCCCGGGCCTATAAGATTAAACGTAGTAAAAATCGTGGCATGATTAATATTGTTGTGCAACATAAAGGCAAAGGCATTGGTGCTGATGTCAATGGTACTGGCACTAACCTGAATGCCCAGTTAAAGCATTTGGAATTTAAAGAAATAAAAGATGGTGATGTGACTTATTATATTTCTAGCTTCAGGGTCACTAATAAAGAAACCATTAATTTTAAAGTTAACGTACAACCAGCCGGTTCAGGTAAAACTCATACAATTAAATTTAAAAAAGAGTTTTATACTCGCTAACCTCATCTTTTCTATTTTTGATGTTATAAAATCATAATGCTAATTTGCTGTCATTGTTACTAATCAGGAGTAACAATGACAGCATCTTCTAAAATAAATAAACAAAGACATTAACTGCGACGTTCTACATCAAACCACGATAAAACATGACACCGGCAAAAGCCATGATCATAATACCAGCTAATTGCCTGACCCAGGGTTGCTGAATAAACTGGTTCAAGGTAGAAGCAAAGATACCCATTAATAATAAATTTGGTAAGGTTCCTAAACCAAAACTAAGCATGAGTAAGCCACCTTCAACGGGACTTTGCGTTGAGATAGTCCAGATGATCACACTGTATACCAGACCGCAGGGTAACCAACCCCAGATCAGACCTAACAAAAAAGCATGTCGATAGGAACTAACAGGCATGAAACGTCGACCCAAAGGTTCGAATCGTTTCCATATTAGCTTTCCACCCCAGCGCTCAATATTGGCCAGCCCTTTCCACCAGCCTGCAATGTACAATCCGAGTGCCAGCATAAAAGTTGCAGCAAATATTTCTAAACCTTGTTGTATAGAATATAAAGTAAACAAGTGGCTACCTAACCAGCCTATTCCTCCCATTAAAATACCGGCTAAGGTATAACTTACTATGCGACCTGAGTTATAGGAAATTAAAAATGGAAACGTTTTCTTTATGTTTTTTTCATGGCCTTGCTCCAAGCCTATACACAATGCACCGACGATACCGCCACACATACCAACACAGTGAACGCCGCCAAGTAAACCCACCATAAAAGCGGCAAGATAGGAAACTTCAATATTCATATTAACTTAGTGATTCTGGATTTTTTCGCATCAGGTAATAAATAAGAATAATAACCGGCAATCCCATTATCGCGGTCATCAAAAAGAAAGAGGAATAACCCAGCTCGTTAACCATGCTGCCAGAATAACCACCTAATAATTTTGGAAGTAAGGTCATCAATGAGCTTAAGATAGCATATTGAACCGCGGTAAACGATATATTGGTTAAACTCGATAGATATGCAATAAAGGCGGCGCTGGCTAACCCCGCGCTGAGATTATCTGCTGCTATAACAACACTTAGCAAAACAATATCATGCCCGTTATGTGCCAATAGCATAAACAATAAATTGGTAACTGCAGATAACACCGCGCCCAGTAACAAGATAGGCATAACACCATAACGCATTGTCATCAGGCCACCGATAAAGCCACCCACCAGAGTCATGATAATACCGAAGACTTTAGTCGTAGTCGCGATTTCATTTTTGCTAAAGCCCATATCATGATAAAAAACATTGGCAATAACACCAAGCACGATATCTGATATGCGATACAAACCTACCAGTAATAATAATAGGAAAGCGATCTTGCCGTAACGTTTAAAAAAATCAACAACCGGCTCAATATAGGTTGAGTAAACCATTTCACGGTTAACCACTTGTATCGCTACCAGCAAGTAAATACCAGCTAAAGAAAAGGCTAATGACAGCACAATCCGGAGAAACTCGTTAATAAAGCCGTATTCCAGGTTAAAATTAAATATTGAAAAGCCATAAATAAATGCAACAACCATCACCACGAACATAATAAAAAAGCGTATATAATCAGACAGGTCATGCAAATAAGTTTCAACCTTTTTGTTTACATCGGGTTCTTTAATTAACAGCGTGGTTACCACGCCAACCAACATAATCACTGCCATACACAGATAGGTTGTTTGCCAGGCATTATAACTATATTGATCTTTATTCCCGAAATAAGAAGCCAGGTATAAACCACCTGCACCTGAGACCAACATACCAATTCGATAACCTGCGATATACATGGCCGACATTGCGGCCTGGAATTCTTTTTTCATTGCTTCAATACGATAGGCATCTATAACTATATCTTGACTGGCAGAAGAGAATCCCAACAACACGGCTGCGAAAGCCATTCCGGTTAAACCATTAGCTGGATCTGTCATCGCCATCCAACAAATCGCCATAATTACTGCGAGTTGTGCCACTATTAACCAACTCCGGCGTCGGCCTAATAAGTTGTTTAAAAATGGCAAAGGTAGCTTATCGATCACCGGCGCCCAAATAAATTTAAATGAATAAGCTAACGCTGCCCAACTAAAATAGGTTACCGCTGAACGATCAACACCCGCGTCTCTTAGCCATAACGATAATGTTGAAAAAATAAGAAATAAAGGCAAACCTGCAGCAAAACCTAAAAACAACATCGCGATAACACGACGCTTTAAATAAATTTTAAAAGCAACCGACCAGCTTGTTTCAGGTTTTAAATCTATTTGCGAAGACATATTGATCCAGATCAAAATTTTTTCTTACTTTAACACTTAAACAGCTTAAAGGTTATTTGAAACTAACAGAAAATGATAAAAATATGCTATATATGTAAACAATAATAAAGGGATAAGCATATGCAAAAGCGTCATCGCGTTATTTTTATCAGCGCCATATCAGTAACACTACTTGTAGTACTCTTTAGCTGGATAAAACAAGAAAAACCTGTTGCGGTTATTATTGCGAGCGTTGAAGTTGGTGATGTACAACGTACTGTTACCAACACACGTGCGGGAACACTGAAAGCATGTCGTCGTGCCGGCCTTTCACCCGCAATAGGCGGACAAATTGCACATTTACCCGTCAAGGAAGGTGATGTGGTAAAAAAAGGTCAGGTTTTACTTGAAATGTGGAACGATGATCTTAATGCTCAACTCACCTTAAGTAAAAGTGAAATTCTCGCCAGCCAGGCAAGAGTTAAAGAAGCCTGTGTGATTGCCGACGTTGCCAGGCGTGAAGCAAATCGTTTAACTGCTTTACGTAAAAAGGGACTAAGCTCAGATGATGCCAGTGAGCGAGCTGTCGGTGATGCTAAAGCAAGACAAGCTGCCTGCCAGGCGGCAAAATCAGCGGCTGAAGTCAGCAAAGCCCGCCTTGCCGTTGCCCAGGCTGCACTCGATCGGACCCTCTTGAAAGCCCCATTTGATGGCACCGTAGCAGAAGTAACCGGCGAGCTCGGTGAATTTGTTACCCCTTCACCGGTTGGTGTGCCAACCCCAGCTGCCGTGGATATCATTGATAATAGTTGCCTGTTCGTATTAGCACCAATCGATGAAGTTGATGCACCAGAAATTAAACCCGCTATGCCAGCCCGTATTTCATTTGATGCCTATAAGAAAAAATTCTTTAGCGGTAAAGTAAGACGCATAGCGCCTTATGTTCTTGATCGGGAAAAACAAGCCCGCACCGTCGATATCGAAGTTGATTTTATCCAGGACGACGACAAGATACACATGCTGCCCGGATACAGTGCCGATGTTGAAATAATTCTAGACTCGCACTCCGATGTTCTTCGCATTCCTACAGAAGCATTACTTGAAGGTCAGAAAGTATTTGTTTTAGAACAAGATAAGAAAACCATTGAGGAACGACAGGTTTCAACCGGACTCAGTAACTGGAAGTACACTGAAATACTTGAAGGACTCAAAGCTAAAGAACAAATCGTTACCTCAATAGATCGTGATGGTGTTAGTGACGGTGCCCGGGTTAAAGTCGAAGCAACAGCTGATAAAAAATAATATTTTATTATGATAAAACTTGAAAATATTCATCGGAACTTTCAGGTTGGCGATCAAACTGTACACGCTTTAGATGATATTAATCTCTCTATTCAAGACGGTGAATATGTTTCTATTATGGGGCCATCTGGTTCAGGTAAATCTACCCTGCTTAACTTGCTGGGGTTATTAGATCCACCAACATCCGGCACATATGTTCTGAATAACACCAGCGTTACCGAACTTAATGAAGATCAGCTAGCTGCACTACGAAATAAAAATATTGGTTTTGTCTTTCAAACTTTCCATTTAATCCCCCGGCTAACCGCTGAAGAAAATATTGAACTGCCACTGGTGCTTGCCGGTATTGAAGAAAAAAATAGGAAAGAACAGGTTAATGAAGCATTAGTTGCTATGGATCTTATTGATCGTGCATCACACAAACCCGATCAACTCTCGGGTGGCCAACGCCAGCGTGTCGCTATTGCTCGTGCAACCATCACTAAACCCTCTATATTACTGGCAGATGAACCAACCGGTAACCTGGATCAAAAATCAGGACTCAATGTTATTGAGAAACTGGAACAACTTAATAATACCGGTATCACTTTAATAGTTGTCACCCATGACGCTGATCTTGGTGCACGTTCAGTACGCTCTATCAGGATGTTAGATGGAAGAATAGAATCCGATGACAATCCAGGTTTAGCATAATGTTACTGCTTCGTGATGCTACCCGTTTTTCCTGGTTTGCATTACGTGCAAACACGACCCGTACTTTGTTGATGCTGCTGGCAATGAGCATCGGTGTAGGCTCTGTCATTATATTAACATCACTCGGTGAGGGTGCCCGTAATTATGTCACCGCTGAATTTTCATCACTGGGCACCAATCTTGTTATTGTTATACCGGGTCGTAGCGAAACCAGTGGTGCTGATCCGGCGACAATGATCGGTATAACAGAACGTGATTTAACCTTAGATGATGCCATCGCACTGACTCGTCACCCAAAAGTCAGTCGTGTTGCGCCTTTTAATATTGGTGCTGCTGAAGTTTCCTGGCAAGGACGTAAACGAGAAACCACCATTCAGGGTTCCACACATGAATTACTTGCCCTGCGAAAATGGACCATGACACAGGGACAGTTTTTACCCAGGGCCGATATTGATCGTGCAAACTCCGTTTGTGTGATTGGCTCTAATATTCGAAACGAACTTTTTGGTCCACGTGCCGCACTCGGTCAATGGTTACGTATCGGCGACAGGCGTTTTCGTGTCATCGGTATACTCGGTTCCGAAGGTCAGTCTATGGGCTTCGATGTTAAAGATGCTGTAATCATCCCAGTCGCATCGGCTCAGTCTTTGTTTAATATTCCTTCTTTGTTTAGAATATTTGTTGAAGTGAAAACCCGCGAAGCTATTCCAAAAGTAATGACGTTTATAAAAAACACGATTCGTGAACGTCACCAGGGAATCGAAGATGTTACCGTGATTACCCAGGACGCGGTACTCAAAACATTTGATCGCATCCTAAGTGCATTAACGTATGCAGTAGGTGGTATTGCCGCAATAAGCTTATTCGTTGCCGGCATTTTAATTATGAATGTTATGTTAGTTGCGGTATCACAACGAACCAGTGAAATAGGTTTATTAAAATCTCTCGGCGCATCAGCCAGGGCGATTCTAAACCTGATTCTGATTGAAGCTGTTCTGCTCTCTACACTTGGTGCCATAGCCGGTTTAATTATTGGTCATGTCGGCAGCTGGGCAATACGTTATGCATTCCCAGTTTTACCGGCTTACCCGCCAACCTGGGCAACCCTGGCTTCTATCTTGATTGCTCTTGTAACCGGCGTTTTGTTTAGTTTATTACCAGCAAGAAAAGCAGCACGGCTGGATCCGGTTATTGCGCTGGCGAGCCATTAACAATGATCATTAAAGACTTTATTCGACTTACCGGCACTTCATTACTCGCTCATAAGTTGCGTAGTTTTTTAACCATGCTTGGCATTACTGTTGGTATTACCGCGGTGGTCTTACTCACATCAATCGGTGAGGGCCTGTATAAATTTGTCTTAGCGGAATTTAACCAGTTTGGAACGACACTGGTAGCCATCAATCCTGGGAAAGTGACAACCCATGGTATGACCACCGGTGTATTTGGCAGCGTACGACCGTTAACGATTGAGGATGCCGAAGCCTTAAAACGACTCCCCTTTGCAAAGTCGGTTGTTGCATTAACTCAAGGTAATGCAGAAGTTGAAGGAAATAATCGTACCCGTCGTACCACCATTTATGGGGCAGGTTCTGAATTTCCTGAAACATTCAGTATTAATGTTCGTGCCGGACGGTTTTTACCGGATGATGATCCCACCGCGCCACGTGCTTTTGCGGTACTCGGTTATAAAGTTAAACAGGAACTTTTTGGCAATAAAAATCCTCTTGGTGAACGTATACGCATAGGTGGTGATCGTTATCGCATTATCGGCATCATGGAACCCAAGGGACAAATACTCGGGTTTGATCTGGACGATACCGTGTATATACCTGCTGCACGTGGACTGGAATTATTCAACCGTGAAGGGTTAATGGAAATTGACATATTATATAAAGAAGGTACCAAAGTTGATCGCGTTGTCGCAGGTATAAAACGTATCCTGGAAGCCCGCCATGGGCGCGAAGATTTTACCATCACCACCCAGGAACAAATGTTAGATGTGCTAGGTTCAATTTTAAATGTACTGACTTTCGCGGTTGGCGCTATAGGTAGTATCTCACTATTTGTTGGTGGCATAGGCATCATTACTATAATGACCATCAGTGTAAATGAACGCACCACCGAGATTGGCTTACTCCGCGCACTTGGTGCAAAACAAAAACAGGTGTTATCACTTTTCTTAGGCGAAGCGATTGTACTCTCTGCGATCGGCGGTGCATGCGGATTATTAGCCGGAATTGGAATCGCACAACTACTGCATTTTGCCCTGCCTGCCTTACCAGTTCACACGCCGTGGACATTTGTCTTACTTGCTGAAGGCCTGGCCGTGATTATTGGCCTGGTTGCCGGGGTACTCCCAGCCAGGCGCGCGGCTAAACTCGATCCGGTAGAAGCGCTAAGATCAGACTAAAGTCACATTTTTTTCTAAACTAATTACTTTCTTCACTGTCTTATCGAAGACAAAAACTCTACCCTGCTATTTATAAAATTAATATAATAGAGTTTTAAAGATTCATTCAACTTGATTAATTTTGCGACAAAAAGAGGATTTACAGTGCCGCAACAAGCTATTCATTTATTAAAAAATCATATAAATCAAAATATTATTGGTCAGCAACACCTGGTAGACAGACTACTCATTGCTTTATTAGCGGATGGTCACCTGTTAGTCGAAGGTGCGCCCGGGCTGGCCAAAACACGGGCAATTAAAGTATTAAGTGATGGGATTGAAGGAAATTTTCAACGCATACAGTTTACCCCTGATTTATTACCCGCTGACTTAACCGGTACAGAAATTTATCGCCCACAGGATGGCAGTTTTAATTTCCAACGTGGTCCCTTATTTCATAATATGGTTCTGGCCGATGAAATAAACCGAGCACCCGCCAAGGTCCAATCCGCCTTGCTCGAGGCCATGGCCGAAAGACAAATTACCGTTGCCTCAACCACTTACCCTTTACCTGATTTATTCCTGGTAATGGCAACACAGAATCCGATTGAACAAGAAGGCACCTACCCGCTACCCGAAGCGCAACTGGATCGTTTTTTATTACATGTTTTTGTCGATTACCCGGACGCGGCCTCGGAAAAAGAAATTTTAGCGTTAACGCGTAATGAAGCGAAAAACCAACGTGAAAACTCTCAGACTGAAACACAGGCTATCAGCCAGGCCGACCTGTTTAATGCTCGCCAACAAGTACTCGATGTGCATATGGCGGACAACCTGGAAGATTACCTGTTAGAAATCGTCACCAGTACACGTCAACCCAAAGCCTATGGTGATGATCTGCAAAGCTGGATTGAATACGGCGCCAGTCCGCGAGCGAGTATTGCTTTAGATCGTTGTGCCCGTGCCCATGCCTGGTTGAATGAACGTGACTTTGTTGCCCCTGAAGATATTCAAAAAATGGCACACGATGTATTGCGTCATAGAATAATTTTAAGTTTTGAAGCGGAAGCAGAAGGTATTACTAAGGATAAATTTATTGATAGCTTGATTTCGCGTATCGCAGTTCCTTAAACGGTTTATATATTTTTATAATGGCTGTAACAACACCTCAAAAAGCTGATGATATTGTCCGAGTCAAACTTGAAACGCTGATCAAGTTAAATCAACAGGCTCATCAACTACCGTTAAAATCAAAACGTATCTTGTCCCGCTTAAGTGGCAGCTTTATTTCCACCTTTAAAGGCCGTGGCATGGAGTTTGATGAAGCACGACCGTATCAGCCCGGTGATGATATTCGTAGCATTGACTGGCGGGTAACCGCACGAAGTGGAAAAACCCATACCAAGCTCTATCGCGAAGAACGTGAACGCCCGGTATTAATCTGGCTTGATTTACGTAAACCAATGTTTTTTGCCAGCCGCAAAATGTTTAAATCTGTACTGGCAGCAAAAGCGGCATCATTACTGGCCTGGAGTAGTACCCAGCACAATGATCGTCTCGGTGGTTTTATTTTCTCTGAAGATCAACATACCGAGTTACGCCCACAACGCGGAAAATCTGCCACGCTGCATTTTCTACAACGTATTACTGAACATACTGCATGGGATACTAATAATAAAAACGATTCAGCGACGGAAGAAAACTCGGCAGAGCATGCCTTACAACGTTTACAACGCGTAACGAAACCCGGCAGTTTAATATTCCTGATATCAGACTTTCGCAATATCAACCAGCAGGGTCAAACTGACCTGGAATCGAGCCTGGCTAAACTCGCTAAACATAATGACCTGGTCATGCTATTTATTAATGATCCGTTAGAACAAAACTTACCTCCGGCCGGAAATTATGAAATAACCGATGGCGGTAAAAACATGTCCATCAATACCGGGAACCCTGAGCTGAGATCAAAATATCAACAACGCTTTAAAACACATCAACAATACCTGAAAGATATTTGCACAAAACTTGGCGTGTTTTATATTAATATTTCAACCGATAAGCCTTTGCTTGAGTCGCTTCAGCATGGGCTTAATCTAAGAACCAAGTTTTAATGTTATGCCAGCAGTAAATTCACCCGTGCCTAATACCGAAATGTTACGTGATATTCATTTACCCGATGCGATATCATGGTGGCCACCGGCTATCGGCTGGTGGTTAGTATTGGCCATTATCATTTTAAGTATTGTTTTTATTCCAAAACTGTATCACTACTTTACCTTTACACCATTAAAAAAAGTCGCAAAACAATCTTTTGAAGAAATCACCTCGTTGTATAACAACAATAACGATGTAAAGCAGTTAATTACGGATACGTCTAAGTTATTGCGCCAGGTTGCAATGAGCTATTATTCCCGCCAAGAGGTAGCCCAGTTAACCGGCGATAAATGGATAGAGGTATTAAATAAAATTTCAGAGAAAGTAGTTTTCTCTGAAGAAATGCAACAATCTCTAATTAATGCACCTTATCAAAAACAGGCCGAGATTAATCCGCAACAGTTGATCAAGAGTGTGAATGACTGGCTGCTTGCCTTACCGAAAAAGACAAGGGAGCAGCAACATGCTTAAATTTGTCTGGTTATGGGCAGCGATACTGTTACCACTGCCGCTATTGATTCGTTACCTGTTTCCTGCACGTAATACACATAATGATGCCGCGTTACGCATACCCTTTATGCAAGACTTTCAAAGCATTGAAAATAAAGGACAGAAAACCAGCTCTAATACATTCATACTGATCCTGGCTTCATTAGCATGGCTATTGCTGGTACTTGCGGCGATGCGACCTCAGTGGCTCGGGGATGCCGTCGAGTTACCAGTGAGTGGTCGTGACTTAATGATGGCGGTTGATCTCTCCGGTTCGATGCAGGTAGAAGACTTTAAAATTAATGGCCGTACCGTTAACCGGCTACAAGCCACGAAACACGTGGCATCTGAATTTATCCAGTCGCGTCAGGGTGACCGTATCGGTTTAATCCTGTTTGGTCGCCAGGCTTATTTACAAACACCGCTGACTTTTGATAGAAATACCGTTAACACCTTATTAAATGAATCTGCCATCGGCTTAGCCGGTAAAGAAACCGCGATTGGTGATGCGATCGGATTAGCCATAAAGCGCCTTATTAAGTTTGATCAAGAAGCTAAATTTGATCAGCAACAAGATGATAATAAACAAAGCAGGGTCTTAATTTTATTAACCGACGGTGCCAATACCGCGGGCGATCTTACACCACTCAAAGCTGCCGAACTTGCCGCGGATAACAATTTGAAAATTTACACCATCGGAATCGGTGCGGATGAAATGATTCGTAATACTTTCTTTGGTGCGCAACGTGTTAACCCATCGGCTGACCTGGATGAAAAAACACTCAAAGGTATTGCCGATAAAACGGATGGTCGCTACTTCAGGGCGCGCGATACGAAAGAATTAAAAAAGATATATTCATTACTCAATGAACTCGAGCCCACGGAAAAAGAATCGCAACATTTCAGGCCAATCAGCGCACTTTATTATTGGCCACTGGCTATCGCTTTTATCCTTGCAACAATAATTGCAATAGTTAAAGTTTACCCGGTATTGATTAACCTTCTCTCTTCACTAACCAGAACCAAAGTGAGTGAGCAGTAATGCAACAAATACTGAATCAATTTCATTTTTTACGGCCTGACTGGTTTTATGCTTTTATACCGTTGCTGATTGTTTCGATTTTATTTTTAAAACTGCAAAAATCAGGACGCAGCTGGATCAATATTATTGATCCTAACTTATTACCACACTTACTGGTGGGTAAAACAGTTAAACAATCATCTGTTGGTAGCATACTTTTATTTATCATTGGGACTCTGCTTATCCTGGCATTAGCCGGCCCGGCCTGGGAAAAACGACCGCAACCCGTGTTTAAAGAAAAATCCGCTTTAGTGATCGCCCTGGATTTATCACGTTCAATGGATGCAGCCGATATTAAACCGTCGAGACTCACCCGTGCCAAGCATAAAATTATTGATATCTTACAACAAAGAAAATTAGGCCAAACAGCACTACTGGTTTACGCCGCTGACTCCTTTGTGGTTACCCCGTTAACCGATGATACCTCCACCATATCATCATTACTCGAAAGCCTGACCACTGACATTATGCCTTCACAGGGAACGCGCACCGAAAAAGCGTTACGACTTGCGCGCTCTCTTTTAAGCAATGCAGGTGTCAAACGAGGAGATATTTTATTAGTCACTGATGGTATTGAAGATAAAGCCAAAAGCACGTTCATTGAAACAGCCAAACAACACCGTATTTCCATTTTTGCCGCGGCAACAGAACAAGGCGCTCCTATTCCGCTTGGCAGTGGCGGTTTTATGAAAGACAGAAGCGGTAATATTATTATTCCTAAACTCGATATTGCCAGTTTAAAAACTTTTAACGCACTTAGTCCGGGTATACTAACAAATTTGAGCGTAGATGATTCTGATATCAAAGGTATCAGTCAGTTATTAGAGCATTCACGCTTCGACCGGAAAGCCGATACGAAAAAATTGAAAATAAAAACCGATAGCTGGTACGAGCAGGGTCCCTGGATATTATTATTAATATTACCTTTTGTGGCCTATACCTTTAGACGAGGTGTATTGTTTGTCTTTGTTTTATTACTCGTCCAGCCTCCTCAACAGGCTATTGCCGATTCATTCTGGGATTCATTATGGCAAACAAAAGATCAACGCGCGGTAAAAAAACTAGAGCAAGAGCAACCTGCTGAAGCTGCTAAACTTTTTAAAAACAATGAATGGAAAGCTGCGGCCCATTACAAAAATAAAGAGTATCAAAAAACCATTGACCTTCTTAAGGATGAGACATCCGCCGATGCGCACTATAATAAAGGTAATGCCTATGCCAAGATGGGTAATACTGAACAGGCTATTAACGAATACAAAGAAGCGCTTAATCGCAACCCGGAACATGAGGATGCCAAGTACAATAAAGAACTATTAGAAAAACAACAAAAAAATAATCAGAGCCAGGATAATAAAGACAGCAAAGACAGCAAAGACAGCAAAGACAGCAAAGACAGCAAAGACAGCAAAGACAGCAAAGACAGCAAAGACAGCAAAGACAGCAAACAGTCTAAAAGTAACAACAACTCAAACAAGCCTGGTAGCGATAAAGAAAAAGAGAGCCAACAGGCTGAGAATAAAAATCAGGAAACAAAAAATAAAGACGCTAAAAAACCTGAACAACAGCAACAAAAAGCAAACAAACAAGAAGCGGGCAAAAAGGAAAATAAAAAAGAGTCGGCACAAGCAAAAGAAAAATCTGTGCAAGATAAGAAACTAGAAGCAAAAACCAGGCAATGGCTACGCCGTATCGAGGATGATCCGGGTGGCTTATTAAGAAATAAATTTAACTATCAATATAAGCGCCAAAAACAACATCAAAGAGAAAAAGATAATTGGTAATTTTGTTATGAGAATAATCACAGGTCTACTAATATTTATCGCGGCTTCATTAACTCAGGTTTATGCCGCTAACATAACAGCGCGTTTAGATGTTAATCCCGTACTGGTTACGGATTCGTTTCAGCTGACCTATACCTTGACGGGTAATGTTGATGGCGTGCCTGATTTCAGCCCTATCAAAAAGGATTTTACTATTCTGCGAAATCAACAAAGCAGCAATATCAGCATGATCAATGGTGATTTTAAACAAACAAAAACATGGACACTTACCTTAATTTCAAAACAAACCGGTATTTTTGTCATTCCTCAAATTGCTTTTGGTGCCGATCAAGCGCCCGAGGTAAAAGTTGTCGTCAAAGATATTCCAACCTCCACCTCCTCAACACCGGCACAAGACTTTATCGTTGAAATGGACGTATCTGATAAAACGGCCTATAGTCAGCAACAAATTATCATCACCGCGCGGCTATTAGTATCTAAAAATATTAGCAGTTATCAATTTGGCGAATTATCTACCAGTAATCCCGATGCACTGGTTATTCCGTTAACTAAAGATAAACAATATAAAACCTATAAAGGCAACAAACAGTTTATCGCGGTGGAGAAAAAATTTGCCCTGTTTGCACCCGAAGCAGGTGAACTTACTATCAATCCTTTCCTTGCTGAAATTGGTATTACTACGCGTTCTTCACGTGGTGGCTTCTTTGATCCATTTAATAACAATACGCGAACAAAACGTATTAGTAGCAAAGCCCAACGCTTAACCATAAAGTCACCGCCAAAAAACTTTAACGGTAAACAATGGCTACCGGCTCAATCAATAAAGTTGTCTGAACAATGGCCAACTAATAGCACTTTTGTCGCCGGCGAACCAATTACCCGTACCATTACGCTAACAGCAGAGGGACTAACATCTTCTCAACTTGAAAATATAAAACAAGCAACAACCAGCGGCTTAAAACAATACCCTGACAAACCAACCGCAAAAGAATCTAAAACTGAATTCGGCATAAAATCAACAAAGACTCAAAAAGTAGCATTCATTCCTACTGGTGCAGGTAACTATAGCTTACCCGCAATGCAACTTAAGTGGTGGAATACCAAAACCAATAAAATGGAGACGGCCTATATTGGAAAACGTGAATTCACGGTTAAAGCCGCACCACAAAATGCACTTACCCCAGCACCGAGCAATAACCAGGTAATAAATAATCTTGCTAATAATACTCTGACAGCTAATGAAAATAAGACTGAAAGTGCCTCAACCGTTACTATTCAAACTGAACAAACTTCATCCGCCTGGTTCTGGGCAAGTATGCTATTTTTAATGCTCTGGTTAAGCACAACCTTTTTATGGTGGAAAGCAAAACAAAATAGATATACCCAGCAAGACAAAACCGAAGATAATTCGTTATCGCTTGCAAAAAATTTAAAGCAACTTAAAAAAGCCTGTGATAAAAATAACCCGCAAGAAATCAAGTCTGCGTTAATAAACTGGGCAAATTCACTCTTTCCCGATAGCCCGATTTATAACCTGTCAGACCTGGCAAAACAACTGGATGAATCACTGGCAACAAAAATAAACCAGTTAAACAGCCACCTGTATGCCGCAAATGATTCAAGCTGGTCAAGCGATGATATTTACCAGCTATGTCAAAAATATAAACCCGCTTCTTCTAAGAATAAAAATAGTCATTCAGCAGCGCTGGAACCGTTGAATAAACGTTAAAGATAACGTTTAGTACTAATATTAACTTGGCTATGACCTCAACTTTCCTGCTGCAGTTGTTTCATCATCTGTTCTCTCATTTTAAATTTTTGTACTTTACCAGTCACGGTCATCGGAAATGATTCAACAAATTGAATATATTTAGGAATTTTAAAGTGAGCGATTTGGTCTTTACAAAATTCACGTATCTCATCCTCAGTTGCACTCTCTTCACTATGTAGTTCAATCCATGCGGCAACCTGTTCGCCGTAGAAGTCATCTGGAACACCAAATACAGCTACTTCAGCGACCTTGGGATGTGTAAAAATAAAATCTTCAATTTCACGTGGATATATATTTTCACCACCACGTATGATCATTTCTTTTCGCCGGCCGGTAATTTGTACATAACCATATTCATCCATCGTGCCGAGATCACCAGAGTACAACCAACCTGACTCACTGACGGTCTCTGCGGTTTTCTCTTCTTGCCCATAATAACCGCGCATGATGTGATAACCACGAAAACAAATTTCACCTATTTCACCTAAGGCAACGGTTGCGTCAGTATCAGTATTAATAATTTTTACTTCCTGGTGAGGAAGGTTATGGCCTACTGTATTAATACGTCGTTCAAAACTATCATCTCGAGTCGTTAAATGCGTCAGTGGTGAAGCTTCTGTTTCACCATAACCAATCAGTATTTCATTGCAGTGCATGTCATTAATAACACGCTTCATCAGTTCAGGCGGACAAGGTGCACCAGCCATAATACCGGTACGTAAACTTGAAAGATCAAAACGGGAAAAACTTTTATGTTCGAGTTGAGCAATGAACATTGTTGGTACACCATGAATCGCAGTACATTTTTCTGTTGCTACCGCTTGCAGGACTTTTTCTGCATCAAAATGTTCACTACTAATAACCAGGCATGCGCCTACCGAGAAGCAAAGTAAGTTTGCCAGCACCATGCCGAAACAATGATAAAAAGGAACCGGCACAACCAGCCTATCCTGTTCAGTGAAATGCATGGCTTGTGCCGAGAACCAGGCATTATTTAAAATATTGTGATGAGTCAGCATGACTGCTTTGGGAAAACCGGTGGTGCCCGAGGTGTACTGAATATTAATCACATCATCACGATCCAGTTTTGAAGTTTGTTGATTTAATTCTTCTTGCTTAATCGTCTCTGCCGCATGCATGACTTCTTGCCAACTGGTAAAACCGGGAGCAGGTACTTCTGTATGCAAGGGATCCTTTGGCTGATAAATAACAACCCGGTTTAAATGAGGTAAGGCTTTTGAGCTGAGTTCGGTATTGTTGTTCTGCAGTTCAGGAATGAGATCTTGCAACATGCCGACATAATCACTACTGCGAAACTTGGGGATAACAAACAGTCCCTGTACTTCAGAACGTTCAAGTGCATAAGCGAGCTCTTTGGGTCGATAGGCCGGGTTAATATTTACCAGGATAGCACCGATGCGTGCGGTCGCCATTTGTATCAGTAACCACTCGATATTATTAGTTGACCAGACACCAATACGATCGCCATGTTTAAAACCTAAGCCTAACAAGCCCCTGGCAAGTTCATCTATGGCGTCTGAAAAAGCGGTATAAGTGAGACGTTTTTGTTGTGGTAGCGAGACCACGGCTTCTTGTTGAGGAAATTGCTTTACGATGGGTAAGAAAAATTCAGGGATAGTTTGACCAAGTAAGGGCGTTTCGCCGCCTCGATGAAAATAACTTGTCGTCGTTTTTGCCATTACTTTTTTTATTCAGTTACATTATCCCAGTAAGCATCGATACGTGCCTGAATTTCAGCAATGCCCTGTTCATCACGTTGCGGATAAAATAAATGTTTAAAACGTCCCTGCAATTTTAAATACTCTTCTACCGGCTTACGTTGTTTAGGTATTTTTGTATGAGTCACTTTGCCATTTATGTATTCCTTGAGTGGCCAAACACCGGTTTGTACTGCCAGGTGACCAATTTCTACACTGAGTTGAGGATCATAATCCCAACCGGTTGGGCACGGTGCAAGTGAAATCAACATTCTCGGGCCTGTCATACCCTGGAGTTTCTCTATTTTCTTAGCAAGATCGAGTGGCTCAGCACCAATAATAGTCGCAACATAAGCCGGATGGTGTGCCGCCCAGATCGAAAACAGATCTTTTTTAAAACCCGGATAACCATGAGATCCTTTACTGGTTGAGGTAATCGCGGCATGTGGTGTGGCTGCCGAATATTGTTGACCGGTATTACCGTAACCCTCGTTGTCATAACACAGGTAAATAAAGTTCAGGTTTCGATCCATGGCACCGGATGTCGCTGACATACCCATACCATAAGCCGAACCATCGCCGGTAACCACTACCACTTCCATGTTTTCATCTTCAGGCAGCTTTTTCTTTTTAATCATGATATCCATGGCGTCGCGTACACCTTGCGCACCGGCCGGTGCGGATGCCATCGAGGTATATAACCAACCACCACGAAAAGGAGTAAAGGGATAAACCGATAACAAGGTCATACAACCGGCGGCATTAACAAAGACTGTTTTTTCACCAAGGATATCGTACATGTTGTGTAACGTTTCCAGGCCACCACAACCTGCACACATCGGTGTACCCGTGCCTAACAAATGAGAAGAAGGCATGTCTTTCATGCGATGAAAATGAACGGGGGTTCCTTCTATCATATAAATAGCCTCTTCATATTATCCGTCTCGTTGTTGATGAATTTCTTCATGTTCTGCATGTGCTATTGCCTGCAGTTTACGTATCTCGGTTAATTCGTTTTCGGTATAAAGTAATCTTGGCTCTAATGACTCACCCTTATCACTCGCCTGTTTAATTTCATTGATCATTTCAAAAAATTCTTGCTGACTAATATCTCGACCACCCAGTCCACCAATAAAACTTGCCAGCACAGCCGGCGCATCTTTCATTCCATATAACGCGGTAGCAAATTCACTGTGTAACACGCCACCCATGCCCATCGAAATATTTTGATCAATAACCGCGACCGCACGACGGCCTTTTAATAGTTGTCTTATTTTTTCTTTTGGGAAAGGACGGAATATGCGTAATCTTGCCAGCCCAACTTTCCAGCCGGCTTTGCGTAAACTATCAACCGCATTATGTGCTTTAGTGGCAAATGATCCCAGCATAACAAAGACATACTCAGCATCGTCCATTTGATAGTTGTCGATAATGTCGTAGCGTCGACCAAACGTATCAGCAAACTCATCGGCAATTTCATCGTAAACTGATAAGGCATGTTGCACCGCTAAATGTGCCTCATAACGAAAATAAGAATAAGGGCCACCGCCGAGTACGGCCATCGCCTGGCTTAATGGCGCACTACCTTTAAACTGCAGGTTCTCCGGATCAAACTCGCCAACAAAGGCCGCGGCCTTTTCAGCATCAGGAAGGTCTACAGGTTCACGGGTAAAAGAAAGATAAAAACCATCCAGGTTAACAATGGCTGGCACACGAATTTCTTTATGTTCCGCTAATCGATAAGCCATTAATACACTATCTGTTATTTCCTGACAGGTGGCGCAATGAATTTGTAAAAATCCACTGTCACGCGCAGCCATAATATCATTGTGATCTGACTCTAATGTAATCGGTGATGACATACCGCGAGAGACATTGATCATCACGAAGGGGGTGCGCCAACCTGCAACGGTATAAACCATTTCCATTCCGTGCAGTAAACCTTGACTCGAAGTTGCGGTAAAAACACGTACCCCGCTGGATGCTGCACTTCCCGCTGCGGTAATCATGGAATGTTCAGATTCCAATGTCACCATGCGTGCATCCATTTCACCCTTATCAATCCATATCGATAAGTCTTCAATAATTTCTGTTTGTGGCGTGATAGGAAATGCCGGAATATAATCGGTTAACGCCAACCGCGCTCCCCATGCCGCTGCACCATTACCTGTTAATAGTTTACGCGTCATGATTTAGCTCCTGCCAACTCTTTTTCTTTTGCAATATGCTCAGGTATTGATTCAATCGCATGTGGAGGACATTGAGCAACACATACCAGGCATCCTTTACAATGGTCGTAATCAATATCCGGCAATTTATCATCAGTCACATTGATGGCGCCATCAGGACAATAGGTACTGCAGATCCACCAACAGCCACTGCATTTTTCATAATTAATCACCGGACGCATGGTGCGCCATAAACCGGTACGAACTTTTACACTTGTCGCACCCGAATGGATCGCGGGTGCAGAAATTTCTGCTTTTTCAAATGGTAATTCAATCCATTCTGGTTTTATATAATCTGTTGCCGAAGGCAGGGCGCTTTCTTTAACAATGCCACTATGTGGAGCCATGGCATCAAAAGCGGTTGAGGCAACCGCTAAGTTTTGCTTAACCACTTCATCACCCAAATGTTGCAGTTCTTCCGTTAATGCCTGGGTGAATGTCTGTTTAGAAATAACATGACTCAGCGCTGCAGCGGCGGCGGCACATTGACTACCAATATAAGGAAGTTCAGCGCGGTCCTCTATTTCTTCTTGCGCGGGAAGAATAATGATTTTCGCTTGAGTATTTAAACGTTGTTGCCAGGTATCTGCTGTTTCATGGCTATTAATTAGCAATACGGTGTTTTGATCAATGCCTTGCATCACACCTGCTGCGGGCATGCCTACCAGTGTGTCATCAGAAACCACGACAAGATCTGGATGGCTGATAATACCACGCTCATTCACCGCGACTTTATCGGCACGAACATAAGCAAATATCGGTGCACCGCGACGCTCAGCACCATAGCGTGGCGCATCCTGTACTTCGTAGCCTTCAATGAAAAAAGCCGTGCCGAGAATACGGCTTGCTGTTTTCATACCTTGACCACCGCGACCATGAAAACGAATCCTGAACATGTTTTAATTTACCTGTTTAAAATAAATTCCAACGTCGAAAACTCATTGCCCTATCAATTCTTTTGCGAGCCATATTTAGCGATGCCTCACGCGGTAATATTTTTTCCTGTTTTGCTGTTTGCAAAACTTCACGGGTATTCCGCCTTAGTTTCTCTTCAATGGTAGCAAAGGCTGCTGACTGACTCGCCCCCTGGTATTCCATAGCAGCACAAATCACACCACCGGCATTGGCGATAAAGTCAGGCACACATAATATTCCTTTATCATGTAATATTTTTTCTGCACCCTGGGTGACTGGAATATTGGCACCTTCGACAACCATTTTAGTATTAAGCCGATGCACGTTATCTTCATGTATCACATCTGGCCGTGCGGCGGGTATCCAGATATCACATTCGATATCTATAATGGCACCGGCATCGCGTTTTTCACCATCCGGGTAATCAGTGACGCTTTTACCTTCGGCTTTTAAGGCTATCAGTTTTTTAATATCCAACCCATCCGGGTTATAAACAGTGCCAGTGGAATCGGAAACAGCAACAGCGATTGCACCATCCTGGCTTAAAAACTTACTAACATTTTTACCAACGGCACCAAAACCTTGTACCGCAAAACGAGTGCCTTCAATATTAAAATCACAAAATTCTAACGCGACATCAACAACGTGACTTAAGCCCCAACCGGTCGCACCAATCTCATCGAGCGGAATACCACCGACTTCGCGCGGTAAACCAACGACACGCCCAATTTCATCTTTAACCCAGGCCATGCATTCTTCATCGGTTCCCATATCAGGGGCAAAGATATATTGCTCGACTTCTTTTAATGCATTAGCGAAACCACGGATCAATATTTGTTTTTCGTGTTTGGGCATTTTTGGATCACCCATCAGTACGGCTTTTCCACCACCATAAGGGAGCCCGGCGGCGGCATTTTTAAAGGTCATGGCACGAGCAAGTCGGGCACATTCTTCAACGGTGACATCGGCTGCCATCCTCACGCCGCCAATCGATGGGCCTTTTGCCACATTATCAACAACCAGTATCCCTTTTAGTCCAATAGCAGGTTCCTGAACATGAATAATCTTGAGTGGACCGAGTTCATCCCCGAAAGAGAAAATGTCATTCATCAATACTTCCCTATATACATACTCTAGTTTAACTATAGCTGAAAAAATCAGTTTATTTATTACATTGTTATGTTTTTGAGTGGTTGATCTTGATCAATATTTATTAGATAAAATTTGAATTCAATAAAAAAAGAAGACATAAGGTGAGTAAAAACAGCCATTAGTGAATAAACTTGTTTATTAACTACTTAATCTCAAAATCATAATCAATCGTTAATGGCGCATGATCCGAAAACCAGCTGTCTTTATAAACAGAAGCTTTTTTCACCTTGTCTTTTAAACCGGGAGTGACAAACTGGTAATCGATGCGCCAGCCAACATTATTTGCCCGGGCATTACCGCGGTTAGACCACCAGGTATATTCACCCGCTTTTTTATTCACTTCACGAAAAGCATCGGTATAACCTACCTCATCAATTGTCCTGGTAACCCAGGCTTGATCTTCAGGGGTACAGCCCGAGTTCTTTTGATTACTTTTCCAGTTTTTAATATCAATCTCTTTATGTACCGCGTTAAAGTCACCACAAATCACAAACTCACGACGTTTGCGTTTCATCGTTTTCATTGCTTCAGTAAGTTGATCCATAAACTCTAATTTAGATTGATGCTTTTCAGGGCTAGCCGAACCCGACGGCAAATAAAGTGATGCGACTGTCAGGCCATCGAATTCGGCCTCGATCCAACGACCTTCAGAATCCGCGCGCTCCCAGCCTAAGCCCGTTGAGACTTTATTGGGTTTCGTTTTACAGAAGATAGCCACGCCACTGTAGCCCTTTTTTTCCGCGTCAAAGTAATAACAGTGATAACCCTTTGGGTAAAAAACCGAATCATCCAGCTGGTGTTCCTGTGCCTTGGTTTCCTGTATGCAGATGACGTCGGCACGTTGTTTTTTCATCCAGTCAAAAAAGCCCTTACGCTCCGCGGCGCGGATACCATTCACATTTGCCGTTATAATTCGCATTACTGATTACCCAATTTTGTTCACAAAACGTGTATCATACACGACCTGATAGACCACCTGTAGCTAACGGAAACAATCATGCAAGATTATCAAAAAGACTTTATCGAATTTGCCCTTAAAAATGACGTGCTTCGCTTTGGCGAATTCACTCTCAAATCTGGCCGTATCAGCCCCTATTTTTTTAACGCTGGATTATTTAATAGTGGTGAAGCTCTTGCCAAGCTTGGTCAGTATTACGCCGCGGCAATTAAAGAAAGTGGTGTTAAATTTGATGTCTTATTTGGCCCTGCTTACAAAGGTATTCCACTGGCAACCACCTGTGCCGTTGCTTTGTATGAACATCAGAACATGAATATTCCCTACAGCTTTAACCGTAAAGAAGCCAAAGATCATGGTGAAGGCGGCAATATTGTTGGCGCAGCATTAGAAGGTGAAATCTTAATTATTGATGATGTGATTACGGCGGGCACCGCGATACGTGAATCCATGGATATTATTGCAGCAGCTGGAGCAAAACCTGCCGGCGTGATTATCGCCCTGGACCGACAGGAAAAAGGCACCGGAGAAACCTCGGCCATCCAGGAAGTTGAAAAAGAATATGATATACCTGTACTGAGTATCGTTAAACTCGAGCACCTGATTACATACATTGAAAATAATGGTGAGTTTAGTATGTATATAGATAAGGTAAGAGCATATCGGGATCAATATGGTATTTAACCACCTACTATAACTGTCATTTTACCGAAATGCATTTTAAAGTAATGGGAAATTAAGCCGATATATATGGTGTTGATATAAACCTGATCTGCTTTTTAATAATTATTGCTGTAGAGATGTCACATGCCGCTCGCAAAAGAATTAGTTTATAAAAAAATCCTCTTGGTTGATGATGTTGCTTCAATGCGCAATATGGCTAAGTCTATATTGTGGGATGCAGGTTTCAAAAATATTAAAGACACCGATAATGCTTCTACTGCATTTGAATCAATTAAAAGAAACAAAGTTGACTTGGTAATATGTGACTGGGAAATGCCCGGTATGAATGGCCTGGATCTGCTAAAAAAAGTACGAAATGAAGAGTCTACAAGTTCAACATCTTTTTTGATGCTAACAGCATCTTCTAATATTGAGCATGTTAAAGAAGCGATCGCTGAGGGAGTAACCGATTACATCACTAAACCTTTTCAGGCTGATGCCTTATGTAGCAAAGTTATCTCTGCTATATCTTAAATGGTTTTCAATGAATAATATATTCCACTTATTTAATTCTTAATTTTATTACTCAACAGCATTTTTTTTCAGGGAAATTATTCAATATGGATATAACAAATCTAACCGAGCTCGCGATTGAAAAAAGCATGCTATGGCTGCCCAAAGTAGCAGCGGTGTTATTTATTATTGTGCTGTTTTTTGTTTTAGCGAAATTTGTAAAACGAATTATTATAAAAGTATCAGCCAGACTTGAACTCGACCCTCATCTCACTACTTTCTTTGCGCAAGTCAGTCGCATCATCTTTGTGTTATTTGGCTTAGTGACCGCACTTGGTACAATAGGTATTAATGTCTCCGCACTGGTTGCCGGTTTAGGCTTAACCGGCTTCGCCCTGGGTTTTGCATTAAAAGATACCATTTCAAATATCTTATCCGGCGTTTTAATACTTCTCTACCGACCCTTTAAAATAGACGACAATATAAAAGTCGCTGGTTATGAAGGAAAGGTAATCTCGGTCGATCTTCGTTATACCAAACTCGATTCAGAAGATGGAACGGTATTAATTCCAAACTCAAAATGTTTTACTGATCCTGTTGTGGTCTTTTCTAACAGCTAATTTTTTAAGTCTGCTTTCGGCTGTGAGTTCAACTGGTCGACGCAACACTAATGTTTGAATACAACCTTCCCCATAGGCGTAGCCGAGACGCACAGTATGTAACGGGGCTAGAGCGAGCACTGTTTGAGCGCGATCAATGCGTGGCCAGAACACAGTGTGTGCAGGACATGTCGAATGAAACATGTAGTGGTTCTACGACTAGCATAGCGCGAGTTGCGCAGCGCCCGTTGCATATGAGCATCGAGGGTAACCGAGTAAAACGAGGTCAAGGCTCTGGGCGGCCTTCTTTTTGGTTACTTTTTCTTGGCCGCGCAAGAAAAAGTGACTTGCTGTCGGGAAGGCCAGAACGTATGAAATACGTTAGGGTCATACTGACAAAACTCGAAGAGGTTTAATAAGTGAACCACTGACAAAATTACCCAATTATCAATTTAACCCCAACCAACAACGTCACCACCTCATACACCCGCTTAATCCACTTATTCCCCTTCATAATCGCAAAATGCGCCCCCGCATAACCGCCTAGCGCGGACGCAACCAGTAATACCGGCACCCAGTCCCAGCGGATCGGCCCTTGCAACCCCAGCGTGAACGCACCGGTGCCATTCCAAAATAAGCCAACTAAAACAAGGGTATACGCCACCGCTTGTTTATAATCGAGCCCAAACCAGCGTACCAGCCACAAGGTGACAAACAAACCTGTACCCGAGGTTAAGGAACCATTAAGCGCACCAATAAAAAACAGCACCAGCACGCCAATCAACTGATGCTGAAAATTCTGCTGTATAGCCCGAACAGACTGCCCCAACTCTTTCTGAAGCACAGAATATACACCTAAACCAATGGTCAACAGGCCTAATGCCAGCTCAGCCGGGCGCTCAGGTACATGCACGATAATAAGTGCGCCGATAATGACACCGGGCAATCCACTGGCTAAAATAAGTAAAGAAAATCGCCAATTTAGTGCGCCTTCTCTAAAGTGCCGGGTTGTCGCGCCGATACCTAGAGCAACACTGGCTAATTTATGGGTTGCCAGCGCGACACTGAATGGTAAGCCAAGAAATATAAGCAGCGGTAACTGTAATAGCCCTGCGCCACCACCAGCGAAGGCAGAAAACAGGTTGGCAATGAATGAAATAATAAACAGTGTTATGGTATCGATCACGGATTTTATCTTTATATGAATACAACAAAAGTGTAATTTGAAATGAGAAAAATTAATACAACTATCAAACTCTTAACAGTATCAGCTTTCTTAATCTCACAACCGGCATTTGCAGCAAAATTCAAATGCTGGACTAACAATGAAGGTGTCAAAGAGTGCGGCACCTACGTACCGCCTGAATATTCACAAAAACGAATTGAAACGCGTGGTACATCTGGTCGCGTTCAGGAAGTAGAAGATCGTGCTAAAACAGAAGAAGAATTGGCAGAAATTGAACGATTAGCAAAATTAAAAGAAATTGAAGATGCAAAGATTGCTGAACAAAAAAAACAAGATGACATCTTATTAAAAACGTTCACTCGTGAGCGTGATATTAATATGTTACGCGACAGTAAAGTTAATGTTATTGAAGGCATTATTACTGTTACTAAAAGCAATAACAAAGCGCTGCAAAAAAAATTAGAAAAACTGCAGAAGAAAGCCGCGAATATTGAACGCCGCGGTAAAAAACCACCTAAGAACCTTTTAGAAGATATGAAATCAATTATTAAATCAATGAAGAAAAACGCTGATTCAATTGAAGCTAAACGCAAGGAACAAGAAATCATTCGTGCGAAATTTGCAAAAGATTTGAAGAGATTTCATTTTTTAAAAACTAAAAAATAATAAAAAAACCAGCTCAACCTGCTCAGTACTAACGGTTAATCCTGAGTAAATATTGTTGATAACAGGGCCCATTGGTTGTCCCAGTTATCCAGTGGAGAACGTTTAAAACCTGAACGCACAAACTGGATAACACGCCCTTCAACAACCGCAAGTAGTAAGTTAGCCTGAGCCTGAACAGGAATAGTAATAACTAACTCCCTATTCATTTCACCTTCACGTAATACCTGTTTTAATTGTGTTTCTAAACGCTCATAAAACTGGCCAACCCGCAAACGAAGTCGTTCTGTTTCACCGGTTAAAACATCTCCGCTTAAAATTCGTGTTAATCCTGGATTGCGCTCTGAGAACCCAAGTAATAACGAAAGAATATTTTCACAGCGTTTTAGCGACGACGTTTCTTCTTTTAATATACGATTGATTAAAGTAAAAACGCTGTCTTCGATAAACTCAATTAAACCTTCAAACATTTTCGCCTTACTGGGAAAGTGTCGATACAGGGCCGCTTCAGAGACACCTACTGCTTTGGCCAGACCTGCCGTGGTTATACGTTCACCCGGGTTTACTTCCAGCTCATGCGCTAACGCTTCTAAAATCTGCTGCCGACGTGAAGGCTTTTTTTCTTTTTCAGTCATCGCATTTCCTTTTAATAATATTTAACCCTTAATCAGGGTGCCTACACCTTCATCCGTTAACAGCTCTAGTAACACCGCGTGTTCAACCCGCCCATCAATAATTTGCGCTGTTTGTACGCCAGACTTCACGGCGTCTATTGCGCAGGCAATTTTAGGCAACATGCCACCATAAATAATTTTATTATCAATCAGTTCTTCAACCTGAACCGCAGTTAAACCGGTTAATAATTTTTCATCTTTATCTAGTACACCAGGTGTATTTGTTAACAATAATAATTTTTCAGCATTCAATGCAATCGCCATTTTACCGGCGACAAGATCAGCATTAATGTTATAAGACTGGCCATCACTACAAACACCGATAGGGGCGATAACAGGAATAAAATTCCCTTTCATCAACATGTCAACAATAGATGCATCGATACTTTCAACTTCACCAACATGACCGATGTCAATGATTTCGGTTGTATGCATTTCCGGTGCATCATCTTCAAATTTCATTTTACGGGCATTGATTAAACCACCATCTTTACCAGTTAAACCTACCGCATGACCACCTTGTTGATTTATCAGGTTTACGATGTCTTTATTAACCTGGCCGCCTAATACCATTTCAACGATATCCATGGTTTCAGAATCGGTTACCCGCATGCCCTGAAAAAACTGACTTTCTTTTCCAATTTGCTTGAGCATATTACCGATTTGTGGACCACCACCATGAACCACAACCGGGTTCATACCCACCAGTTTCATTAACACGATGTCACGTGCAAATCCTTGTTTTAAAGATTCATCCACCATCGCATTACCACCATACTTAATAACAATGGTCTTGCCCTGAAAGCGACGAATGTAAGGTAATGCCTCGGTTAAAACACTGGCAATATTGGCAGCTGAAGAAATTTCTAAACTCATGTAATTTTCTTTTTATAATTTATTTGTAATTAACGTTACTAACGACCTAGAAAGGTAAGTTAATACCTGCTTGAATGCTGGATAATACTTCACGGAATTTTTCCTGCACTTTAGCCATTGCCGCTTTGTTCTTTCCTTCAAATCGCAATACCAGGCAAGGTGTAGTATTTGAAGCTCTTACCAATCCCCAGCCATCGGCATAATCAACACGAACGCCGTCAATCAAGGTCACTTCTGCATCGGTAAACGCCACTGACTGTTCGACTAAACGCTCCATGAATTTAAAATTTTCACCTTCTTGCATATTTATTTTTAGCTCGGGTGTATTCACCGAGTCGGGTAATCCTGAAAAAACAACTCTCGGCTTACGTAACTGTCCGGCCATAATTTCAAGTAAGCGCGCCGCTGAATACAAGGCATCATCAAAGCCATACCAACGTTCTTTAAAGAAAATATGGCCACTCATTTCTCCGGCCAGTAAAGCATTTGATTCTTTCATTTTGGCTTTAATCAGGGAGTGACCTGTCTTCCACATTAAGGGTTGACCACCTTCTTCTTCAATCACTGAGCGTAAGTTGCTGCTGCATTTAATATCATAAATAATATTTGCCCCTGGATTACGTGACAGTACATCTTTAGCAAATAACATCATTACCCTGTCTGGCCATATGACTTTGCCATCGCCACTAACAACGCCAATACGATCACCATCACCATCAAAGGCAAGGCCAAAATCAGCACCTTGTTTTTTCACCTCAGCCATTAAGTCACCCAGGTTTTCAGGCTGGCTTGGATCAGGGTGGTGATTTGGAAAATTACCATCCACTTCACAGAATATCGGTGTTACGTCACAACCAAGTTGGGTAAATAATTTTGGTGCCACGGTACCGGCGACACCGTTACCACAATCCACCACGATTTTCATTTTACGTTTTAAGGTGATGTCGCTGACAATACGTTCGATATATTTATCAAGAACCTGCTCGTTCGAATACGACCCTTCGGCAGTATTCAAATCGTTATTCATTATTCGCGTACGTAAGCACTGAATAACATCACCCGATAATGTCTCACCACCAAGTACCATTTTTATACCATTGTAATTGGGGGGATTATGACTGCCGGTTAACATCACACCTGTTCCGTTCGCCATTTCAGCTGCGGCATAATAAAGTGTTGGCGTTGGTAGCATACCAATGTCAATAACTTTAAGACCCGCGGTCATTAAACCTGTCACCAGGGATTTACCCAGTTCTGGACCTGATAAACGTCCGTCACGTGCAAAGACGATAGAATCCAGTCCTCGTGCCTTGGCTTCACTACCAATGGCATGACCAATAAATAAGATATTTTCTACCGTTAATGTTTCACCCACGATGCCGCGAATATCATAGGCCTTAAAAATTTCTTCCGGTAGCATGGGTAAATTGGCTGGTGGTGCTTTTTGTTGTGCTGCAGTATTCTGACTTGTGGTTTTATCCAGTTCATCAAGCGCAGCGCTTTCGTCCAGCTCTTCTAACTGAATCGAATCTTTTGACATAAACATCGGATCAGATTCCGGTAAAAGACCTTGTGTTGACTTGCTATCTTTTTTATCTGCCGTATCCCGTTCACGATCAAAATTAGTTTGATCCAAACGTATATTCATCACCTGGCTTGCTGCTTTTTTAAACTCGGTTAAACTAAAATCAAACTGATGTTTTTTTGCCCCTTTTAATGTGCCGGTAATTAACATCAGGTATTTTTCCAGATCACTGGTTAACTCTTTATGCAACAACTGGCGTAATACAAATACAACAATACCGGATAAAGTCAGTCCCATCACAAGCGCAAATACCATACCCAGGTTGAAAGCACTTTCCTCACCTAGATAGGGCACCCATGTTTCCATTTGCCAATTTGTTCCTGGAATATCGAAAACCGCATGTGTCCCTAACTTACTTCCCTTACCTGCTTTGGCGATCAGGTAGTTCTTACTGTTATCAATTTTTTGATGAATTTCCAGTAGAGAATCACCGGCCACATTTTTTGTCCAGGTATCCAGCAATGAAGAATCGACCGCGAGCTGAATAAATCCGACTACACCACCGTGAGAGGTCACAGCACGCATAATGTCAATGTGCTGTTGTTTACCTTCTATTTCATGCATTTCAACAGATACTTTATTACTTTTTTCCCGGCTTTGGTTTAACAAATCCAGGCAGGCAAAAGTAAAGTGAGGTTCCTTGCTTTTATCCGGTTGAGCAGTTGTTGTAGGTAAAAGTCTGACTCGAAGTGCCTCGGGAAAAATGACTTTAAGCTCCCTGGCTCTTTGTTCCAGGGCCTGTAAATTTTTGCCTCTAAAAGAAGTAATTAAAGCAGGATCTTTTGCTATCGCGTTTAACGCATGGCTATAAGTCTCAACCTGGCTAGCAAATTTTAAGGCGGTATTTTTAGTTATAGTGTCTGCGACGTTTTGTCGTTGATTTGCCAGGGTACTTAATGGGTCCTGTTGACCTAGATACAGTCCAGCGGTTAATACAATGACAAACATTAAAAAAGAAACAAAACTGATCGCATTAATACTTAGACCAGTATGTTTTTTACCTTGCGCTGCTTTCTTTGTTTTACTCAAAACTGTTACCCCAACAATTTATATTTATTCCATATTAATTAAGTAAATATGAACCTCAGAAAATTCCTTGCTAGCCATGACCGGTATGACCAAAACCACCTTCTGCTCTTTCACTTTCATCAAAGCTTTCAACAATATCGAACTGCGCCTGAACAACCGGAACAAAAACCAGTTGCGCCATGCGATCGCCAACATTAATGGTAAAATTATCCTGCCCCCTGTTCCAGACAGAAACAAATAACTGCCCCTGGTAATCTGAATCAATTAAGCCAACCAGGTTACCTAAAACAATACCATGCTTATGTCCTAAACCAGAGCGAGGTAGAATCACCGCCGCCATCGACTCATCATCAATATGTATTGCCATGCCGGTTGGAACCAGGTGTGTTTCACCCGGTTTAATTTCCAGCGAGTCATCGATGCATGCTCTTAAATCTAATCCCGCTGATCCGGTTGTTGCGTACTCCGGTAAAGGAATCTCATTGCCGATACGCGAATCAAGAATTTTAAGTTTAATGTTGTGCATCTGGTTGTAGCTCCAATTTTTATATTCAATTACTTTTTAGTGAAATAACATTGTTTTCATTATGAGCCGTTATTTCATACTGCGTATAGCGTTGTGCGATAAGTGCAACTAACTGCCTGGCTAACTTAGCCTTGCTAGCAAGCTCGAGCTTTAAGTTACCACCTGGCCAGTAAACAGAGAGTTCATTGAAGTCACTATTAAATGTACCCGCCGTTTTTGTTGCCTTCGCTCCCACCAGGTTCGCCGCGATCATCTCAATCTTTTTCTGTTTTAATTTTGTCTGCGCGTAGTTTTCAATATCATGCGTTTCTGCTGCAAAGCCAACACAAAATGTTTTCGCATAATCTGCTTTAACCATCGCCAGAATATCCGTATTTTTTTCCAGCTCTAAGGTTAAACGTGTTTCTGTCTTTTTAATTTTATCCTGCTGTACGGTAACCGGACGGTAGTCTGCAACGGCGGCGGTTGCGATAAAAATATCAACCTGGTTAATTTGTTCTTTTACCGCCGCTTCCATATCAGCCGCGCTTTGTACATTAATTCGGGTTACCCTGTCTGGGGCTTCTAAACTCACCGGGCCACTTATCAGGATGACTTTTGCCCCTGCTTCTACGGCCGCATCTGCAATGGCATAGCCCATTTTGCCCGAACTATGATTGCTTAAATAACGCACCGGATCCAGTGCTTCGCGAGTAGGACCCGCCGTGATCAAAACAGTTTGGCCACTTAAACTCCCAACGGTAAATAGTTCAGCCAAGCGTGAGAGTATGGTTTCACTATCCACCATGCGGCCTTCACCAACATCACCACATGCCTGGTCACCACTTTCAGGACCAATAAATAAGACACCGCGTTGTGCTAATAATCGTACATTATCCTGGGTCGCTTGATCGGCCCACATATGTTTATTCATCGCTGGGGCAATCGCCAATGGGACATCCGCTGCCAGGCATATCGCATACAATAATTCGTCAGCGCGCCCTTGTGCCAAAGTCGCCAGGCTATTGGCACTCGCTGGCGCAATTAATATAACATCCGCCCAGCGCGCAAGCTCAATGTGTCCCATTGCCGCTTCGGCTTCTTTGTCGAGTAAATTCTCATGTACCGGTAAACCGGATAAAGCCTGGAAGGTAAGTGGTGTGACAAATGCTTTCGAGCCATCGGTCATCACCACGCGCACCTCGGCACCCGCTTCACGTAAGCGCCGAATTAGATCAGCCGCTTTATAGGCAGCAATACTGCCGGTCACACCGAGCAATACCCTTTTATTTGTTAAGTGTTGCATGACTATTAGTTTAACAGATTAGTGAACATTCACACCGCACTCTATTATAATATAGATTGAAAATTTTACGATTTTTGACACGGAGGTCACAAATGCCTATTACCGACTGGCCAGTCACCGAACGGCCACGAGAAAAACTACTGCACCACGGTGCAAACGCCTTATCCGACGCTGAGCTACTTGCGATATTTTTACGTACTGGCATAAAAGGCAAAACCGCGGTTGATTTAGCCCGAGATATTATTTCCCATTTTGGCGGCCTGCGTCATTTACTGTTGGCCGATAAAACCGCCTTTTGTCAGTTCTCTGGACTGGGGGAAGCTAAATTCGCCCAGCTACAAGCTGTGCTGGAGCTATCGCGTCGCCACCTCAAAGAAACACTACAGCGTGGTGATTTTTTACAAAATCCACAAATCACCCGGGATTACCTGAGTGCCCGACTCCGCGACCTGCCCTACGAGGTTTTTGCCTGCCTGTTTTTAGACAGCCAACACCGGGTGATTGAGTTCGAAATTCTATTCCAAGGTACCATTAATAGCTCAGCGGTGCATCCGCGCGAAGTGGTGCGAAAAACGCTAAAACACAACGCGGCGGCACTGATATTGGCGCACAACCACCCCTCGGGAATTGCTGAACCTAGCACGGCAGACCGCCATATCACGCAACAATTAAGTGATGCCCTGGCACTGATTGATGTCAGAATCCTCGATCATATCGTGGTGGGAGATGGGGAATGCGTGGCCTTTTCCGAGCGCGGCTGGATATAAGCCAAAACAATTTCACCGCAGAGACGCAAAGAACACTGAGAAAATCACGACATTGGTCTTAAAGACAAGTAAGTAGTGTATATTTCAGGTTACATTTTTGGCTTGAAAATCGACCTACAAAACATTTTACATCTTTTTTGATTTTTCTTGGTGAACTCTGCGTCTCTGCGGTAAATCGTGCCTGTTTTTGATGTTTTCCACTTGTATCTTTAGGCTGATCTACGTAAAATCCCCGCTCTTTATCGCCGAGGCTATTTCCTATGTATTCCTCGGCTGAGCTGAATTTTAGAATTTTTGGAGAATATCATGGCGAGAGTCTGTCAAGTAACTGGCAAGCGCCCAATGTCGGGAAACAATGTTTCTCATGCGAAAAACAGAACGCGTCGTCGTTTTCTGCCTAACCTGCATTCGCACCGTTTTTGGGTAGAATCTGAAAAACGCTTTGTTCGTCTGCGTTTAAGCTCAAAAGGCATGCGCATTATTGATAAAAAAGGCATTGATGTTGTTTTAGCTGATATGCGCGCCCGCGGCGAAAAAGTATAAGGAAGCAATCATGGCTAAGTCTGTATGTGAAAAAATCCGTTTAAACTCTAGCGCTGGTACTGGTCATTTCTACACGACTATGAAAAACAAGCGCAACATGCCTGAAAAAATGGAAATCAAAAAATACGATCCCGTAGTTCGTAAACACGTGATGTACAAAGAAGGCAAAATTAAATAAATTTAAGCTGATTTATTCAATTTTCTTAAAAACCCGCATTGCTGCGGGTTTTTTTATGCCTGGAGCTTTATTTACTGTTAATTGTAAATGATTGTGAATACTCGGCTCGAATATACACAGCTTGTGCTTCTATAAGAGATTTAACTTGTAGATAAATTAAGTTTTCTCCTGCTATTACCGATACATAAGATAATAATTTACCCCCCACAGCCAGGTAATAAAAAGAGAGAGCATTAATGGAAGACACCTACATCGGGCGACAACCTATCTTTGATAAAAATTTAAAAGTTTATGCTTATGAGCTTTTATTTCGTTCAGGAGAAGTAAATGACGCAAACGTGGTAGATGGCGATAGCGCCACCTCGAATGTTTTTATTAATGCGCTGACCGAAATTGGCATGGAAAAACTGGTTGGTAACCATAAAGCATTTATCAATCTTACCCACAATCACATCATTGGTATGTCTGAGTTACCTCTTCCTGAAATGAAAGATCGCCTGGTATTAGAAATACTCGAGGATGTTAAAGCCGATGAAAAAATTGTTGCTGCCGTCAACGAGTTAGTTAATGACGGTTACACCATTGCGCTTGATGATTTTATTTATCACGAGTCATTACAACCGCTGGTTGATATGTCAGACATCATCAAGATTGACTTAATGGCTATCTCGAAGGATGAACTGGGTGACTATGTCGGCAAGTTTTCTGACGGTAAACGTAAGTTACTTGCAGAAAAAGTAGAAACCCAGCAAGAGTTTGAGCATTGTAAAGAACTCGGGTTTGATTATTTTCAGGGTTACTTCTTCAGCAAGCCGAATATTGTTAAGGGACGTAAATTACCTTCTAATAAAGTCGCTATTCTACAGTTGCTTGCAAAACTACAGGATCCGGACATCAGTGATCAAGAACTTGCGCAATCCATTATGCAAGATGTCACCATGTCATTACGTGTATTACGTTATATCAACTCCGCTCAATTTTCTTTAAGCAAAGAAATCGATTCTATTCAGCAAGCAATTATGATGCTAGGCAGAACAACCATACGTAACCTTGCCAATCTAGTAGCCGTTTCACACATTAAGGATAAGCCACATGAGCTTCTGATCATTTCTATGGTGCGGGCAAAAATGGCTGAAAATATTGCGGCACTGGTAAATCTCGATAAAGATGTTTGTTTCACTATTGGATTATTTTCTAACCTGGATAGTTTAATGGATCAGGATATGGATGAATTAATAAAGACAATTCCATTGTCCGAAAATATCAAAACCGCTTTATTAAAGCACGAAGGGATTTTTGGAAATATACTAAAATGTATTACTGCTTATGAAAATTGCGAATGGGACGATGCCACTTATCAATCTTTAGACATAGATACTGTCCGTGAGTGCTATCTAAAAGCACTTGAATGGGCCGCTGATAACTCAGCTTTAATGCGGGCAGAATAAACTCTAATACCTTTATGGAAAATATTTTTATAGGTCGACAAGCTATTTATGATAAAAACTTAAAGGTATCTGCCTACGAGTTATTATCACGCAGTAATTCAGTAAGCAATGAAGCGTTTGTTGGCGAACATAACGCCAACCATGCTACCACCATTGTCATGCTTAATGCCCTGACCGAAATTGGTTTACAACAACTGGTTGGTAATCATCCTGCGTTTATTAATCTTACCTATGATTTTTTAATCGGTGACTATGCAATACCCGACCTGCGTAACCAGTTGGTACTGGAAATACTGGAAGATGTTGAAGTTAACGATGAGTTAGTTGCC
>CAMYJG010000008.1 GCA_947258695.1 uncultured Ectothiorhodospiraceae bacterium | reverse complement strand
CCAGTGGTGCTGGTTCAGTTTGATTACCAGATTGTCCGGCCAAACTATCATAAGTCACTGAAACGTTATTGGTGAGTATTTGCAATGGTGCAACTTCATCATCAGGATCAACTTTGTAATACAGGTTAACAACACCGCCTGGATTGATTTTTTCTAACGCGGTACTGTGCGAGTGTGAAAATGTTATTACAGCAGGGTCTGGTGCTAGTGGTGTTAATACATTATTACTAATACTACCTTCCAAACCTGCACCAACTTCATCAGTACTACCATCGCCATCGTTATCTAAACCATCATCACCACCTGAGTTAAACGGGATGACTAACATTAAATCACTGTCATCAAGTGTGTCTGTAACAACCACGTTATACGCCGGTGCACGTACAGTATTAGGAGAACCACTATCTAACTCATTTTCAACTCGAATACGAAATACATAAGTATCCTGAGTATCACCGCCATTTGCTGCCGGTAAAGTTGAAGAAAAGGGAGTACAGTTTGCGCCACTATTGGCCGCGTTCGCAGCAATACTCAGCGTTTCATTACACGCTTCTTTGGTTACAATAATTCTTGGTTCTGTGACCGTTAGATCAACAGTACGTATAGGCGGATCTGGATACCCAACTACATTATCATCCAAAGGAACAGGAACTTCTCCACTGCCATCATCAAAAATAGCAGTAAAAGTTGATAATAGTACATTACTACTGGTTGCCGCATGTACATTCGGGGCTGCACGAACATCATCAGGATCATTAAGTATCCGTGTTGTCGCATCTACCCTGAACCATTTATCTCTTTCCGTAATGCGAACTACCTGGTTAAATGTCCAGTCGAAAAATCCTTCATTAGGTGCAGGTGGGGTTGGAGGTGTGTTTAAATTAATGCCTTGAATTTCGATATCACTGGTTAAAGTGGGATCGGTTGAAGAGATATAAGCCTGGCCATCCGGGATTTGGTCAATAACCTGTACATCTTCTACCGCGATATAGATAAACCCTGGTGTCTGGAAACCAAACCAACCACCGGTTTCGATATGGAAGGTACACTCTTCACCAATTTGAACCAACGTATCGGGTAAAGCAGGAAGTGGTGAATTATTCTCAGAACAATAGCCAGGAGCAGCTTGTGCTTTTGTCAGATTAAATCCGATCACTTTTGCACGTACCGCATCAAGTGAATAGTTATTAGCACGACTATTAATTTGAACTGCAGGTGTAGTAGGTACTGTTGGAAAAATTAATAAAGGACCACTACCTGTTAAAGTGTTATCACTTTGCCGAACTTCACCGATAACATCTGCTCGAAACGAGAGATCATCTTCATCTATTCTATTTGTATAATCGGGATCAGTCGGCCTGACTTTTACCACTTCAAAATCAAAATCGATAAACGTGCCATTTGGCCCAATCGTTCCAAAATCTGTACTTAAACATTCATATATTTGTGCTGATGCCGGTAAATCAGCAGGAGCATCCCATACCTCTAAAATTGCAGGATTTGGTGGTTTAGCTAACCTGGTACAATTATTGGGTGCCGCAACAACTTCCATGGTGGAACCAAAAGTAACGTAAGCCGTATAGTCATCCGCATAGTGACCACCATTGTTCGTCAATCTTACCCGTAATGGTAAACGTTGATTCTCATCATTGGTCAAGATAAAAATTGAACCACCTTCTATTGATATATCCAAATCCTCAGGATTTGCATTAAAGGGGTCATTAAAAACGAGTGACTGTGGTCCGGTACAAAAATCTTCAAAGTCAACTTCAAGCGTATTGCTTAATTGATCCCCGACGGTGTTATGAACATTATCAGGATCAAAAGTATTTCCAATTTCTTCTGGTGTCGTATCTAAATCAGCTACTAAATCAAAGTGATCAGGCTGAATCATCACCACCCTAAATCGAATAACAGCGACATCACCATGTCTTAATACATTAAACTGATCAGTACCCGGAGTTCCTCCATCAATCACGTTTCGAGTTGTACTGGTTAAAGTAAATACCGGTATTTTATAATCAAGTGGATCGGCAGGCGGTACTGCTACGATATTATTTGAGGCATCCTCCATCTCTACCGTCATTCCATCAATTCGCCCATCAAAATTACCATAGGCATAATTCATGGTTAAGGTGGGATCAAAAGTAGAATCAACGACATATTCTGATGGTAAGGTATTTTTTAATACCAGGTTTTTAACACTACCCCCTGACAGGTTACGTATAGTAATTGTCATTAAACCACGGCTACCCACAGGTTGATTGGTATTCAAACCTGTTAATGCGCGAGTAATTTGCAGGTTATTATTATTAACCAGTGAGCTTAATGTTGTTGTAGAAGTTCCTGCTGTAGCACCGGTTGATGTTTGGGTAATGCCACCATCCGGTGAATCCACTTCACAGCCCCACTCTACTCCACTGACTGTATTGGTTCTGTTAGCTGTACATGAGTTTGTTATCTTACCAACTAGAAAGATATCCGTTGACCCACCAGCCGGTACATCGGTCTCAAGTGATGAGGCATCACTAAAATCGTTATCAAGTTGAAAGTTATTTATTGTGTTACTTGAGTTAATACAATCACCAACCGGCCCTGCCCCGTTGGCATTGGCAATCGTTAATGCTTCTCCTTCAGTCGGACATGCATAATTGATCTGGAAATTACCATTTTGCATCAGGTCATCAAAGATGACGTCCTGCATATCTACAATGCCGCTATTTGAAATTCGAATGCGCCAGATCACATCATCAGCAATATTGCCGTAGACAGTCGATGTATATGCACCTTGTGCTGCGTCGATATTACGACCAAGTTTAGTAACCGAAGGAACAGGTTCATTAATCGGTAAGGGAAATTTATTAGTTTGAACAGAACCATTCGTGTTTGTATCTAGCGGACAAAATCTAAAATCTGCAAAGCCCTGGATATCGCGATCGATATTGACCAGGTTCTCTTCCGTACCAGCCCGGCTACGGACATTGAAGACAATTTCAACCGTGTTGTATGAGTGATTATTTGCACCATCGATTTGAGCCAGTGCAGCAACCTCGGCTGAGGTCCAGGTGAGTATTGTTCCACCGCCGGTAATATCCGGATCACCATCAGCGCCGCCATTGGTTGTACCAGGTACGTATTCGAGTTCGTTCGAATCGAAAACATGCCGGATAGTGAAATCAGCCATGTCTTCATGGGTGGGATTAGTGACGACGATTCGAACCTGGCCAATACCGCATAATTCACAATAGGTGTTATTTGAACCGCTGGTATTGTAAGAAATAATGCCCGAGATATTGTCGGGATTGCTGTTGCAATTGATGTTATGAGCGAATAACGTTTCGATTGGCATCGCGAGGCCCACAACGATACAAATCATTTTTAGTAGTCGCGAGAGAGGCTTTTGCAGATCGCTCATAAATTGCATTAGTTACTGATAATATAGATAATTTTATATCTAAATCAGTACTTTAACTCTGATATTGGTCACATTATAGTGCTGATAAGATGGTCATTTAGTGGAGATTGTGACTTCCGGCACATCTTGCTTTGCCCCAGCAATGAGGCAAACTCGACTTTCCGCACAGTACATTTCGCAGCAAGCGATGTGGTGAAATAATAATCAAATACACATATTTATAATATGACATCGTTCACATTTATGAGGCTGGCAAGAAGTCGATCGGGTACAAAATCGTCACTTTCGGCACACCTTTTTTCGCTCCAAAATTGAAACGTTTTACCCTTTCCACAATCTTTTTCGATAACAGGGCTGAGTCTAGATCCGTCGATTCAACCTTACAGTTTGATACCTTACCGTTTGGCAATATCGTTATGCGTAATACCATTTTGCCTCGCAAGGTCGGGTTTTTACGCAGTTCTCGATTGTAGATACGATAAAGCGTCGCTTTGTAGCGATCAAAGACAATTTGTATTTCTTCATCGGTACGCGATGGTCCCGGACCTGAGCTGAGCGGCCGATCATCCGCTGCTGCAGTACCGATAGCACTGCTTACCCGTGAAAATTTAACCGCACCAATATTACCACCAGCACCGCCAACATCACGACTCAATGATGAGGATTTGATACCACCACTCCCGGATTGAGCTTGAGCCAGAACCAAAGAACGCGACGTTGATTTTGCCTGTGATCCCTGTTTAGATAATTTCGCATTCGCCCCTAGCTTGGCTTCACTGGAATCATCAATAAGATCGGCAAAGTTATTTTTGAAAGCCAATAGTCCTGATTTTTCAGCTTTCTTACGCGCCTTTTTAGTTTCCTCTTTAGACGGTTTCTTTTTCTCTGCAATTTGTGCTTTTTTCTTTGGCTTAGGCTTAGGCTGCTGTTTCTTAATAAACTTCGCAATTCGTTCCGGAACCTTTACCTCTTCTTCTTTATCAGGTATTGGGATATCAATATAGGGAACAATCAATATAACTAAGGCACAGTATAAGAACGCAAGTAGTAAATATTTTCTAAATCGTTTTTCATCTTCGCCCTTATTCGTCCAGGGCATAACCACTGCACGATAAGGAACCGGTTGAAAATCTCTGTTTATTACAAAATCATGCTTACTTTCAGCCTGATTATGTTTTTCAATCTCAAGCTCTTCTTTTAAATAACCAACTTCATAAGCGGCATCCTGGAGCTTTTTTTCCAAGACATCTCTTTTTTCACGAACAACATCAACTTTGTCGGTAAATGTTTTCGCTTTACTACGCAAACCTCTAATGTGCTCAAGCAACTCAGTTTCAGTAGTATATTTATCTTCCCAAAATAGTTTTCCGCCACCTAATTCATGCAACTTCTCAAGTTGCATGCTGACTTCTTCTAAATGAGAATACACAGAAGTCTGCTCAGTAATATTATTCAATTCGCGAGAAACACGCGATAACTCTTCTTTTAATTTATTACGGCGTTGTTCCGCTTCATCAATTTTAATTAATATTTTATTCTGTTCAGAATAAACGGCAGAGTTCACAATCTAATCCTTAACCCTGAGATGCTTTTTGAATTACAGCTAAAGAAATTTTCCCATAGCCTGCGCTAGTACATGTCGACATGATTTTCTTTAGATATTTAAAAGGAATTTTTTTATCTGCCAGTACCGTTACCTCTTTACTTTCAGCTACTGCCTTGGTGCTTACGCCAATAACTTTCTTTTTTTGCTCTATTAATTTCGCTCTTAAAGTTGCAACCACATCCTGTTTTGTTTTTAACAAATCTTCAGTTTTCATGATGGGTTCGCCCTGTAACATAACGACCGTCGAAGACACAAAAACAACAAGTGTTTCACGAGGTTTTGACTCAACCACAGAGTCAGGCAGGTTTATTTCTTTTGGGTTTGATAACACTTCATTTGAAGATGAGTTCGTTAACAGGAAAAACACCAGGATAGTAAATACATCCATCAGGGATACCAGGCTTAACCCGGCAACTTTCTTTTTACTGCGCCCCATACGTTTCATGCGCCGTGAATTATGCATTATGGTGCGTCTCCAACTGAAATATCTGTAAACAAAACGACTTTCTCCGGAGGAGTGTTTGGTTTTATTTCCATATCAAGCAAAGGACGTTCTGGTATTTTTTCTGCGCTACGCACAGCATCCATCACAAGCACCAGGTATTCATACTCAAGATTAGGTTCCATTAAAACAGTCGCGTCTGTTTTATCCGGGTAGTTCTTTTTAATTTTTTGCAAGTATTTAGATAAAGTTGGAATATCATACTTCCCATCCACTTTTTTCATACTGGCAACTACACCTTTACCATTACCTATTTCAATTCCTTTTTTACGCACAATAACTTCAAGTGTTAACTTTGGTTTTTCCTGTGCTCCACCAGCACCGGTAGGCACATCAAGTTCAAGAACAGTGACTCGTGAAAATACTGCTGAAATTAAAAGAAAGGGAATCAATACCACCATTAAATTTAAAAAGGTAGTGATATCAAGCTCAGGAACTTCTTTATCTTTTCTTCTATAGTGATGTCGTCTAGACATTATATTTATCCCTGACGTTTAGCTGATTCAGAAATAATATTTAATGTTTTAACCGATGCCATCTCTAAACTATCAATAATTTCACCGGTTTTAGAAGTTAAGTAAGTGTGAGTTATTAAAAGTGGGATAGCAGCCATCAAGCCAAATGCTGTGGTATTCATCGCAACCGAGATACTGGCAGATAATAAGTCCGCTTTTTCTGCCGGGTTGGCATTGGCCACCGCGGTAAATGCTTCGATCAAACCCATGATAGTACCGAGTAACCCAAGTAAAGTTGATATATTTGCAAACAAGGCAACATAAGGAGTGCGTTTCTCAAGTTGTGGGATAATTTCCATCATGCTTTCTTCCATCGCAATTTCAATATCATCACGACGCCGTACCGCACCTTCTCGTGCCAGGCCCATACCTAAAAGCTGACTAAGAAAAGATTCATCTTCACTTGTCATAGAACGTGCCTGGTCAAAATCACCTTCAACCATCACAGGATGTAACTTATCCCACATTTTTCTGTTTTTCCCTCGGGTAGCAGCTAAAACGACAATACGTTCTACTGCAATCGCACCACCAACAGCAAAAACAATAAGAATGGGATACATAAATGCACCCCCGGCCTGAATAAATTCCACTATCGAATATAGAAAACCCATAAACTATTACCTCATACCTACACTTTTAATTATGTTAATTATTTATCTGTACTGATTTCATAGAAATTCAGCTCGCGAATAAAAACATCCTTGTCAACAGGATGAAGGCCTTCGTTAAGAAGGCTTGAATTTAAATCTGTTTCGAATCCTAAATCTGAACTACGCCAGGGAACGATATACAAAGATTTAGGTGCATCTTTATTACCAATAATTGATATACCTGATAAGGTTTTAGCCTGATCAGTTTTCTTTTTTTCTGCATAACTTATATGGCTTGCAACAAAAGTAAAAATTGTTATTAATAGTATTTTCTTTAACAACATCATTATTTCCCTGCCCTGCTTTTTAAATCAGCCAGCCAGATTTTTACTTCTTTATCATTGGGCTGATACTGTAGAAAAGTTTCATAGTGAGAAATAGCACAACCCAGATCAGCCATAAATAGATCACATAAAATACCTAAATTTTTTCTTGCAGGTAAAAACTGGGGATACCTTTTGACTATTTTTTCATACGTTTTCTTTGCATCTGAAAAGCGTCCTGTTTTACGATAAAGTAAACCAAGCTCGTTGTTAGTGACCGGGTGTTGCGGATTAATTTTAATCGCTCTTAATAAAATTTTTTCTGCCTGTTGTATATTTCCTGATTCTGAATAAGCAATCGCAAGATTAATATAAGGCGCACTATGCTTATCGGTTTTATCTGTCACCTTAACTAATAATTCAATAGCGGGCTTATACTTATTATCCTTAATTAGCTGAACAGCCTGCTCAAATTTCTCACGCAAATCGGTATCAATTCCATACTCTTCAGATATGACAATATCGTCGCTGTCAATTACAACGGCTTTATTGCCAGACGTAGTAGCACAAGCCGTCAGAAAAGCTGCAAATAACACGGCAATATACTTCTTATAATTAGAGAAATTTGTAATAAACATACACTTTAATTTTCAAACACAATCCCAACTAAGGGCTATCGTAATACTCTAGTTTATCCTATTTATTAACAATAAATCCTAAACTATTGTTTTTATTGCTATTATGAGAAATAAGTCACTAAATTTAAGGTCTAATAACAACTCACTTATACCTTATATTTCGGTTATATAAGAAATAGCTTTAGTCAATAAATTCACTACTGTGAACCAGCTGTCACTTTAGTAAAATCCAGTCGTTTGTTACCAGTAACCATTATCTTTCCATGGTTATTTAAACGATCATAGCTCATCTAATTGCTTGTATTTGAGTCTTGTTTTTGTTCTGAGGCTAGCTCTGATTCAGACTTCAATTGCTCATTTTGTGAAACCACAGCAGCTGGTGGTGAACTGACATCATCCACCTCATATTCGTATTCCATGATCGTATCGATGACACCAGTACTTAATTCATGCTTGGCATAACGACCTGGCACCAAAACAGCCAATTTAGCCAAACTTTTCTCTATCCACTGACTATAAACACCAGCAGAAAGCAGTTCGATATTTTTCTTGTGAATATTGATACCCTTTTCTTCAAATGGATAAGCCTGATCTTCAAGAATTAAATTATATTGTTCCAATTCCAGCTCGTTTAGGTTTTTTGGGCGCTCTGACTCCAATAATGCTCGACTAAAATGATAGTAAGTTTCTGCAATGTAATACGTAGCAGCAGCAGTGACATCTCCGACATGGTAATCAACCAGCTTATTATATTTACGAATATTACGTTTCAGCTTCTTTTGCTTTTTCTTTAAATTACGTTTAAACGGACGGTTGAGTTTAATTGCAACAAATTCATCATAGATGGGTTCGATAATTGATAATGAGGCAATCCCAGCAAGGTAACGAGTGCGCTCGGTGCGAGCCGATCCTGCTTTTGCATCGGCTTTGATAATATATTTAAGCGTTTTCAGGTGTTTCTTATGTTCGTTATTATCCTTATATATCTTTGCAATATTACTGTGTATTTCAAGCGCTTCTTCCAACGGTTTAGGGAAATATCTTACGTAGCGTTTATAAATACGTAATGTATTTTTTTGATCCGGTATTTTTTTATATAACTCTGCTGCAATTTGTAAAGACTCACGCTGTATTTGCCGGGTTTTAGCCTGTGCGAAAATGCGTTCAAACTCTTTAGCCGCCTGTAAATACTGTTTATCTTCCCGGTATACATAGGCAATTTTCTTAGTGACTTCAGCCTGAAGCTTATGCTTGGGATAGTTTTTTCTGAACGTCAATAAAACCTCTGCCGCTTTAGGCCAGTCTTTAAGTTTAATCAGTGCGGTCGCTGCATCATATTCAGCCGTTGAGAGAATTTTAGAGCCTGGTGCTAATTGACGTATTCTAAGAAAATGTTCAGCAGCCAATTTATATTTCGATAGTTTATTAGCAGCTTCACCTTGTTTATAAACAGCAGCAGCTAAATTTTCTACCAGTTTTTTACGTGTTTTTTTATTTTTACTCGGCATATTTAACACTTGTAAATAGGCCAATTCAGAATCTTTATATTTTAGAATATCAAATGATGAATACGCGATGACTAACCATGCAGAACGACGCAGTGACAGCTTAGATTTTGGGTATTGCTTTATTAATTGATGAGCCGTATTAATAGCCGGTTGAAAATCTTTCATTTCATACAAGTTATCTGCGGCTGCAGTAAGAATAACAGCTGCTTTGTCATGCTTTGGAAAGACATCAACAAACGTTAATGATGTGCGTATAACTTCACGTTTAATTCTTCTTTTCTGATGTTGAGGTACCCTTTTCAGGTGTTCACGGTATGCATAAACCGCAGCGTAACCGGCTTTCGATGATTTCTTATTAACAGGATATTTATAAGCTGTTTTCTCATACTCCTTAGCCGCATCTAAATAATTTTTATTCTCCAGGTATAAATCTGCCAGTAAGTAATTGATTTCAGGTGACTGCAGATCCTTAGGAAAAGAACGCAAAAATTCTTTATACCAGTATGAGGCATCCTGAAAGTTTTTCTTCTTTTTTGCAAGATAGCGAGGATCCTGGTAAATAGCATGGTAATGATTAGCTAAATCAATAATATTAGTTTTTAAGAATTTAACAACCTGGGGATGTTCTTTAATATTATAATATTTCCAGTAATCCTTATTCACACCATAAGACGAGGCATAATGTTTTTTAGCCTCGATAACCAGCTTGGGGAAATTACCTTTATGGTAAATTTCTATCATTCGCATACTAAAATGTGGCGCGAGCTTGTGATACTGGTTATTATCAATAAAGGCTTTATAGGTTAATGCCGCATCACTATAACGCCGTTTATCCAGGTAAAATTCTGCTAAGAAACTATAAATATCGCTTTCATAACTTTTTGAACCAATTTTCTTAAAGTAAGAAATAACCGTATCCGCTCCACCCAGGTTTGAAAAACTCAGACTGATAACACGAAAAGTGTCATCCATCCGTTTCTTTTCAGCTTTGTCATCTGTCTGCGCAAAGTCATAACCAATACTGACTTTTAAGTCGAGTAAAGCAATAAAATGATTGAGCCCATCTTCATACAGGTCCTGTTTATAAAATGTCCAGCCTTGTTTATATAAAGCCAATTCATAAAATTCAGTACCCTTACCTATTTTAATAATTGATTTATAGGCATCTTCAGCATCCAGATACTTTTTACGGGTAAAATAATACTCAGCTCGCCTGAACTGTACTTCCGGAAAATGACGAGAAGCGGGATATTTCCGGACAAGCTGGTTCATCACTTTCATTGCTGCTTCAACCTGGCCGATTTCTTCATAGGCCCGTGAAAGCTGGTATAGAACCTGGTCTTTATGCTCGTATAATGGAAACTTTTTCAGTAATTTTTTATACAACCGAATCGCTTTTTTTGCACCGGCGGTTTGTAAATCATCGATATTTGCGCCTTTAGGTAAAGGAATAACACCTGAGCTTTTCGCGGCTTTTATTTTTTCCTTACCTGCAGCACGCTTCTCAAACTGTTTAACCGATTCAGATTTAACATTAGCAATTTTATTTGGTTTATCTTCTGGCTTGGATTTAGATTTGGATTTCCCTACCGCGGCTACAACAGATTGTTTGGCAGGTTTTACAATTTCTTTAGTTGCTGTAGGTTTAACGGGTTTAGTTTCCTCTACAACACCGTATTCTTTTTCGATATTCAGATCAGCTAAACGGCGTATCGCATCCGGAGTTCTGGCTGACTCCGGGGTTTGCTCAAGAAATTTTTGATAACTTTTCATGGCCTTTTCAAGACCACCATCAATACGAGTATCTACTATTTCGACATCAACATCCCGTAAGTCAGCAATCGTTCCCTGCTCAGAAATTGCGCAGGCATTAATAATTAAAACGACAGGTAATAGTATTAATAATTTAAACTGCATTATTTATTACCTTCAGGCTTGTCTTTTTCAGAAGCTGGTTTACTTTCCGGTTTATTTTTTAATGACTCCTGTTTTTGTTTTTCCAATTCTAAATTTTGTTGTTTCTTAACCGCTCGATCATAACTTTCAGCCACCGAGAAGCGGGCTTTTATTTGTAATGCTTCAATTCGCTTACGCCTGTTCTCGAGTTCACTAATCGACATCTGTTCCAGGAAATGTCCCTGCCTGGCCAGTAGTAATTCAATTTTTTCACTGGCAAAACGAATACGATTTTTTAACTGGCGAATTTGATCATCATAACCAATAAAACTTTGAGTCGCCGCCTGGCGTGTTCTGACAAATGAACGGTATTTCCTGTCCAGTTCTTCAATGTGCTCATTCAATGCACGCAGATTTTTGTCTGCCTCAGTAAACCTGTCCTGGTACTCGGTTTCAATATTCCATTGAATCACACCTTTTAAGCGACTAATCCGATCATCAATATCAGAGGAAGAGTTTTTACCCGTTTTATATTTTTTTTCTATTCCATAAATATTATTAAGCGCTATTCGTTCATTAACTTTAGCCAGGTAATCCGGTCTTGGGGCTATCAACATTTTATTTAGCCTGTCAGCAATTTTTTTACGCTGAGCCAAACGAAGTTTCATTCTGGAATCGAGTAAACGAAATTTTTCCTGCATAGGTGGAAACAACGGGGTGTAATAATTACGGCGGTGTCCGATCACCTCAGTATAAGAATCCAGGTGTCCATCCCATGATTTAATTTTTTTCCCAAGATCATCCAGGTCAAAATAATTCTTTAAAGATTCCTGGAAATCATTCGATGCCAACAATTGCATGAGATAATGTGTTTCAGGAGCATCAGGTAAATTACGTAAATTAATCAACCAGTTTTTATCTTTTCTAAATTCTTCACGTACAACAGCTTCCAGAAACTTGCCTTCACGGATAGATTTAATTGAATTATCCAGATTTGCTAACTCTTTGCTATATATATCCAGCGCTTTGCCATATAAAACAGCAGCCTTGCCATGTGCCTCAAGTTTGCCATAAGCAAAAGGTAAACCTAGCAACACTTCCTGTACCGATTGATTGGTTACGTTTCGTTTGGCAAGTATGCTCCACGGCACGATAGCCTGTTTAAATTTTTCGGCTGCAACCGCTGCCCAACCGGACCCCAGTAACGCCCTGTTTGAAAATGGTCCATCTAACCGGATGCGCTCAAAATATTTTGCGGCACGTTCAGGTTGCTTGTTTTCCATTAATTTATAACCAAGCGCAAGGTTGGCCTTGTCCCGCATGGCTAATACAGCTTTATCTGATGAGTTAACCTGCCCTGCCCGATCAAGTTGTAAGATTCCCTTAGCGGTTTCATTATTACCGATATAGGCAATAGCCAGGTTATAACTGGCATATCCGGCAACTGCTGTTTCACTTTCTATACTTTCAAGTACTTCAATAGCATCTGTAAATTTAGCGTTCGAAATATAGATTTGTGCTTTTAATAGCTCCAGGTCGTATTTTATTTTTTCGGCTACTTCGCCTTTAATACGCTGTATGGTATGCAAGGCGTTGATGGGTTGCTGTTTCTGATGATAAATTTTTGCAAGACGGTAAGCAGCATCATTTCTGATAACATCTTCGACATTTCCTTCAAGTACCGACTTAATGGCTCGACCAGCCCGGTTATGCATACGGTAATAAAGCTCAAAATCACCAATAGAAAACTCGGCATGATTCAAATAAAAATGAAGTGAATTAAGTTCAGGTTCATCCAGACCATAGTATTGACCCAGCTCAGCATCTATTTTACTAATCGCATCAAAATACTGCTCTTGATAAGCATAATATAAGCCCTCGCTAAAAAAGAGATCTTTTTTAACATCAGCGCTATCTTTCGCTATTACTGAACTGGAAACGAAGACAGCTAATAATATGAAAACTTTTGTATTCAAAACTTATCGATCTTTTATTGTGATTGCAGTACCTAAATTAATTTCAACTAATTTGGGGCCAACACCTTTATTCAAAGTATATGTTGTTTGTTGTTTAGACTTACTGCCACTACTTTTTCCAATAACACTGATATCCAATCGATGTTCACCACCGCGAATATTTCCGGTATAAATCCGCTGCACACCACCACGACTCATAGCATTAACTTCTTTAAAACTATAAATATGATGAGCCACTTTTTTTCCATTAAGCTTTATTTGCATCGCGTCTGGAATGTAGTTACTACCTTTGGCCACTGAAACAAAAAGTGAAACCTGGCTGGTAGAGGGATAGAGTAACTTTTCTTCTAATAGTTGAAGCTCTGCTGAGATAGCCAGTACATCTTTTTTAATTTCCTGTACCTGCTCATCAAGCCCTTTAATCTGTTCCCTGGACATTCCAGCTGACCAACAAGTTAATGGGGTCAATAAAATCAATGCGCTGCATACTGTAATAATTTTTTTCATCATAGAAATTCACTTATCGATTAAGACACATCATGATATAGCCAACAATCAGGCTATCACTGTATACCTTTTAATACATAGAACTTATCGACAATTTATGAAATATCTAAAGCTATGTCCCTAATAATGCTAAATATTTCAGGCTATCAGACAAATTTTGTGTACCAGTTCACTTTTTACAAGTAGCACAAGAAGCTGAGGAGTATTATTTATCGGCAGGCAATAAAAAAGGCGCACTAAGTGCGCCTTTTTCAGCAGTGTAAATTAAGTGATTAACTAGCCAATTTTTGCAGTTGAACCACCTTTACCACCCTGGTTATCAACCCAGCTTATTTTAACGCTGTCACCTTTTTTTGCGCCATTGAAACTAAACGCAAGAAAAGGATTTTTTGAGACACCCGGTCCCCAGAGGCAGGTGAGTATGTTTTTTCCATTATGCTCACAGTTAACTTCTGTAATGTAATGTCCAGGAATCTTTTTACCTGTTTTTTTATCTTTACGTAAACCTGTTTCCATTGGGTGGAAGATAATCGCTTTAATCGACGTGTTCTTACCGTTATCCCAAGCACGAATTTTCATCTTTCTAGCCATGATAATGTCCTTCAGTAAATTCTTTAATCAATAATAATGTTAAACAACGATTAACCGCCACAACCACCTAAGGTCACTTTAACGCCTTTTTTAGCGGTATAAAGCTTACCATTCGACTTAACAACAGCAACAACATCTGCAGTTTTAGCCATTTTGATACGGCCTGTAATCGCAGTTTCCATTTGATTAGATAAAATGTAACTCGCAGATAGTGGGAAAGCGTTCGCTGGAACATAAATGGAAATACTTTCTACTTTAGGTAATGTTGTTTTAACTTCAACTGAAACAACGGCCCCGTTTTCAGCAATATCCGGTGCTTTCACCGTGATATCACCACTTGGAGCTGGTTTTGCTTTACCAGAAATGGCGTTCATTGCTTCATCCATTTTCTTGGCTTTAAAAGCTTTAGCTGGCCAGGCCGCCAAAACTGTACTTGGTGTTAATAGATTCGCCCCAGCTGCAACAGCAAGCGTACCCGCAGCCATAGTCGCTTTGAGAATAATTCGACGCGTGGTATCCATCAATAAGACTCCTTAAAACAGTCCGTTTTCAAATTCGGACAGTGTTTATTTTTATGTAAAAGTTGCAGCTATTTAAAAGACAACAAAATCACGACTTTATTGTACTCACAAATAACAAAACTCAGTTTTATATGCAAAATGCAATTTATATTTTGCAACTAAGGTAATTGTAGCGTGAAATTATTAGTGAGTCTTGATTCAGTCTAATATTTCAAAAAGTTAGGATTTTTGCACCCAATTTTGGTGCATTTTGCCATGCTAATTTACAGATAATTCGCATTAATGCTTGCTAATACTCCGGTAAATGCCGTAGAATGCGCCATCGATTGCGGGGTGGAGCAGCTCGGTAGCTCGTCGGGCTCATAACCCGAAGGTCGTTGGTTCAAATCCAGCCCCCGCTACCAAAATTTCTAAAAAAGCCTAACTTTTTCAATAAGTTAGGCTTTTTTTTTACCCCATAGAAACCTACCGAAAAAAAAACGGGTGCCGAAACACCCGTTCTCTGTACAGTGACAATTAAACCTTAAGGCTTAACGTACATGTAACCTTTTTGTTGTAAGAAGGCAACTTCAGCAACGCCTGAAGGAATAACTTCAGCATTTTCGTTGATTAAGTTTTTGTTGATTTTCTTACCACGGATAGTGTTAGCACAAATGGTGAACTTAACACCACGGTTAGCTAAACCAGCGATAGTATCGTTAAAGTTATAAACTTTACCGGTTTTTTTGTTTTTCTTACCCATTGAACCGTCAACCATAGCAAAAGCACCCGAGCTATGTGTGACAACGATTAATTCGATGTTTTTGTCGCCAACAGCATTCAGATGGTTTTTTACATTACGTAAAGCACCCGTTGCGGTGTGAATGTTGTTAATGTGGTATACAACTTTTGATTTTAAGTAACCATTTTTTGCTTTACCGTCTTTAGCAGGACCTGCTGCAAAAGCTGATGTCGCTGCCAGGCTTAATAGTGATGCCGCTAAAATAATACCTTTTTTCATTTGTGGACTCCTCCATACATTTATACACCCTTCACTGACGGAAGGCTTTGCATTATCAGAAATATTACCCTTACTTATTTTGTAAGTTTGTAGTATTTCTTCATAATTCATTTAACTAACTATATGTAGATCTCAATTTCGTGCAACTAAATTTCACCTAACGCTGCAATCTGCACCATTATTTTTCAAAAAACACTAATCTTTGCTTGTTTCTTCTGTGATATCGTAACGTCTTAATTTACGCCACAATGTTGTCTTATCAATCCCCAATGTCTTCGCTGCCTTGGTCTTTTTGCCTTTAAAACAACGTAGAACATGATTGATATATTCTTCTTCGAGCCGCTCCAGCGACATCAAGTTATTATCAGAAAAATTAATTAAAGCACCATTCTCATCGGTCAAATCTGAAGCATCTGCACCTTGCCAATGTAATATCTTGTCTTCCGAAAGAATGACCTCACGTTCTATAATATTTCGTAATTCACGAACATTTCCTGCCCAGCTGGCCTCACATAGCAAACTCAACGACGCGGCATCGTAACCTTTGATATCACGATTGTAGTGTTCAGCAAACTCCTGCACAAACTGTTCAACCAGGGCGGGGATATCTTCCCTGCGCTCGGCCAGGGTAGGCACATAAATATTGACGACGTTTAGGCGGTGATAAAAATCATGTCGTAACTCGCCATTCTCAATGGCTTGCTCCAGGTTACGGTTACTCGCAGCAAGTATACGAACATCAATAGGAATCTCATCTGAACTGCCGATGCGAGTTATTTTATTTGTTTCAATCGTGCGCATGAGTTTAATTTGCATTGCATCAGAGATATTACAAATTTCATCGAGGAATAATGTTCCTCCACTGGCTTGCTCCATTAATCCTTGTTGCCGTTGTTCCGCACCAGAAAAAGCATTTTTCTCATGGCCAAACAATTCACTCTCGAGCATGTTTTCATTTAAGGCGCCACAGTCAACCGTGACAAAAGGAGCCTCTTTACGCGAACTGTAATCATGTAAGGCGCGTGCTACCAGTTCTTTTCCTGTACCTGATTCACCGGTTATAACGACATTACAATTTACATCCGTGACTTTTTCTATCGTATTAAATAACGAACGCATAACCGGTGTATCACCGATCATGCCATAGCGGTTGCGTTGCTTATCGAGGCGGCGTTTTAATAATTTATTTTCATTCTTAAGCTGTACGCCTTTCATGGTGCGATCTAACATGAGTTTTAACTCTGTAAAATCAAACGGTTTTTTTATAAAATCCGTCGCACCTCGTTTCATGGCTTCTACCGCATTTTCAACAGAGGAATAACCTGTCATCACTAACACAGGTACATTTTCATCAATTGCACGCAATTCAGACAACAATTCAAAACCATTCATACCAGGCATGCGTAAATCAGTTATCACTATATCTGCAGCTGATTTTTTAAACGCATTGATACAATCATGTCCACTTTGAAATACGGTACAGCTGTAATTTGCATTATCACAGTTTCGTTTCATAACCCGCCCAGTTACCAGGTCATCATCAACAAACATGATTTTTGTCTGTTTATCCGACATTCCTTGCCTCCAGATAATCCAACTCTTTATTTTCAACCGTTCCTTTTACCGGTAAGGTAATATTAACTTTCACCCCTGCGTCTTTCATATTCTCAATTGAAATACTGCCACCATGATGTTTAATAATGCCATAGCTAACTGAGAGGCCCAGGCCTGTGCCCTCGCCTTCAGATTTCGTAGTAAAGAAAGGATCAAAGATTTTGGAGAAATCATGCCCTTTAATCCCGGTTCCTTCATCAATAATATCAACACTCAGTTTTTCTTTTTGTTGTTTAGCATTAACGATTATGGCTGCTTTAGCAGAAGATGCCTGTATCGCATTTAATATCACGTTAACAAGCACCTGTTGTAACATGCCAGAATCGCCTTCCATCATTAAATCTTTTTCAATATTAGTCACTAAATTAATATTAGCTGATTCAATTCGATGGGCTAATAATTCTAAGGTTTCTTCAATGAGTTCAGATAGATTAAACGCTTCATAACTTGGCTCATTTTCACGGGCAAAATTTAAAATGCCCTGAATAATCCTCGCACATCGTTGCCCTTCTTTACGCAACAAATGTAAATCGTTCTTTGTACTTTCATGTCCATCAGCCAACGACTCTTCGACTAAAGTCGCTAAGGACATAATATTCATTAACGGGTTATTAATTTCATGACCAATGCCTGCCGCCATTTGACCTAATGCGGCTAAACGTTCTGACTGGCAGGCAGCACGTACAGCGCTTTCCCGCTCTTTTTCAGTTTGTTCCAGGGTGGTAGTTAAATAATTAAAGGCGCGTCCCGCTAAGCCAACTTCATCATTTACAGCCCCCTGGTAACGTACTCCTCGTTCTCCATCTGCATATTTATTAATAATTTCAGCGAGCCGGTGAACCGGACCAGTTAAACGACCTGATGCCCAGACAGCAAGAAGTAAACTAATGAAAACAAGACTCCCAACCAGCATCCAGATAGAACGACGCATATTATTAACTGACTGAAAGATTTGTCCACTCTCGGCTTCTATGAGTAACAACCACTTAGTATCGCGATTTTGAAAAGGCGATATGGCTTTGTAAAAATACATACGACCAGTGTCATGAACAAAAGAACCAAATGAATCGAGAAATTGCATTTCTTTCCATTCTTCTGCAGTGACTACATTAGTAAATCTAAAATTAGTATTCAACTGGTTTGCAAATCGTTTCTTACTATCCGGGTGATAAAGATAGATACCATCACGTAACTTATTTTTATTTATTTCAACAATATAACTCTTAGCCGGATACCCACTCATGGTTGATTCAACAGCTGAGTCTAAACGTGTCCCCCACATATTAACGACAAGTAAGCCCTGAAGTTGTTCAAGCTCATCTCTGACCGGGACAGAATAGCGAACCATCGAAGGACAAAAATCTTCACCAAAAGTCACCTGGCCTAATTCAAAATCAGACATGACAACTTTGCCATCGTGCGCAGACTTTATCGCCTCTTTAAAAAAGTGTTTGGGTGACTGATCAGCAACAAAAGAGCGTTTATTCTTTATATCGAATTTTTTGGCATCGATCGGTTTACCTTCTTTCACTTTGACTAAAGATTTTCCCGAAGTATCAATAAAACGTAGGGCCTGAATACTCGGCACAGAGTGTTGGTAATTTAAAAAGAAATGCTCTAAGTCTGTAGCACGCTGACTGTATACTGCGGCTTTTATGGGCACCACACTATTCGCAAAATGTTTTACTGCGGGTACACGAGACAAGCCATTCGCGATGGATTTTTGGTTATTTAAAATAAGAGAGAGTTCTCCCGACATTTTGTCGAGAGTCGCATTAATTTCATGCTCTGTACGCATTTGTACTTCTTGCTCCATGCGCTCAACCACCCCAAATTGCAATATCAGCAATGGAAGTGTCGTCAACAAGGAGATAGCAATGAAAAACTTATGTCTTAACTGCATTTAGTAAAAACCCGTACAATTGCAAGTTGCAAACAATTTTAGAGTAGCTTTATGAATAAGACAATTAAATCGAACTATTTAAGTAATTCAGCAAGTAATAAAATATGCAAAAACGAATAAAAGCGTTTCAATATGCACCAAATTTAGCTATTTTTTGCTTGTTTTGGGCGAGATAACAAATGCTTTAAGTCAAAACGGTAAATAAAGCCCGGTAAGGCAAACACGAGGAATAAGCAAAGGGTTGAGGCGTAAAATTCCCAGCCTTGGGGGTAAATATCAGAGGTGAATTTCTTTTCAATACCCAGTGCAACCAGGCCAATCATCAGGTACAACACAAACCACTCTAGTAAGCATAGCCAGGCGGACTTTTTACCTGATTTAGTGGCAATAATCCCAAATATGCGCTCACTGATCCATGGTAAATTGGCTGCGATAAATGCAGTAATAAGAAAGATAATGATGATACTACTTAACATAAAAATGCCCTCATTTTGAGGGCATTATTTTAACTGAAATTATGAGTAAATGCCTCGCAAAAGGCACAAAATTATCATATTCCTAAGACATAACAACCTGCTTACACAGAGCCAGCAAGCTATCTGGCATTAAACCAACCAGCAATATCAGGCCCGCATTAAGCGTAAATACCCAGCGTAAATCTGTAGCACATTCAATATCCTGAGACTCTTCAGGCTTATCAAAATACATCAATTTAATAATACGCAAGTAGTAGAACGCACCGATGATGGAGAAGAGCACGGCAACCGCAGCTAACCAAATTAAATCTGCAGAAACCACGGCTTTAAGTACCGACAGTTTTGCCCAGAAGCCGACAAATGGAGGCACACCCGCCATCGAAAACATAATAAACAAGATCATCACCGCCAACCAGGGGCTACGCTGATTTAAACCTTTGTAGTCATCCAGCTTATCAGCCTCAAAACCTTTGCGGCTCATAATAATAATCATACCGAAACTCGCCAGCGACATAAGAACGTAGGTGATGGTATAAAACATCGAAGCAGCAAAGCCTTCCTGACTACCTGACAGCACACCGAGCATTAAAAAGCCAATGTGTGAAATCGTTGAATAAGCCAACATACGTTTAATGTTTGTTTGTGCAATCGCGACAATGTTACCAATCGCCATCGATGCGACAGCAAGAATAATCAGTATTCCCTGCCATTGCGCATGAATTTCAATTAATCCACCGACAAGTAAACGCATCAACATTGCAAATGCGGCGATTTTTGGTGCAGTCGCAATATAAAGTGTCACCGCTGTTGGTGAACCCTGGTATACATCCGGCACCCACATATGAAAAGGAACTGCACCCAGCTTAAAGGCAACACCGACAATGATGAATACCAGGCCAAATGCTAAAATTGTTTTATCAGTCACAGATGCCAACTGTTGGCTCACGATTTGTAAATCAAGACTGCCGGTAACGCCGTATAGCATGGACATACCATAAAGCAACATACCCGAAGCAATGGCGCCGAGCACAAAATATTTCATTGCTGACTCGGATGCGACACTTGAATCACGCTGTAAGGCAACCATCGCGTAAAGACATAGAGACAGTAATTCCAGTCCAAGATATAAAGTCAGGAAACTACTGGCTGAAATCATAATCATCATACCAAGCACGCCAAACAGGCCCAGTACAAAGTATTCGCCACAGAATATATTGCGTTGAATCAGGTAATCTTTCGAGTAAAGAAAAGTAACAAATGTCGCAATATATACACCCAGCTTTAAAATAGAGCTCATAGGATCTGCAATGAAGGTCTGGCTAAAGATATAAAAGGTTTCACCGCTGAATAAATTAAGGGTTAATACAAAAGCAATAACCAGGGTTGCTTGTGACAATAAATAGGTAATGTGGCGATTTTTTTCTGTCAGGAACAAATCAACAACCAAAATAATACTCGCCATACTGAGAATAAATATTTCTGGTACTGCCAGATGTAAGTTTGTTAATAATGTAGCGGTCATTACTTTACTCTCATTAAATTCTTATAATTTGCTTTGCATAATATGTTGTAGCAGGTTCTCGACAGTCACATCCATGACTTCAACCAGAGGTGCAGGCCAAACACCGAATAATAAAACGGTAAAGGCTAATACTGCGAGGAAGAAAAACTCGCGTTTATTAATATCCTGCATTGTTGTTACTGCATCATTAACAACCTTACCGAAAATGACACGCTTCACCATCCATAAGGTGTACGCGGCACCAATAATTAATGTTGTTGCTGCAAGGAAGGCATACCAGAAGTTGGCTTTAAAACTACTTAAGATAACCATGAACTCACCAACAAAACCTGAAGTACCCGGGAGACCAGCATTTGCCATTGCAAAAAACACCATGAACGCCGCGAATTTCGGCATATGGTTCACTACCCCACCGTAATCTTTTATTTGTCGTGAGTGTAAGCGGTCATACATCACGCCGACGCAGAGGAACATGGCACCCGAGATAAAACCATGTGAAATCATTTGTACCATGCCGCCTTCCATACCTAAGGCTGCACCTTTTAAGTTACCGCTATTTTCCAGGATTTGGTAAGAAATAAAGAAGCCTAAGGTAACAAAGCCCATATGCGAAATCGATGAATAAGCAATTAGCTTTTTCATATCCTGTTGTACTAACGCGACAAAACCAATATAGACAACAGCGATTAATGACAAGGTAATCATTAACCAGTCAAGCTCATGACTTGCATCTGGTGTGATCGGTAAAGAGAAGCGTAAGAAACCATAACCGCCCAGTTTTAACATGATCGCGGCCAGGATGACTGAACCACCCGTAGGTGCTTCAACGTGAGCATCGGGTAACCAGGTATGAACCGGCCACATCGGTACTTTAACCGCAAAGGCCAACAAGAATGCGATGAAAATAAGAACTTGTGCGGTTAAACCAATTTTAAGCTGGTGATAATCTAAAATTTCAAAGCTGTTACTTTGCGAATACATGTACAGTAAAGCAATCAGCATAAAGACTGAACCAAAGAAGGTATAAAGGAAAAATTTAATCGTTGCATAAACACGATTAGGACCACCCCATATACCGATCACGATAAACATTGGAATAAGTAGCGCTTCCCAGAACACATAAAATAACGCCGCATCTAAGGCAGAGAACACACCAACCATTAAGCCTTCCATAATCAGGAACGCCGCCATGTATTGCTCAACTTTGTCTTTAATGACTTCCCAACCCGCGATAACAACAATAACCGTCATAAATGTGGTTAACACAATCAGCGGCATGGAGATGCCATCAATACCTAAATGGTAGTTGATATTAAAAGCGCTAATCCATGGCGTCATCTCAGAAAACTGCATTGACGCAGTGGTGGTATCAAAACTGGTATAAAGTGGAATGGATAAAACAAACGTTAAAACAGAAATTAATAAAGCGATAAAACGCGTATTCGATGGGTTATCTTTTTTTGCAAAGCCAAGCAAAAACAGGCCACCGATAATCGGTGTCCAAATAACCAGGCTTAATAATGGCCAATCTAAAAACATGCTTTATAACCTTTTTTTATTATGATTTTATTGTTAAAGAACAAATAAACCCATTAATACAATTAAACCAATAATCATTGCGAATGCGTAATGGTATAAATAACCTGTCTGGACGTGACGAACAATACTACTGATATAACCTACCGTTTTAGCTGAACCATTTACAACTAACCCATCAATCAGTTTTTCATCACCCATTTTCCAAAACAGTTTGCCAATTCCGACACTACCTGCAGCAAATACAACTTCATTAAACTTATCTGCGAAATATTTATTCACTAACACTTTATGTACAAAAGATAACTTTTGTTCAAACCATTCCGGAATATCCGGACGTTTCATATAGAAGAACCAGGCCACACCCACTCCCGCTGCGGCTAAGAAAAATGGCCCTGTTACAAAGGCATGCATCCCCATGCCAAACCAGCTATCAACACCTTTACCTACTTCAGCCAACACATCATGTTGCGGTAAAACGAAAATAGCGTCGCCAAAGAAATCACCAAACACCATATCCATTACATATGCCCCACCAATAAACACGGATGGAATAGCGAGCAGCACTAAAGGCACCCACACCACTTTATCGGTCTCATGTAAATGTTCACGGGTATGTTCATCCATACGTTCTTTACCATGGAAAACCAGGAAGTACATACGGAAACTATAGAGTGCAGTAATGAAGACACCGGCTAATACAGCAAAGTACGCAAAACCTGAACCTGCTATCTGCGATTGCTGTACGGCTAATATAATAGAATCTTTTGAATAAAAACCGGCAAAGAACGGCGTACCGATCAACGCCAAAGAACCAATTAGCGATGTAATCCAGGTAAATGGCATGTACTTACGTAAGCCACCCATTTTGCGCATATCCTGCTCATGATGCATGGCGATAATAACCGAACCGGCACCTAAGAAGAGTAATGCCTTAAAGAAAGCATGGGTCATTAAGTGGAATACACCGGCGGCATAAGCAGATGCACCTAAGGCAACCGTCATATAACCAAGTTGCGATAAGGTGGAATAAGCAACAACACGTTTAATATCATTTTGTACCAGGCCTAAGAAGCCCATAAAGAGTGCCGTAATTGCACCAATAACCAGTACAAAACTTAATGCTGTTTCAGAGAATTCAAACATCGGTGACATACGCGTCACCATAAAGATACCCGCGGTAACCATGGTAGCGGCATGAATCAATGCCGAGATCGGTGTTGGACCTTCCATTGAATCGGGTAACCAAACATGTAATGGCACTTGTGCAGATTTACCCATAGCGCCAATAAATAAAGAAATACAAATCACGGTCATCACCGACCAGTCACTACCTGGAATAATTTCCATGGTCTGACCGTTCACTTTATCGACACCAGCAAAGACAGTGGCGTAATCAAGCGAACCAAAATACATCAAGACACCCGCGATACCCAGTAAGAAACCAAAGTCACCAACGCGGTTAACTAAAAAGGCTTTCATATTGGCATAAATTGCTGTTTCTTTTGTATGCCAGAAACCGATTAACAGGTAAGAAACCAGGCCTACTGCTTCCCAACCAAAGAATAACTGCATAAAGTTATTCGACATAACCAGCATAAGCATTGAGAAAGTAAACAAGGAGATGTAGCTAAAGAAACGTTGATAGCCGGGATCTTCTTTCATATAGCCGATGGTATAGATATGCACCATTAAAGACACAAAAGTTACAACCACCATCATCATTGAGGTTAACTGATCAACTAAAAAACCAACTTCAAGGCTTAAGCCATCAACTTCCATCCATTTATAAATGGTGCCGTTAAATATTTCACCACCATCAATATTAATATATTTGAAGACATAGATAGAAAGTACACAGGAAACGGCCACACCAATAATGGTTGCCCAGTGAGAGGCACTGCGGCCAATACGCTGACCAAAGAAGCCCGCAATAATTGCACCAATCAGTGGTGACAACACAATCCAGATATAAATATTTTCCATATTATCGGTCATGCCCTACCCCTTCATGCTATCGAGTTCATCAACATCGATAGTCCGTTTATTACGGAATAAAACAACCAGGATGGCTAAACCAATCGCGGCTTCTGCTGCGGCAACGGTAAGAATAAAGAAAACAAAAACCTGGCCAGATAAATCTCCAAGAAAATGGGAAAAGGCAACAAAGTTGATATTAACTGACAACAACATAAGCTCGATCGACATCAAGATAATAATGATGTTTTTGCGGTTAAGAAAAATACCGGCAACGCTTAAGCTGAACATAATGGCAGCTAATGTAAGATAATCAGATAAAGCAATCATAATAGAACCTATTTTTTCTCTTCTGCTTTCATTTCAACCATACGAATACGATCATCGCGTTTAACTGCAATTTGTGCATCCGGGTTTTGATATTTTGTTTTTGGTCTGCGACGCAGTGTTAATGCAATCGCTGCTACAATCGCCACTAATAATATGACGGCTGCAATTTCAAATGGGTAGACATAGACGGTATATAAAACCAATCCAAGTTCACGTGTGTTGTTGTAATCCGCGGCCTGTCTTGCCGGCGCGGCAACTTGTTCTAAACCAAAATGATCACCACCAACTACCATAAACATCATCGCTATCATGGTTATCAAGACAGCAATACCAATCGGTAAATACTGCATAAAGGCGGCACGCATCCGGGCAACGTTGATATCCAACATCATTACTACGAACAAGAACAACACCATTACGGCACCAACATAAACCAAGACTAAGGTAATCGCCAGGAATTCCGCTTCAAGTAACATCCAAATCGCAGAACAAGAGAAAAAGGTTAAAACCAGGAACAGTGATGCCTGCACCGGATTTTTTACCGTAATAACCATAAAGGCACTAAACACCATAATGGCGGCAAATACATAAAAAACGATATTTTCAAATCCCATTAGTCTTAATCCTGGTCGCCCTTAACGATAATTTGCATCTTGACTGCGAGCAGCTGCAATTTCTTTTTCATATTTATCACCAACAGCAAGCAAGCGTTCCTTCGTCATATAAAGATCACCTTTTTTCTCACCGTAATATTCAAAAACGTGTGTTTCTACAATCGAGTCAACCGGACAAGACTCTTCACAGTAACCACAAAAAATACATTTCGTTAAATCAATATCATAACGAGTGGTACGTCGTGAACCGTCATCGCGTTGTTCTGATTCGATCGTAATTGCAAGTGCCGGGCAAACTGCTTCACAGAGTTTGCAGGCAATACAACGTTCTTCACCGTTCGGGTAACGACGCAATGCATGTAAGCCACGGAATCGCGGTGATAATGGTGTCTTATCATCCGGGTATTGCAAGGTAAACTTGCGGGCAAATAAGTAACGCCCGGTTACACCCAAGCCAACTCTTAGCTCTTTAAGGGATAAACTTTTTAAAAATCGAATAAGTCCTGACATGTCTACTCTCCTAATCCGTACTAAGCGCTAAACCATGGACCAAGTCCGGCTAAAACAAAGACACCCACCACCAATATCCAAACAATGGTAATTGGAATAAATACTTTCCAACCTAAACGCATAATCTGGTCATAACGATAACGTGGGAATGTGGCACGGAACCATAAGAACAAGAAAAGGAAGATGGACATTTTGGCAAAGAACCAATGTATGCCATCGCCAAGTATCCACCCCAATACTGGAATCGATGTGACTGATTCAGGTAACAAGCCATGCAAAGGTGATAACCAGCCACCCATAAACATAATCGCGGTTAATGCAGCAATTAAGATCATGTTGGCGTATTCAGCGAGGAAGAAGACCGCAAATGCCATACCCGAATAATCAACATGGAAACCGGCAACAATTTCTGACTCACCTTCAGCCACATCAAACGGTGCCCGGTTTGTTTCCGCAACACCAGAAATAAAGTAAATAACAAATAAAGGAAGCAGCGGAATCATAAACCAGTTTAACAGGCCATATTCACCACGTTGTGAATTAACTATTTCACCTAAATTTAAACTACCTGCCGCGATCAATACACCAACCAGTGCAAAGCCCATGGCAATTTCATAGGAAACAATTTGTGCAGCTGAACGCATTGTGCCTAATAAGGCGTATTTAGAATTCGAAGACCAACCCGCAATAATAACGCCATATACTCCAACTGATGTCAGCGCCAAGACATAGAGTAATGCCGCGTTAACTTCGGCCAATACCAGACCATCACCAAATGGCAACACGGCCCAGGCTGCTAATGCAGGCCCAAGTGATAATAAAGGAGCGGTGAGGAACAAATATTTATTTGCGCCGGTAGGAATAATGATTTCCTTAAACATTAACTTAACGGCATCAGCAATAGGCTGTAAGTAACCACGCGGTCCAACTTCAGTTGGGCCCATTCGCACTTGCATCGCACCGATAACTTTACGTTCAGCTAAGGTCAGGTAAGCCACACACAACATCAGTGGTGCCATAATGACAACGATTTTTAATACGATCCAGATAACCGTCTGTAATACATCAGGCAACATATGGTAATAAACCACTACCCATTCCTGAAACATTACGGTTATCCAATCAATACTTGTATTTAACCATTCCATCTATCGTTCCAATTCTCAGCCGTTATTACTTAAGTTTATTTCTGAATAAGCCGTATCAAAAACATCGACGCCCTGCACACCTTGTGGAATGATGACGCAATTATCCGGGACAGAATCTTCAATATGAACTCGAAGCTTTAATTTAACGCCGTTTTGTGTCACCACGGCATTGTCGTCATCTTCAATATTATGTTGTTTTGCTAAATCTGAATTGAGGATGAGGCATGCAGGTAATGCATCATCTGTTTCTTGTAATGCCTCTGAACGCCGAACAATACTGTCGACTGCATAAAGTGGTAATAAACCAATGCGGTTTACAACATCAGTTTGTTTAGGTAATGCCGATGGGCAAGACCATTTAGATTTATTGCTATTATCAATATCACCCGCCTGTTGTTTCGCTTCATCACGTACATCTTCAGAAGTGATGTAATCAAAACCCTCTACTTCAAAGATATTGCCTAAAACACGAAGCACTTTCCATGCTGGGCGTGTTTCAGTCAGCGGCGTCACTGCACCAGCAAAGCTTTGCCATGTACCCTCTGCATTAACATAGGTACCCGATGTTTCACTAAACGGTGATACCGGTAATAACACATCAGCATACGCTTTCATTTCGTCAGTCACATAAGGTGTCATGGATACCACAAAATCTGCATCATTAACTGACTTCATCGCTGTCGATGGTATTGAACTATCGAGTTCAGGTTCAACATTCACTAACACAAAAGCATTCATGCCATTTGTTAGCATGTCATTTGCATTTTTACCTGTTGTTGTTGCTCCGCCACATGCACGATGAGGAATCGCACCAGCTAACCAGGCACCGGCAGCATTCGCACCATCAGTTAATGTGCTTATAGTGGCACCAGAAAGTTCTGCAATCACATTACTTAAAGCGCGCAGATCAGCAAACTCTGGTTGTAATACCGCTTGAGTACCTAAAATAACAGTCGCTTTTTCTGCACTGTGTAAATGTTTTGCCATATCAAGGCAAGCATCACTGGTTTTTATATTACTTAATAATGCATCTAAGCCTTCAGCCGCTGGCTTACCGCTGAGTGTTAATAACGCTTTTGTAATTTCAGCAAGGGAATTCACCATTTCTGAAGGTGATGTAATCGCTTTTTCTACAATCGGGAAGTTAAAGTCAAAATCAACCGCGTTAACAGACATTACTTTTGCACCGTTACGTGTAGCTTTACGAATTCGGTGTCCTGCAATCGGTTGATCTTTTGTAATCCATGAACCAACTAACAACACCGCATCACTGTTTTCTAAATCAGACAAAGATTGTCCGAGTGATGGAAACTGTGGTGCATTATCTTGATTGCTAAAATCAGTTTGGCGTAAACGATGATCAATATTATTTGAACCCAGTGCACGCATAAGTTTTTGCGATAAATACATTTCTTCAACAGTAGCAGATGGAGAAACCAATGCACCGACATTTTCGATACCATCTTTACTAATAACCGTGTTTAAACCTTCATAGGCATAATTAAGCGCGGTTTGCCAATCGACTTCTTTCCAACTATCACCTTGCTTGATCATCGGTGATTGCAAACGCTCTTCACTTTTTAAACCAAGGTAACTAAAACGATCACGGTCAGATAACCAAAGTTCATTAATCGATTCATTGTCTTTTGGTAATACGCGCATCACCTGATTACGGCGTGTTTCAATTTCAATGTTTGAGCCAAGACAATCGTGAGCCGAGATACTATCAACTTGATCGTTTTCCCATGGACGTCCCGTGTAACGATATGGCTTCGAGGTTAACGCGCCAACCGGGCAGAGATCGATCACGTTACCTGACAATTCGGATGAAACAGCGCGTTCAACATAAGTGCCGATCCGCATATTCTCACCTCGGCCTGTCGCACCTAACTCCATAATGCCGGCCACTTCCTGGCCAAAGCGCACGCAACGAGTACAGTGAATGCAACGTGTCATTTCTGTTGAAATTAACGGACCAATATTTTTATCAGCAACGACCCGCTTTTGTTCACTATAGCGTGAAATATCCTGACCAAAGCCAACAGCAATATCTTGTAAGTCACACTCGCCACCTTGATCACATATTGGACAATCTAGTGGATGATTGATTAACAAAAACTCCATAACACTTTTTTGTGCTTCCAGCGCCATGCTTGATTTGGTGAATACTTTCATGCCGTCGGTCACAGGCGTGGCACAAGCAGGAACAGGTTTAGCGACTTTTTCCACTTCAACTAAACACATACGGCAATTCGCCGCGACAGATAATTTTTTGTGATAACAAAAACGCGGAATAGTGATACCGGCTTCATCGGCCGCTTCGATCACCATGGCTCCATCAGCTACCTGAAGCGGTTTTCCGTTAATTTCTATATTTGCCATCTTTTATCTCGTTCAGCTTTTTATATTATTTTGTTTATACAATATTAAACTTCTATGTTCCCTCCCCCTTTAAGGGGGAGGGTTAGGGAGGGGCTTAAAACATTCCCCTCCCCCTGGCCCCCTCCCATAAAGGGAGGGGGAATAAAACAACTTTCTTCTATATCCCCTCCCCCTTTACGGGGGAGGGTTAGGGAGGGGGTATTTACAACATCCCCCTCCCCCTAGCCCCCTCCCATAAAGGGAGGGGGAAATAAAACAACTTTCTTCTATATCCCCTCCCCCTTTAAGGGGGAGGGTTAGGGAGGGGCTTAAAACATTCCCCTCCCCCTGGCCCCCTCCCAGAGAGAGGGGGATATATAAAACTAGACCATGCACTTCTTATGATCGATGTGGTACTGGAACTCATCACGATAATGCTTTAAGAAACTCATCACCGGCATTGCCGCTGCATCACCCAGCGCACAAATGGTTCGACCACCAATGCGTTGCGCCACATCATTTAATAAATCGATATCTTCTTGCACGCCCTGCCCGTGTTCAATTCGGTGCATCACTTTCGCTAACCAACCGGTACCTTCACGACAAGGTGTACATTGACCACAGGACTCTTCATAGTAGAAATGCGATAAACGCGCTAAGGCACCAACCATACAAGTCGTTTCATCCATTACGATAACCGAACCCGCACCTAACATACTGCCGGCTTTCGATAACGAGTCGTAATCCATATCGGTATCCATAATAATATCGGCCGGTAATACAGGCACAGATGAACCACCTGGGATAACCGCTTTTAAGTTATGACCGTTACGTACACCACCGGCCATTTCCAACAGTTCAGAAAAAGGCGTACCTAAAGGAATTTCAAAATTACCAGGCTTATTGACATGCCCGGAAACACAGAACAGTTTAGTCCCACCATTATTGGGTCGGCCTTGCTCTAAGAACCACTTACCACCCTTCTCTAATATGACAGGAACAGAAGCCAGTGTTTCAGTATTGTTTATTGTTGTTGGTTTTCCATATAAACCAAAACCAGCCGGGAATGGCGGTTTAAAACGTGGTTGACCTTTTTTGCCTTCAATTGATTCAAGCAGCGCGGTTTCTTCACCACAGATATAGGCACCGGCACCTAAGTGTGCATAAAGATCAAAACTAAAATCAGAACCTTGCAGGTTTTCACCTAAGAAGCCTGCTTTGTAGGCTTCTTCTAAAGCACCTTCAAAACGTTCATACGGTTCCCAGAATTCGCCACGAATATAGTTATAACCAGCAGAAGCACCAATGCAGTAACCTGCAATGATCATCCCTTCAATTAGTTGATGTGGGTTATAACGTAAAATATCGCGATCTTTACAGGTACCCGGTTCACCTTCGTCCGAGTTACATACAATATATTTCTGCCCTTGTGCGGTACGCGGCATAAAACTCCACTTCAAGCCGGTAGGGAAACCTGCACCACCACGACCACGTAATGCCGAGGTTTTTAATTCTTCAATAATATCTTCAGGCGGAATCTTTTCTTTAAGAATTTTTTTCAGCTGCTCATAGCCACCCACACTCAAGTAATTCTCAAGTGTCCACGGTTTGTCCATGTGTAGGGTCCGAAAACAGACTTCATTCGCCATTGGTTGACTCCAACCTTCTTTATTTAATTTGCTAAAACTTTAAACTAACGATTTTTAATTCTAATTATTATTTAATCTAAACCATCAAGAACCTGATCGATTTTTTCTTCTGTCAGGTTTTCATAATAGGTATCACCGATTTGCATCATGGGTGCATTTACGCAGGCACCTAAACATTCCACTTCTTTTAAAGTGAAACGTCCATCGGTCGTTGTTTCACCAAGCTTAATACCCAGCTTATTCGACAAGTGACTCACTACGGTATCTGAACCACACAACATGCAAGAGATATTAGTGCAAACACAAATCTTATGTTTACCAACCGGTTCTAACTCATACATGGAATAAAACGTTGCAACTTCATAAACCGCGATTGGGCGCATTTCTAAATATTCTGCTACTGCATCCATCAAGTCTTCGGTTAAATAGCCACGGTTTTGATCTTGTGCAATGCGCAAAGCAGACATCACCGCCGATTGTTTTTTATCTGCCGGGTATTTATTAATCCAAACATCGATTTCTTTTAGAGATGTTTCACTTAATAAATGAAGCTTGCTTTGTTCTTTTTTCTTATAACCTATCATCGGTCAATTTCTCCGAATACCACGTCCATCGTACCGATAACTGCAACCACATCCGATATCATGTGCCCGGATGTCATTTCATCCATTGCAGCAATGTGCGCAAAACCTGGCGCACGTATTTTTAAACGATAGGGTTTATTCGCACCGTCAGTTACCAGGTAAACACCAAACTCACCTTTTGGATGTTCTACTGCAGCATAAGCTTCACCTTTTGGTAAGGTGTATCCTTCGGTAAATAGTTTAAAGTGATGAATCAGTGATTCCATATCACCTTTCATATGTTCACGACTGGGTGGCGTTAACTTATGATCATCCAGCATGACAGGGCCCGGGTTTTCACGTAACCATTTCACACACTGTTTAATAATATTGTTTGATTGGCGGAACTCTTCCATACGAACCAGGTAACGATCATAACAATCACCGTTCACACCAACAGGAATATCAAAGTTCATCTTATCGTAAACTTCGTAAGGTTGTTTTTTACGTAAGTCCCACTCAACACCAGAACCACGTAACATCGGACCCGTAAAACCAAGCTGTAATGCACGTTCCGGTGTCACGATACCAATATCAACGGTACGTTGTTTCCAGATACGGTTATCTGTTAATAAGGTTTCGTACTCATCAACAAGTTTTGGGAAACGCTCGGTAAAGTCTTCAATAAAATCAAGTAAAGAACCTTCACGGTTTTCATTTAACTGCGCAACTTTTTTGTTGTCGATGTATTTTGACTTTTTAAACATCGGCATACGATCAGGTAAATCACGATAAACACCACCGGGACGATAATATGCCGCATGCATACGTGCACCCGATACTGCTTCATACATATCCATGAGGTCTTCACGTTCACGGAAGCAATACAGGAACATGGTCATGGCACCCACGTCTAATGCATGTGTACCTAACCACATTAAGTGATTCAGGATACGGGTAATCTCATCGAACATAACGCGAATGTATTGCGCACGTTCCGGTGCTTCAACACCGAGTAATTTTTCTAAGGCAAGAACATAACCGTGTTCATTACTCATCATCGATACGTAATCGAGACGATCCATGTAAGGAATGCTTTGATTAAACGGTTTGTACTCTGCTAATTTTTCAGTACCACGATGCAGTAAGCCTACATGTGGATCAGCACGTTGAATTACCTCACCATCGAGTTCAAGTACCAGGCGTAATACACCATGCGCAGCAGGATGTTGTGGGCCGAAATTCAATGTGTAATTACGAATCTCAGGCATTACTACTTTCCTCTTCTTGCATGCCATCAGCATAACGGTGATCGTCACGAATTATACGTGGGGTATTAACACGTGTTTCAATGGAAACGGGTTGATAAATAACACGCTTTTTATCTTCGTCGTAACGCATTTCAACGTTACCACATAGTGGGAAATCTTTACGGAAAGGATGACCAACAAAACCATAATCGGTCAGGATACGACGTAAATCAGGGTGACCATCAAATATGATGCCATATAAATCAAACGCTTCACGTTCAAACCAGTTTGCGCTGTTCCATACGTTTACAACTGAAGCAACCTGCGGTGGTTCGCCATCTGCAAAGACACGAACACGAAGTCGATGATTATTCTTTACCGATAACAACTGGTATGTAACGGCAAAACGCTCACCATCCCAGTCACCGTCGGCGTATTCACTATAATCCACACCGCAGAGATCAATCATTTCTTCAAAAGCAAATTCAGCTTCATCTCTTAGAGCTGTACAGACTTCAATTAAATTTTGTTTTTTAACAACGAGGTTAACTTCACCTACACTAACAAAGCATTCATCAATGCTGTCTGCAAAACGACTGCGTAATGATTCTGCTAACTTATTATAATATTCAGACATAATAGAAGCGCTTCTACTCGGTTAAGTTCGGGCGATGGTATTAGTGCGGCGAATTTTGTTTTGTAACTGCAAAATACCGTAAATCAACGCTTCAGCTGTAGGCGGACAACCTGGTACATAAATATCGACAGGAACAACACGATCACAACCACGAACAACAGAATAAGAATAATGGTAATAACCACCACCATTTGCACATGAGCCCATTGAAATAACCCAACGTGGTTCTGCCATCTGGTCATAAACTTTACGTAATGCCGGCGCCATTTTATTTACCAATGTACCGGCAACAATCATCACATCCGATTGACGTGGACTTGGACGAAAAATAATACCAAAACGATCTAAATCATATCGCGCTGCCGCAGAGTGCATCATTTCAACCGCGCAACAGGCCAAACCAAATGTCATTGGCCACATTGAACCCGTTCTGGCCCAGTTAATGAGCTTATCAGCCGAAGTAGTAATAAACCCTTCGTTGAGCTTGCCTTCGATCATTCCCATTCCAGCGCTCCTTTTTTCCACTCGTAAATGAAACCGATGACCAGGATGCCAAGGAAAATCGCCATAGCGACATAGCCAAACATGCCAATATCGTCAAGCACGATAGCCCAGGGAAACAAAAACGCGATTTCTAAATCAAAGATGATAAATAGAATAGCCACCAGGTAATAACGTACGTCGAATTTCATACGTGCATCACCAAAGGCTTCAAAACCACACTCATAGGGAGATAGTTTTTCACTATCGGGTTTGTGCGGAGAAAGGACAAAACCCAGAGTTACCATGATGCCACCGACAGCCAGGCCGATAACAATAAATATTAATACTGGTAGGTAATTCTCTAACATTAACTCCAGCCTCACCCTTTTATTATGTTATTGAGCCGTTAAAACGGCTTCTTTTATAGTTATTCTGATACTTTTTGTACAAAAAGCAGCCAAGGCTTTTTCAAAAAGCGCGAGCTAGTCTAGGCCAGCAATCGTTTATGTGTCAAGTTTCACACTTCGGATAAATAGCATAAAAATCAATAAGTTAAATGATTGTTTGGGGGGGCATAAAAAAATTTGTGACGTGGTGTAACAATTTAAAATTGTCAATAACCTTATTGGTAAATAAAGCTAGCCTAGCAGTAATATTACAAATTTAATACATACTAATTATAGAATATTTAGACTAAGCCAACTATTTATACAGCTTTTGCATATATTTAGTAATCCAGGGCAATAAATGTTGTAAATCACAACTATCTGAATCAAATAATTCCATTAAGAAAGCATGCGCTGCTTTAGCTTCAACTTGTAGTTTGTAGCCATTCATTCGTAAAAACACATCAGTAGCAAAAAATGCCACCCGTTTATTACCATCAACAAATGGATGATTCTTAATTAATGACTCGAACATCGCAGCTGCCATTTCTGCAAGGCTATCATAGTAGCCCGTTTGCGCCCTGTATAATGCGCTTTCCAGTAATCCAAGATCACGGACACCTTCAGGTCCACCAAAACGTTCAATTAAAACAGAATGGATTTCTAATACTTCATCCAGTGACAAAAACTGGGTTGCTTCACTTGGCAAGAAGTCGCCCTAGCTCTTCGTTCTCACGAATAGAGTCTTCTAAATGACTTTTTACGGCGGGTCGAACACGGCGACGTTGGAGATAATCACTAATGGCTTCAGTCAGCATACCAGAGACATTTTGGTGTGACTCTTTGGCAGCCTCTTTTAGCTCATTCCAGACCGCTTCTTCGACTTTTGAACTTATTTTTATCGTTGACATATCAACAGACTAGATGACAAATCATGACATGTCAAGTCTCTGAATTAGCCAGTATTTTGGTCCTAGCCAGTAACTTTTCTCATTTTACTCAGTAGATAACCTGACCAACCGAATGCCACCAACATGACCAAAATCGCCAACCATGAAAAACTAACAGCAATCCCATGGCTGTACTCGAGCAAGCCTGCCTGGCTCAAAATATTGTTCCAATCATGAATACCTGGCAAATCTTTGCCCTGCACCCCACCAAGTAACCACATTTCCTGGCGCTGCGCGTCATCTATATAGGCTACTAAATCCATCATACTTTGCGCAAACCACCACAGCATAATAGAGGCCGCAAAGGTATCTTTACGCTGTAAAAAGGAAAACATAAAAACAACAGGAACAAGCAACTGCAACAAGCTACCACCAAGAATCGACATAAATTGTCCCAGCAAACGAAATATCACATGCCCTGCTTCATGGAAAACAAGGTTAATCACATGCATAAAAGAGTTGTTTAATTCTGAAGAGTAATGGTTCGCTAAAATAAACGACCAGCCCCATATAAAAAAGATGACATAAATAGCCAGGTTTACATATAAGCGTGGTTTAGAGATATTTTGCGGAACAGCGAATAAATACGGTTTAATTATTTGAAAAAAACTCACTGCATATGGTGATTTTTCGTGTGTATTTATCGGTGACTTCGTTTTATATTTATTCTTTAACCACTTATCAAAAATCAATCCACAACGTGGACATGTTTTATCCTCAATATCAGGTGAATTTTCATACCCACATTTTGGACATTTACTGTACATAAAACTTAACTATCAGGCGGACGAGAGGGTTTGGTTAAAATAAAAAAAGCACCATACAAGATTAATACTGATGCAGATACCTTATATATGTAGTGATGTGACGCAAATATCAATAAATAGACCATACTGCTAAGCATAACGCTAAGTGCAATGATTTTTGCCTGCAAAGGAATAACCCGATATTTACACCACTTCTGAATAGGTGGTCCAAAAAATTTATGATGGTAAAGCCAGTTATGAAAACGTTCTGAACTTCTAGAAAAGGCCCACAAGGCCAGCAACATGAATGGTGTAGTGGGTAACACGGGTAAAATTACACCCACGGCACCAATAAAAAAGAAAAGCCAGCCTAAAGAAAAATAAACTATTCTCATTGTCAGTAATAACTTTTTCTATCTGCTGTCATGTACATATCATCGGCATATTTCAATAATAGTTTAACGATAGCTATAAGCCAATACTAAAAAAGCCGCATTGTAAGTAATGCGGCTGTTGATTATGTTTTATAAAATACCTCGTACTAAAATAATACTGTAATAGTCAAAATATTATGCATTCCAAAGCGCGCCATACAGTCCAACTTTCTCATTGAGCACTAATTTCACGGTAATATTCTTCAAATTTTCACTCATTAAACCTTTATTAGTTAAACTATTAAGAAAAGCTGGAGAAGAAATTTTGTTTTTAATTTTTGGAGCAATACCGCCGGCGATATAAAGCTCATCGACAGGGTAGTAATGCAAAGTGACATCACCAGCGATGGCGCCATAGATTTCGACAAACATATCGAGCGCTTTACTACTTAGCTCATCCTTATTGGTAAGCGCATAGTCTGTTATAACTTTTGCTGGATCAGTATTTTGCATTTCAGTTTTTACTGTAATGGACTCTTTACCCTGATTAGTTTCCTTTAAGAACTGGTAAACAGTATAAAGACCACCGCCTGAAAGAATCGATTCCAAGCTGACATGCTGTTGTGTTTTTAGTAACCATGTCAGCAATTGAGTCTGTTGTTCGTTGGCTGGGGCAAAACTAATATGTCCTGTTTCACTCGGTAATATATGGTATTGATGATTGATCCAGACTCGATGTGAGGCACCCAAACCTGTACCAGCACCGATAATAGCTGCATCAGGCTGACTTTTATTGTTCAACACGCTGCCCTGTTGAATAACCTGGATATCATTATCTTTGAGCCAGGAAATACCCAGTGCCACAGCCATAAAGTCATTAATGAGTTTTACGCGTGGTAGTTTAAACCTATCTTCTAGTTGTTTTTCTGATATTAGCCAGGGTAAGTTGGTTATTTTAGACTGACCTGAAGTAACCGGGCCTGCGATTGCAAAACAGGCGGCATCAATTTCATCGTTGAAATTAGCATCGGCTATAAAAAGGCTGACCACCTCTTCAAAGCTGGTATATAGATTACTCGCATAGTTTTTTTCAGCGAGAATAGTTAAGTTTGATTGTTCACGTTCTGCGATAACCAGCCGGGTATTGGTCCCTCCTATATCGCCCGCTAATATAATCATTATTGTAAATAGTGACAGAACATTCTTTATTAACTATTCTTTTTTGGACGGCGTTTTTTATAATGGTTTATCAAACCATTGGTAGAGCTATCATGTGTCGCCACTTCATCGGTATCATCAAGTTCATGTAAGATGCTCTTTGCCAGTTGTTTTCCGAGTTCAACACCCCATTGATCAAAGGAATTAATATTCCAGATAACACCTTGTACAAATATCTTGTGCTCGTATAGCGCGATAATTGAGCCCAGTGTTTTTGCATCTAAAGTATCAAACAAGATAGTGCTGGTAGGACGATTACCGGGAAAAACTTTGTAAGGTAAAAGCTGTTCAATCGCTTGTGCATCGAGCCCTTCTGCTTGTAATTCAGCTCTTGCTTCTTCTGCTGTTTTACCACGCATCATCGCTTCTGTTTGTGCGAACACGTTAGACATTAAGGCGCGGTGATGTCTTGCGATACAACGAAAACTCCATACTGGCGCAAGGATATCGGATGGAACCAGCTTGGTGCCCTGGTGTAACAACTGGAAGAACGCATGCTGACCGGCAATACCAATTTCACCAAACAGTACGGGGCCAGTGGTGTAATCAACTTCATCACCATTGCGATCAACATATTTACCATTACTTTCCATATCCGCTTGTTGCAGGTATGCAGGAAAACGATGCAGGTGTTGATCATAAGGTAAAACGGCCATGGATTGCGCATCAAAAAAGTTGTTATACCAAATTCCCAGTAAAGCCATCATCACCGGGATATTCTCTTGCAGTGGCGCAGTTCGAAAATGCTGATCAACTTCGTAAGCACCCTCAAGAAGCTCATCAAATTGTTCTGAACCGATTGCGATAACAATAGAAAGACCAATTGATGACCAGAGTGAATAACGGCCTCCTACCCAGTCCCACATTTTAAAAATATTGTCTTCCGCAATACCAAATTCTTTTGCTAATTTCACATTTGAAGTGACTGCGGCAAAATGCTTACTAATATGCTCATCACTGCCTAATTTTTTCAAGTACCACTGTCGCGCGGTTTCTGCATTGACCATGGTATCTTGGGTAGTAAATGTTTTAGACGCGATAATAAAAAGCGTCGTTTCTGGATTGAGATATTCCAGGGTATCGTTAATATGGTTTTCATCAATATTAGAGACAAAATGAATATTTAAATCGTGTAGTGAATGCGACTTTAAAGCTTCGGTCACCATTAATGGACCGAGATGCGAACCGCCGATACCAATATTAACTATGTCGGTAATTGCCTGGTTGGTTGCGCCACGCCATTGACGTGTTCTAATTTTTTCTGCCAGCTGTTTTACATTTACGCGCTCTTGCATGATTTCAGGAAGAACATCAACCCCATCAACAATAATCGGTTTGTTACTTTTATCTCTTAACGCGGTATGCAATACGGCCCTGTTTTCAGTGTGATTAATGTGCTCGCCACTAAATAACTTCTCAATCCAACCTGGTAGTTCAGCTTCGTTTGCAAGTTGCAGCAACAGCTCTACGGTTTTATCGTTGATACGGTTTTTGGAGTAGTCATAAAGTATGTTATTGAGTTGCAGTGAATATTTGTCGAACCGGCCCTGATCTTCACCAAACATATCACGCATATGCACATCTTTTATATCGTCATAGTGCTGTAACAGTGCTTGCCATGCCGCTGATTGCTTAAGCTCAGACATTGAGTCAAATTCCTTTCGTTTAAATGCTATATTGTTCATCATTGATACCCTATCTACCCTATACTATAGGTTCAGCAATATTCATTCCAACCTATCAGGTAGCCATTTAGTAGCATTTTACATGGCGATCTACCTCAAACAAGTACCATTAAGGTGCATACTTTCAGGCGATATGAGAGCTAATGCACCATTTTAGCGCCGAAATATGACAGAAGTTCGAAGACGGATCACTCTATGACATTATTTGTGCAACTTCCAGATATCATTATTATATTCTTGCATCGTTCGGTCCGTAGAGAAAAAGCCACTGCAGGCGGTATTTAAAATACTCATTTTCAGCCATGCGTCTTGATCACGATAAGCTTGTGACACCTGTTCCTGGGCATCGATGAAACTTCTAAAATCAGCCAATGTCAGCCAGGGATCATGCGGATTCATCAGTGAACTGACAATATCATCAAAAATGCCATACTCGAAGGAGTTAAAGTGACCACACTGCAGAAGATGCATAACGCGTTTTAGATCCTCATCGTTATCAAGCAGAGCTTGAGGATCGTAGTTTTTGCGTTGTTGGACCACTTCTTCTGCATTTAAACCAAATAAAAAGAAGTTCTCTTCTCCCACCGCATCAAGTATTTCAATATTGGCACCATCGTAAGTACCAATGGTTATTGCGCCGTTCATCATGAACTTCATATTACCAGTACCGGATGCTTCTTTACCTGCCGTTGAAATTTGCTCGGATAGATCGGTGCCGGGACAAATCACTTCCATTTTGGAAACACCATAGTTTGGTATAAATGCCAGTTTTAACTTGTTACCTATCTCGGGATCATTGTTAATAACATTAGCAACATTGTTTATTAACTTAATAATGGATTTAGCTAAATAATAACCTGGTGCAGCTTTACCACCAATCAACACACATCGGTTTGTCCACTCAGTAATGTCATCATTTTTAATTTGAGCATAAAGATGGATCACATGTAATACATTAAGCAGTTGGCGTTTATATTCATGAATGCGTTTAACCTGTACATCAAATAATGATGCAACATCAAAATCAACACCGGTTTCTTCTTTAACGAGGTCAGCTAAACGTTGTTTATTTTGCTGCTTAACATGGTGCCATTTGTCAGTAAATTTTTTATCATCAATTAACAGTTTTAACTTAGTTAGTTCATCCAGATTTGATATCCAGTCTGTGCCAATTTTTTTAGATATCAACTCGCTCATCTGTGGGTTTGAATGTGCCACCCATCGACGCGGTGTAACACCGTTTGTTTTATTATTGAATTTCTCTGGCCATAGTTCATAAAAATCTTTAAATAAACCTTCGGTTAATAATTGTGAATGTAAAGCGGCAACCCCATTAACTGAAAAGCTACCGACAATGGCAAGATAAGCCATGCGTACATGTTTTGTCTCTCCTTCTTCAATAATCGACATTCGAATTTGTCTATCAGTATCCCCCGGCCATTTTCTGGCGACTTCTTTTAAGAACAGAGCATTAATTTCATAAATAATTTGCAATAGTCGAGGCAATAGCTTTTCAAATAAAGGAACCGGCCATTTTTCCAGCGCTTCGGGCAGCAAGGTATGGTTGGTATAGGCCATTGTTTTGGTGGTGATGTCCCAGGCATCATCCCAAGACATATAGTGTTCATCCATCAATAAGCGCATCAATTCTGCAATGGCAATGGTTGGATGCGTATCATTTAGCTGGAAAACATTCAGTTGTGCAAACTTACTAAAATCATGATCTTCATTCAGGCTCCACATTCTAAAGACATCTTGTAAACTGGCCGAGGCGAGAAAATACTGTTGTTTTAAACGCAACTCTTTGCCATTTTCACTGGCATCATTCGGGTACAACACCATGCTGATATGTTCTGCATCATTTTTGGCTTCCACCGCTTCAGCATAACTGCCAGCATTAAAGTCATCCAGGTTAAATACGTTACTCGCGCTGGCACTCCATAGCCTTAAGGTATTTACCACATCATTACCGTAGCCTGAAATAGGCACATCGTAAGGTATCGCAACCACATCAGAGGTATCCACCCAAACCAGGTGAGGTTTACGATTATGATTTGTGACCCTTTCAACATGGCCACCAAACTTTACGGTTTGTGCAAACTCTGGTCGCTCTAACTCCCATGGATTACCGTCTCTTAACCAATGATCAGGTTCTTCAACCTGGTAACCATTCTCGATTTCCTGGCGGAACATGCCATATTGATAACGGATACCATAACCAATAACCGGTAAGTTTAAAGTAGCGCAGCTATCCATAAAACAAGCCGCAAGCCGTCCCAGGCCACCATTACCTAATCCGGCATCATGTTCTTCGGTAATAATTTCTTCCAGCTCGAGTGCAAAGTGATTCAATGCTTCTTTTAGCTTGCTATCGATGCCGAGGTTAAGAACATGATTACCCAGTGAACGTCCTATTAAAAATTCCAATGACATGTAATGGGCTTTTCTAACATTCTTTTTCTCATACACTTTCCAGGTATTTTGCCAGTCCGTCATAATACGATCACGGATTGTTAAAGAAAGCGCCTCGTATAAATAGTTTGGTACGGAACCAATAAACCGACCCAGGTGACGGGTTAAATATCTCTCGAAGTCATTCGCTAATGATTCGCTATCAACCGGTAGCTTATCCATCATGGTTGATTTTTTATTTTTATGATTCATCTTACTAATAGGCATTACTACCTCCCATACAACGTAATTAACTGAGATATATTCGTCATTTTTTCAGGTTGAACCTGTCTCCACTCAAATCGCCATTGCCAGTTACCACCAACAGTGCCTGGCATATTCATCCTGGCAGAATTACCCAGCATCAATAAATCCTGCATAGGAAGTACACTGAGAAAGGAAACCGATGATAAGGCAGCACGAATTAACGCCCACGCTCTTTGCTGAACGGACATATTTTCTATTCCAAGATACGATTCAAAATATTCTTTATTATAATTGTTATCATCTTCTGCCCAACTTAGTGTCGTATCATTATCGTGAGTACCGGTATACACCACATCATCAATACTGTGCATATGCGGCAAATGTGGATTATGTGTATTTCCATCAAAGGCAAAATGCAATACTTTCATGCCGGGCAAATTAAATTTTTCTTTAAGTGCAATTACCTCATCAGTGATCACACCCAGGTCTTCAGCGACCAGCGGAAGATGCTCATATGAATTAAATAACTCGAGTAATAACTCATTCCCAGGTACGTCATGCCATTCACCATTTATCGCGGTCTCATCCTGTTGTGGAATCTGCCAACATGCCTGCAAGCCACGAAAATGATCGATACGAACCAGGTCAAATAATTCCAGTTGAGTTTTAAAACGTTCTTTCCACCATTGGTATTTATCGGATTGCATAAACTCCCAGTCGAATAACGGGTTACCCCATCTTTGTCCAGTATCTGTAAACGCATCGGGTGGTACACCGGCGACAAAATCCATATCGCCATTTTCATCCATAAGAAAATTATTTCTATCGGCCCAAACGTCTGCACTATCACGAGCAACAAAAATCGGTATATCACCAAATAGTTCAATCGAATGGCGTTTCGCGTATTGCCGAACTTCTTTCCACTGAGTAAAAAATATAAACTGTTCAAATTTAACTTGCTGAACCTCTTCATCGAGTTCAACGCGAGCAAGTTCCAGCGCTTTTTTTTCGCGGTGCCTTATATCATCGGGCCATTCATACCATGGGGTATTGTTAAATTTTTTCTTAAACGCAATAAACAAGGCATAATCACTAAGCCAGAAATCATGTTGCTTGTTGAAATCAATTAAAGATGTTCGCCATTCCTTACTATCTAGCTGATAAAAATAGTCACCCGCTTGTTTTAAACACTGATACCGATAGGCATCTCCATCAAGCTTTTCATCAATAACCTCACGATTTAACAACTTTTTATCTTCAAGCCAATCCAAACTGATCAACAATGGGTTACCTGCATGAGAAGAAAGGCATTGATAAGGTGACTTATCATCATGTGTTGGGCCTAATGGCAGCATCTGCCAAACTTTAAATCCATGACTATTAAGAAACTCAATAAAACGATATGCCTGGTGACCAATATCACCATTCGGCAATGAGTTTGGTAATGATGTGGGGTGTAACAAGACTCCTGCTCGTCTATCCCGGCTAACGGTTTTAAAATTTGCGTCTTCAAATTTCATTTAGTGACTTTGGCCAGGTAACATGGCCCCTCCCATGGCAGGGTCACCGCTACCAAAGGAAAATGCCTGCGATAAGTATTCAGGTGGTTCAACTTTAAGTAACTGGTAAAGGTTACTTAGGTGTAAGCGATATTGCTCATCAAATGCCTCAACCGATTCTGCAGAATTGTATTCTCCAAACCACCAAAACCAATCTGAACTTTCACAGGTTGCCAACTGCATTTGTGCTTTTTGCATTTCCTGTTCAGATAAATGTCCTTCTGCTATAACTTTGTCGTACACTTTCTTAGCATCAACTAACATATCCCAGGCACGATTTTTATCTTTATCGCCAATCCAGGTAGACAATGTTCCATATACCCAGCTTCCGGCGACAATATCGGGTAATTGTTGATGCGGTTTATGTGTCTCCAAATACTCACTATATGTAGTTAGGTTTATGAAATCATGTTCTGCAAGCTCTTTATATAAGGTTCTTAAAAAATAATAAGCATTTTGTGGGTAGTATTCCCAGGCATTTTCACCATCCAGTATAATTGAAACAATCGCATCATCTTTGGATTGACAACTTTCAGCAATTGATTCTAAATGAGAAATAAGGTTTCCTAATGCGTCATCCGAATGCCAGTCATAATATTTAAAACCGATTAAATCCGATAAACCATCGTCCCGAAAAAAACACGTTGCATCTGTGTCTCGAAATTTATAGCCCTCATGAATACATTGATCGGGTTCAATTTCTGACTTGGCAAATGAGTTTCTTAACACGGTTTCGCCACTTGCCAACCACTGTAGTCCCATATCCGAAATTAATTCAACGGTTTCATTACTTATACTGCCTTCAGATGGCCAACATCCTTTCGGTTCAAAACCAAAGAACTTCTTAAAAACTTCAATTCCTTTTTGCATATGCCAACGTGATCGCGCTTCGCCATCAGGATAATGTGTTGCTAATGGGAGTTGCGCACCAGGCATTGCTTGTTCCGCAGACTGAATATCAATAAGTAACGGAACAATCGGGTGAGCATACGGTGTCATCGATAATTCAATTTGCCCGGACTCAGCCAGTATTTTATAGCGCCCTATCACACCACTGACCAACTCATTGATCACTTCCACTAATATGTGTCGATGATGTAAAGTAAAGTGTTGTTTCTGTTTTATTAGAGTTTTTATACGCGAATCAGATTTTCGTACTGTTTCTCCCATCCAGGCCAGGTGATACCAGACTAATAAATCAGAAAAAAACTGTTCAGAATAATAAGAAATAATCTCTGGTTCTTTTAATCCAGCCTCAGCCATATCGGCTAAGGTAACGAAGGCATCAAACGGTTCAACCAGGCGCTCTTTATTTGCCCGCAGACAGGATTTAACCAGGTGAAGACGATTCTCTTCATTTAAAGACAAAACCGGATCAGCCAGGGCTGATAGCAGAGGATCACGTAATGCCTGGCCATGATTTAAATAATCATCAAGTTGTTTCGCATAATCATCAATCTGTTCCAGTAACACCGGGACAAAATTAACTACAGCACGTGCCGCCTGATTATTTTCAAGATGTGCGGCCATATCAACATAATCTTTTATCGTGTGCAGGTAGGTCCATGGCAAATGGTATTCACCATTACGTAAATCACGGTACTCCGGTTGGTGCATATGCCAATAGAGCACAACATTTAGCTGATTTTTTTTATCCGCACTATCGGACATGGTGTAATTCCTGACCTAGCATATCGGGCGTTACTAAAACAACCCCCTTTGGTGAAACATAAAAACGTTCTTTATCCATTTTATTATCTTTTCCAATCACCATACCATCAGGAATGACACAGCCCTTATCTACAACGGCATGATAGATTCGACAATTTTTACCAATCGTTACATTGGGTAAGATGACTGATGAATCAATCTTGGTATAACAATCAACACTGACATTTGAAAAGAGTAATGAATGTCGTACCCGGGCACCCGATATAATACAACCACCCGAAACCATTGAATCAATAGCCACCCCTCTTCTCTGATCATCATCAAAAATAAATTTTGCCGGGGGCAACTGCTCCTGGCTGGTCCATATTGGCCATTCATCGTCATACAAATTCAGTTCAGGAGTAATACCAATTAATTCTAAATTAGCTTCCCAAAATGCATCTATTGTTCCAACGTCACGCCAATATGATTGAACACCACTTTTCGCGTCTGTAAATGGATAGGCATAGGCACGATACTTTTTAATGGCGTCTGGGATAATATCATTCCCGAAGTCATGACTAGAATTACGGGTATCTGCATCTCGTATTAATAGTTCAAATAACAAACTCGTGTTAAAGATATAAATTCCCATCGAACATAAACTTTCATCATCTTTACCTGGAATAGTTGCAGGATTTTCCGGCTTTTCGGTAAAACTATTGATACGAAGATCTTCATCCACTCCCATTACACCGAATGCAGAGGCTTCTTCAGCTGAAACTTCAATACAACCAACGGTAACATCCGCATTAGCTTCAACATGTTTAGCTAACATAGCACCATAGTCCATTTTATAAATATGGTCACCGGCGAGGATTAATACGTACTCAGGCGAATGCGCACGAATAATATCCATATTCTGATAAATTGAATCTGCTGTACCGGCATACCAGGATTCTTCAATGCGTTGTTGTGCGGGTAATAGCTCAACGAATTCTCCAAACTCACCACGTAAATGCCCCCAACCTCTCTGAATATGCAGTATCAGGGAATGTGCTTTGTACTGTGTTAAAATCCCTATTCGGCGTATGCCCGAGTTAATACAATTTGATAATGGAAAATCGATAATTCGGAATTTACCTCCAAAAGGAACTGCCGGTTTTGCACGCCATTTGGTTAAATGCTTAAGGCGTTTGCCTCTTCCACCAGCCATGATTAATGCCAGCGTATTCCTTGTAAGATTACTGATAAAACGCGGCGATTCTTGTTTTTTCATAGGATACTGTTTTGCCTTATTTATTGTGAATTATTTATTACAAAATCAACTCAATATATACAGGTATCATGACAATTTAGTGACTGCAATAATTAAGCCATACAAAAAATTATAATAAATTCAGCAACAAACTGCGTACGATAAAGATCACATACTGAAAAATGTGCAAATAAAGAGCGCAAACTAAATATATGCCTTATTTAAGTGCAATAATAATAAAGATAAGACTTAATCATGTTATAACTACATAGTTATAGCATATGTGCAGTCAGTATAGATGTGATATATCATCAAATAGTATTTGTGCATGAAAATTGCTTGATAGCATATATATTAATAATTTTTATTAAAACTGAACATTAATTAAACGGGAATCATCTTTTGTCTACAGCAACTATAAACACATCATTTTCTAAAAAAATGAAATCTATTTTGAGTGACTTGCAGGATGAATTTGATGCTATTGCTCACGCGCGGCACCACGATCCTTTTAAGCTACTTGGAAACCACACCTTTGGCGATGAACAATTTCTTGTTATTTATTCACCAGGAACCCGAGAGCTCAGCATTAGCAAGGAAAAAATTCCTGCAACCCGAATTCCAGATAGTGATTTTTTTATTTTAAATAACGTTAAAAATCTAGGTGAACATTATTTAATAAACAAAACTGATCACTCAGACAATTATTTTTCTGACTATGACCCCTATAGTTTTCAACCGCAGTTAAGTGACTATGATTTAGAACTGTTCTCAGCAGGAAAACACTTACATATCTATACTATATTAGGTGCCCATCCAAAAACCGTTGATGGTATAGATGGGGTATTGTTTGCGACATGGGCACCGAGTGCATCCCGGGTTAGTATTACCGGTGATTTTAATGACTGGGATGGCCGTCGTCACCCGATGCGATCCCGTGGCAGTAGCGGTGTATGGGAATTATTTATTCCTGGACTCAGTAGTGAGACACTCTACAAATATGAAATTCGTAACAGTGAATCTGGAGAAATATTATCTAAGTCTGATCCCTATGCACAACAGCTTGAGCTGCGTCCACGCACAGCATCTGTAGTAAAAAATGATTCTGACTACCAATGGGATGATCAAACTTGGCTGCAAGACAGAGAAAAGCATGACTGGTTACATGCCCCCTTATCTATTTATGAGTGCCATTTAGGCTCATGGCAACGTGATGACAATGGCGAGTTTCTTAATTACCGGGAGCTTGCACATAGGCTGGTAGATTACATTAAAGAAACGGGTTTCACTCATATCGAGTTATTGCCTATCACAGAACATCCTTTAGATGCGTCATGGGGCTACCAAACAACCGGTTACTTTTCACCAACCCGCCGTTTTGGCAGTGCTGATGATTTTCGCTATTTTGTTAACTACTTTCATCAACATAATATTGGCGTATTACTCGATTGGGTGCCTGCCCACTTTCCTAAAGATGAACATGGCCTGGCAAGATTTGATGGTAGTGCACTATACGAACATGAAGATCCTCGCCGAGGTGAACACCGTGACTGGGGAACCTTAATTTATAATTATGGCAGAAATGAAGTTAAAAACTTTTTGATATCCAGCGCGATATTCTGGTTAGAAGAATTTCACCTTGACGGATTACGCGTTGATGCGGTTGCTTCTATGCTTTACCTGGATTATTCACGTGAAGAAGGCGATTGGATCCCCAATCAGCATGGTGGCAACGAGAATATCGAAGCGATTGAATTTATGCGTGAACTTAATTCAGTAACGCATGCTCACTTTCCTGGCACAACCATTATGGCAGAAGAATCGACGGCCTGGCCGCAAGTCACCCGACCCGTCAATCTAGGTGGTCTTGGGTTTAGTATGAAATGGAATATGGGTTGGATGCATGACACCTTAAGTTACATGAGTCATGATCCTGTTCATCGTCATTACCACCATGATCAACTGACTTTTGGCCTGTTATACCTGTTTACTGAAAATTTCATATTGCCCTTTTCACATGATGAAGTGGTTCATGGCAAAAATTCAATGCTCAATAAAATGCCGGGCGATGAATGGCAACGCTTTGCCAATTTAAGGTTGTTATATACTTACATGTTTACCTACCCAGGTAAAAAACTGCTCTTCATGGGCTGTGAATTTGGCCAGGGTGACGAATGGAATCATGATCAATCACTCGATTGGTATGTATTACAATACCCACTTCATGCCGGTGTTAAAAAGCTGGTAAGCGACTTAAATCATACCTACAGCAATGAAACCGCATTACATAAATATGATTTTGATCATTTTGGCTTTGAATGGATCGATTGCAATGATACCGATCAATCCGTTTTATCCTATCTCAGAAAAACAGAAACTGATTCAATTGTGGTGGTGCTTAATTTCACACCGGTGATTCGTAACAATTATCGTATTGGTGTGCCTGGCTCAGGCCGTTATGAAATTATTCTTAATTCCGATTCAGATTATTACGCGGGGAGTAATGCAGGTAGTTATACTATTATGGAAGCGGAAACTATTCCCTGGATGAATAGACCTGCATCAATCGAAATCACTCTGCCCCCTTTAGCTGGTCTTATAATAAAGAAAATAAACTAGTAAGCAGAAGTTAATGAGTAACGTTTTATTTGTAAGTAGTGAAGCATTCCCACTGATAAAAACAGGCGGGTTAGGTGATGTTGCTGGAAGCCTGCCTTCTGCATTATTAAAGCAAGCACAGGATGTTCGCTTATTATTACCTGCTTACCCTGATGTATTAAAAAATACCACCAAGAAAAAAATTCTGGCTAAAAGCTCCTATTATTATTTAGATGTCGAGCTAATCGAAAGCCGTTTGCCTGGAACAAATGTCACCGTTTTGTTAGTAAATTGCCCCGCAGCGTTTGATCGTCCCGGCGGACCTTATAGCAATCAATTTGGTCGAGAATGGGATGATAATGCACTACGTTTTGCCATTTTCTGTCACGCCGCGGTTGATATCGCCTTAAACAAACTAAACCTTAACTGGCAACCCGATATTGTACATTGCAATGACTGGCAATCCGGACTTATTCCTGCCTTGTTAAGTCTACATAAAAAACGACCAGCAACCGTATTTACCATTCACAACCTGGCTTACCAGGGTGTCTTTGAGCAATCAACATTTGCTGATTTACACCTTCCAGGTGAACTTTGGCATATGGATGGCGTTGAATATTATAACCAGCTCTCTTTTATTAAAGCTGGGCTCGCCTATGCAGATAAAATTACCGCGGTCAGTCCAACTTATGCAAAAGAAATCCTCGAACCTGAATATGCATATGGACTCGATGGTTTACTCTCTCACAGAAAACAACACCTGTCAGGTATTCTTAATGGTATTGATGAAAAACACTGGAACCCGGGTACAGACAATTACTTAGCACAAAAATATAATCGACGTTCATTAGCTAAAAAATCAATTAATAAAACGGCACTGCAAAAGGAATTATCGCTCCCTATCAATCAAGATATACCAATGATAGGAATGGTGAGTCGACTGGTAGAGCAAAAAGGCTTTGATATTATATTACAAGCGCTCAAGGAAATATTAAAGATGCCCTTACAGTTAGTTATCCTGGGTACGGGTGAATCCCATTATGAATTAAAATTATGCGAGTTTGAAAAACAACACCCAGAAAATTTTAAAATCGTGGTTGGATATAATGAAGCTCTTGCTCATCGTATTGAAGCGGCAAGTGATATGTATTTAATGCCATCAACGTTTGAACCCTGTGGCCTTAATCAACTCTACAGCTTACGCTATGGTACCTTACCCATTGTCACCGCTGTTGGTGGTCTTGCAGACACGGTAATCAATGCGAGTGAAGAAAATATCAGAAACACTACAGCCAATGGATTTGTCCTTAAAAACAAGTCATCGAGTGAATTATTAAACTGTATTAAAAACGCATTATCACTTTATCAAACACCCGAGATATGGCAGCAATTGCAAGTTACCGCCATGAGTGGTGATTTTTCATGGGAGGCAAGCGCAAAAAGTTACGTTGCTTTATACCAGGAAGCAATAAAAGAAATTTAAGCCTGTCAGTAATTAACTATGTAATTTTTTTGCCGCGGCAAAACAGTCTTCTCGCCAAAGACAGCCTACCTGATCACACTCATTATCAATAGCTGAGGCAAAACAACTAAAATTCCCTTCGGATAATTGTATCGTTTGAATTAACTTCATTTTGCTCATACGTGAAGTTTTAATCCCAAAATCTTTTGCTTTTTCACGAATTTCCTGCATATTCATTATGCGTCTCCTCCTGACACTTATAAAACTAATTATAAATACTGGATGTCTATATTTTAACGAGCAAAAATTACGCCAACAATATATTGAATAATAATCTCTAATAAAACAACCAGTTACTTATTTTATAATATTATGAAGCCAATTTAATGCACTGCTGTTGTGCTTTGGTGCAATTATATTGCACCTGTATTGCACTTTTATTTATGCATCTATTTAAGTGGGTTTATTCAATAAAATAAACATAGTGCAGATACGGAATCTATTCAATTAAATATTTTTTTTCAAGTTAATTTTGTTGATCAATATACCAATAAATATCACCAATACTATTTATAGGTAAATCTTCACCCTTTTTTATACGTTCAAGCATACTGGCTTTTGATGCACTGCTCGTTAAAACAACCCGATTTTGCGTTTTTTGTAAAGTATCAATACTTAACGAGACACGTTCAGCAGGTGCTTTAGGTGAATTAAAGACAGGAATCACCGTTCTATTATCGTTTAATGCGTCGTTGTCAGGAAACAAGCTTGCTGTATGTCCGTCTTCGCCCATTCCCAAAAAGGCAATATCGAGTTTTTCTATTTTTTCTATGACTTTTCTATATTCTTCGGCAGCTTTTTCTGGTCCCAGTTCAGCGGGTATCCGATAAATATTTGTCTCACCAATATTTGACCATAAATATTTTTCAAGCATGACATCATTGCGCTCTTCATGCCCCGGTGGATAACAACGCTCATCGCCCAGGTACCAATGGACTTTTTGCCAGGGCAAATTCATTTCTGCCAGGTAAGCTAAACATTGCTTGGGTGAATTGCCACCGGGTAAAGCAATATGACATTCATCTTTTCTCTCAATACAGGTGTTTATTTTAGATGCTAATAAATCTGCAGCGGCTTTGGCTGCATCATCGAACTCTTTATAAACAAACCATTTATGCATTTAGTTATCCTGACAATTAACTGGGTTTATGCCAGCCACCGACACAATCTTTAAATAATTCATCCATGCCGGATACATCCCAGGTACCGGCGCGATAGCGTTCGACCGAAAGACGATCTTTCCATACATTTAATATCGGCTCTATTATTGACCAGGATTCTTCAACTTCGTCGCCGCGAGAAAATAACGTCGCATCCCCCGTCAATACATCATGTAATAAAACCTCGTAGGCATCAGACACATCTGTCCCATCTTCAGAATAAGGTGCGCGCATCACCAGGCGTTGTGTATTCGTGGTTAAGCCAGGCATTTTGGCATTCATTCTTAAAAATATACCTTCATCCGGGTGCAAGCGAAAAACTAATGAGTTGGTGATAGGCGCAGTTGCATGTTTGTCAAATAAATTAAAAGGTAACTTTCTAAATCGAATAACAATCTCAGAAACACGTCTAGGTAGGCGTTTGCCAGTCCATAGAATAAAAGGCACCCCTTGCCAGCGCCAGTTATCAACATAAAAACGAACAGCTGAAAAGGTTTCCGTGACAGACTCTGGCGAAACGCCCTCTTCTGCAACATAGGCACTTAAACTTTCATCACCAATTGCACCTGAACCATATTGTGCGGCAACGGTTTGTGCGGGTATATCTTCTTCTGCAAAATGACGAACCGCACGCAGTACTTTAATTTTTTCATCACGAACCGCATCCGCGGTGTATTCAACCGGTGGTTCCATCGCCACTAAGGTCATGACCTGCATTAAATGACTTTGAATCATGTCACGTAAGGAACCTGATTTTTCATAATAGTTTGCCCGGTACCCAATTCCAATTGATTCTGCAGCGGATATCTGAATGTGATCAATAAAATTTCGGTTCCATAAAGGTTCAAGAATGCTGTTTGCAAAGCGGTATACTAATAAATTTTGAACACTTTCCTTACCAAGGTAATGATCAATCCGGTAAATTTGCGATTCATCCAATAGCCCTTGCAACTCATTGTTTAACTCACGTGAGGACGCTAAATCCATACCGAACGGTTTTTCAATAACCACGCGCCTGAAACCATCTTCCTCATTGGATAATCCAACTTTATGTAATCCTGCGGCTATGGTTGTGTACCATCTCGGCGGTACTGCACAGTAAAACATCGCATGGGTCTTACCTTTAAGAGATTCTAATGATGACGCAAGTGATTGATAAGTCTGTTCATCTTGTAAATCACCATCCACCATTTTAAACATGGTAGAGAATGATGCCCATTGCTCATCATTCATTTCAATATCGGCGGCATAGTCAAGCATGCCTTGATGCAAGGTTTCAAGCCAGGTTTCAAATGCACGACCTTTTAAAACGCCAATAATTTTGCTCTCTGGATGCAGTAAGCCACAACGCAACATCTTAACCAGTGCTGGAATCAGTTTACGTTTTGTTAAATCACCACCGGCACCAAAGATAACGATATTGGTGGGTTCAGTCGGCTCACCAATGCATTGATTGAAATCAGATTCATCCATATCTAGACACTCATTTATCAGCAGGCTTTATGCTATGACCACCAAAACCAGCCCGCATCGCGTTAAGGACTTTACCGGCAAAGGCGTCATCCTGCCTGCTGCGAAAGCGCATCTGTAATGCCAACGTTAATACCGGTGTCGGTACAGCAAGGTCAATCGAGTCTTGTACTGTCCAGCGCCCCTCACCGGAGTCATCGACATAATCACTTAATGACGATAATGATTTATCGCCAGCAAACGCATCGGCAATTAAATCAAGTAACCATGATCGAACAACACTGCCGTGTTGCCAAATTTCAGAAATTTGTTGCAGGTCAAGATCCATTTCTTTTTTAGCATCAAGCAACTCAAAACCTTCTGCAAACGCCTGCATCATTCCATATTCAATGCCATTATGTACCATTTTGACATAATGACCTGCTCCAGCGGGTCCGACGTGTCCCCAGCCTTTATCTTTGGCCGGTGCTAACGATTCTAATGCTGGACGAATCATATCAATGGCTTCGTTACTCCCCCCCGCCATAATGCTATAGCCATTTTCCAGCCCCCAAATTCCACCCGAGGTGCCAGAATCAACAAAATGAATGCCTTGTTTAAGCAGATCAACAGCACGTTTGCGGCTTAAATTAAAATTAGAATTTCCCCCATCAATAAGCAGGTCACCTTCAGACATTCCTGCCCCTTTTAAAGCAGCAATACTTTCATCCACCACTTGATGGGGAACCATTAACCAAATAGCGCGCGGCGGCTCAAGGGCTTCTATTAATTCAGATAAACTTGCGACAGGAATGACACCATCGACTTCATTCGCGAGCTCTATCGCAGTGTCGGGTGATTTATTATAAGCAACCACTTCATGCCCATCTTTAACCAGTCGACGAACCATATTTGCACCCATCTTTCCTAAGCCAATCATTGCAAGTTTCATATTTTTTTCCTGAATATTATTAATTATAGAGAGTAAAACGAGTCAGCTTTATTTTATAGAGCAAGGTTTATACCAGCATAGAACATATACATGACAATTTTTATAGTAAGCGTTAATTAATAGGATAAATACTTCATATACACATTATTCACATACAATATTACACTTGGTACAGGATATGCAGATAGAGTTAATAGTACAAAACATCAAGAAAATGATAATTTTCAGCACTAATATTGTGCAAATATGATGCAATTATTTAAATACATATGAAAAGTTGTCCAAATTAGTGCAGCTATACGACTAGTAAAATTTAAGGCAAGGGAATTTCAATGATTGAAAAAACATTAGCAGTTGTGCTGGCAGGAGGCGAAGGATCTCGATTGCAACCATTAACCAAGTTACGAGCTAAACCCTCGGTTCCTTTTGGTGGAAAATATCGAATCATAGATTTTACCTTATCGAATTGTTTGCACTCAGGGTTACGTCGCATTCTTGTATTGACCCAATACAAGTCGCACTCATTACAAAAACACTTACGGGATGGCTGGTCTATTTTTAACCCCGAACTGGGAGAATATATTACCCCTGTGCCTGCACAAATGCGTCACGGCAATAAGTGGTACCAGGGTACGGCCGATGCGATTCATCAAAATAGTTATTTACTCGAACGAAGCGATTCAGAATACACATTAATTTTATCCGGTGATCATATCTATCGTATGGATTATGCCTCGATGTTAGAAACGCATAAGTCATTAAATGCCGATGCCACGGTTGCTTGCATGAAAGTACCGATTGAAGAAGCCGATCAATTTGGTGTTGTGGTAACGAATAAAGATCATCAAATTACTGAGTTCCACGAAAAACCTAAAAAAGCTGAGCCATGTGTAGATGATTCAAAACATGCCCTGGCTTCGATGGGGATCTATGTTTTTTCAACCAAGCTACTGGTTGATATATTGGAAGAAGATAGTTTAGATGAGAAATCGAGTCATGATTTTGGTAATGATATTTTACCAAAATTAATTAATACTCACCGTATTTGCGCCCATCAATTCGGTGAAACCAAAGGCCGTGTTTCTCCCGACAAATATTGGCGTGATGTCGGTACCTTAGATTCTTACTACCAGGCAAATATGGATTTGTTAAAATCAATCCCTCCCCTCGACTTGTATCAAGATGATTGGCCCATCCGTTCCTACCAGTCGCAAACACCCCCGGCACGTGCTGTCCCGGGTAAATCGGGTAATGAAGGTATTTTCATAAACTCGATGTTATCGGGTGGAACGATTATCTCCGGCAGTAGTGTTTCGCATTCAGTATTGTTTCAAAATGTTTTTGTCGATGATGAATCACAAGTTATAAATTCAGTATTGTTTAACGGTGTAAAAATCGGAAAAAATACAAAAATAAATAAATGTATTATTGATAAAGATGTTGAGATTCCTGATAACGAGATCATTGGTGAAGATATTGATGAGGATAGAAAAAGATTTACCGTCACTAAATCAGGCATCGTTGTGATACCGCAAGGTTATGTTTTTGCTTCGAGTGAATAAAATCTATAAGTAAATATAGTATATAAATAAAAAAAGCCAGCTTTTCGCTGGCCTTTTTATTTATATGGTCGGGACGAGAGGATTCGAACCTCCGACCCCTACAACCCCATTGTAGTGCGCTACCAGGCTGCGCTACGTCCCGAAATCTGGTTTGATATTTTATTGAGTTGTGGGTGATTTTAAAACTGGTTTTTAAAACTAAATGGGGTCAGATTCGACAGTTCGAGTCTGACCCCATTTAAGATAAATAACTGATTTATTTACAGCGTGAGAATTTCCAATACTTCTTCCATTTCCATGCGTAATTGCTGAATCGTATTTTGATCACACTTGGTCGTTTCTTTATCCTGGTTTTCACTCAGTTGTAAACGTGCACCACCAATGGTGTAACCTTGTTCATATAACAAGCTACGAATTTCACGAATCATTACGACGTCTTGGCGTTGGTAATAACGACGGTTACCACGACGTTTTACCGGTTTTAGTTGCGGAAATTCTTGCTCCCAATAACGTAATACATGCGGTTTTACCGCACATAACTCACTGACTTCACCAATGGTAAAGTAGCGTTTGCCTGGTATTGGTGGCAATTCGTTATTATTCGTGGGTTCCAGCATATGCTTCGACTCTCGCTTTTAATTTTTGTCCAGGCCTAAACGTCACAACACGTCTGGCCGTGATCGGAATTTCTTGTCCAGTTTTGGGATTTCGCCCTGGACGCTGTTTTTTGTCTCTTAAATCGAAATTGCCAAAACCAGATAGTTTCACCTGCTGACCGTTTTCGAGTGCATCACGCACTTCTTCAAAAAACATCTCTACTAATTCTTTGGCTTCTCGCTTATTGAGCCCTAGTTCCTCAAAAAGTCGCTCTGCCATGTCGGCTTTCGTCAACGCCATCTTTTATTCTCTGTTTTTTATTTATTCTCTCAACGTAGCACCAAGACGTTCTTTAAGTACGTCTATGATTTTATTGAGTTCTTTGTCGACATCCGTATCAGTAAGTGTGCGTGTAAGATCCTGTAAGGTCAAGCCCAAAGCCAAACTTTTTCTACCAAAATCAATACCTTCGCCGCGATATACGTCAAACAACTCGAATTTGCTCAAGGTTTCACCAGCCACCTCTTTAATGCAGTTATGGACTTCCTGGGCAGTGACTACCTCGTCCATGACCACGGCAATATCGCGACGAATCGCAGGGAATTTAGATAACGGTTCAAAACTAGGTATTTGCCCTTCTTCGATATTTTTTATAGTAATTTCAAAGAGATAGGCGTTTTGTGACAGGCCTAATTTCTTCTGTAAACGTGGATGAAGCGCGCCGAGCCAGCCAATAATAGGCTGATCTTTTGCTGCTAAATCACGGATAGCCGCGGTCTGGCCAGGGTGTAAAATATCGTTTTTATTGGCTTCAAATTGGAAATCTGCGGCTCTTCCGGTGATTTCAAGCACAGATTCGACGTGATTTTTTAAATCATAAAAATCGACCGATTCTGTAGCCTCGCCCCACTGCTCAGGCGTTTTAGATCCGGTAATCACACCCGCCAACATCTTTTCTTGTTTAATATCAGTAACTTCATCGTCGCTTGGCACAAATGTAAGGCCATACTCGAACAGCGCCACACGAGATTGCTGGCGTCTCATCGCAGCCAGATCCGCTGAGATCGGGTTAGCTAATTCGATGGCCTTGATCTCTGGCGCAAATAATTTCTGCATCTCGGGATCAATGAAACTATAAGTGATCGCTTCCTGGTATCCATGTTGTACCAATGCCTGGCGCACACGCGACATTTTTAGTTTTGCTTCAGGTTTTGCCACCATGCTCAGTGCCGATGAAGCCTGGCTAACCGGTAAATTGTCGTAACCAAAGATACGACCAATCTCTTCGATTAAATCTTCTTCTATCTCGATATCAAAACGGAAGTCTGGCGCGGTGATTTTCCAACCTTCTTTCGTTTCAGCCGGGTTTAAATCCAGACGAGTTAACATGCCGGTAATTTCATCACGACTTAAATCGATGCCCAGCACACGTTTAACGCGTTCAGCTCTGAGTGATACGACATTACGTTGTGGAAGATCGGCTTCATTGGTTTGATTAACGACAGGGCCTGCTTGTCCACCGACTATATCGAGTAATAATTCGGTTGCGCGTTCAATCGCGGTAATCGGTAATGAGGCTGCCACACCACGTTCAAAGCGATGTGATGAATCAGTATGTAAGCCAAAGCTACGTGCCTTACCTGCAATCACTAATGGATTAAAATGCGCGGCTTCTAATAAAATATCCGTTGTATCATCTGACACAGCCGAATCCGCACCACCCATAATACCGGCTAACGCTAACGGTGCTTTATCATCCGCAATCAATAAGCATCCGTCTGTTAAGGGAATTTCCTGATCATTAAGTAAATTAAGTTTTTCGCCTGCCTTGGCATGACGCGCATGAATAGAACCATTGATTTTTGCTAAATCAAAGGCATGCATCGGTTGCCCTAACTCAAGTAAAACATAGTTAGTGACATCAACAACAGGACTTAAACTACGAATACCAGAACGACGAAGTTTTTCCTGCATCCAAAGGGGTGTTTCAGCTATAGGGTTAACGCCTTTAATGACACGACCTAAATAACGTGGACAGTCTTTACCTGCTTCTAACTTAACATCAACCGTGTCTTTTATTTCTGCTTTAATCGTGCTTTGCTTAAATTCATTTACCGGCTGTTTATTACTGACACCGACTTCGCGTGCGATACCTTGAATACCAAAACAGTCGGCACGATTAGGTGTAATACTCAGTTCAAACATGACATCGTTTAATTCTAAATACTCACGAATGTCTGTTCCAACAGGAGCATCACCTGGTAGTTCCATTAAACCTTCGGCTGTTTCGGTGATGCCTAGCTCAGAAGTTGAGCACAACATACCGTGTGATGGCACACCACGGAGTTTTGATTTTTTAATTTTAAAATTGCCCGGTAACACCGCACCGACTAACGCAGCAGGAATACGTAAACCTGCTCGCACATTGGCTGCACCACAAACAATGTTAAGTGGCTCTTTATCACCCACGTTAACCTGGCAGACGTTGAGTTTATCGGCATCAGGATGCTTCGCAACCGATAACACTTCACCCACAACCACTTTAGTAAACTCGGCAGCAACCGGTTCAATAGCATCGACTTCAAGACCGGCCATTGTAAGTTGGTGTGATAATTCGTCAGTGGAAATACCCGGGTTGATCCATTCTCTTAACCATTGTTCGCTAAATTTCATTTTTAAACCTTTTTAAAAATATTTTTACCGCAGAGACGCAGAGGACGCCAAGAAAAAACCTATAACATTAGTTAAAAGTACTCGTCATTGCGAGGCGCGTAGCAACGAAGCAATCTCAAGTTTATGCAGTTGAACCATGAGATTGCCGCGCTATGCTCGCAATGACAGCATTTTAAATTATTTTTCTTTCTTTGCGACCTCTGCGTCTCTGCGGTGAATAATTCTTTTGACCTTAGTTAAACTGTTTCAAAAATCTAAGATCGTTTTCGAAGAACAAACGCAAATCATTCACGCCATAACGCAACATAGCTAAACGCTCGACACCCATACCAAAAGCAAAACCAATGTATTGTTCTTTATCGATATCGACTGACTTTAAAACATTAGGATGTACCATGCCGCAGCCTAAAACTTCTAACCAGCCGGTGTGACTACAGACACGGCAACCTTCACCACCACACATCACGCACTCAATATCTGCTTCTGCTGAAGGTTCGGTAAATGGGAAATAAGACGGACGGAAACGAACAGATAAATTGTCTTGTTCAAAAAACTTTTGTAAGAAATCGATCAAGATGGCTTTTAAATCAGTAAATGAAACATCTTCATCGACCATTAAACCTTCTACCTGGTGGAACATTGGCGTGTGGGTAATATCCGAATCACAACGGTATACACGCCCCGGTGCAATCACTCTTAACGGTGGTGCTTTTTCTTGCATGGTACGCACTTGTACCGGTGAAGTATGCGTGCGTAACAAACGACCATCAGGGAAATAAAAGGTATCGTGCATGGCACGTGCTGGATGCGTCTCTGGAATATTTAAGGCTTCAAAGTTATGAAACTCATCCTCTATTTCAGGACCGGTTGCCACTTCAAAACCCATTTGAGAAAACAACTCTTCAATACGTTCCATGGTACGGGTAACCGGGTGTAAACCACCGGCATGTTGACCACGACCCGGTAAAGTAACATCGATGGTTTCACTGGCAAGCTTGGCTTCAAGCTCGGCATTGTTCAGTGATTCTTTACGCGCTTCGAGTGATTTTTGTACCGCTTGTTTAGCAACATTGATAGCCTGGCCTGCTGCGGGCTTTTCTTCTTTAGGTAACTTACCGAGTGATTTCATGCGCTCAGTGATTGAGCCTTTTTTACCCAGGTACTGCACACGAATATCATCGAGTGATTTTAAGTCAGCGGCTGCAGTGATTGCTTTTTCAGCTTCTGAAACTAATTGGTTTAATTCTTCTTGCATAATATTTTTAACCTGTCATTACGAGGAGGAACGACGAAGTAATCTCAAGCTCAAGCTACTAAGTATAACTATAAGATTGCCGCGCCTGATAAAGCCAGGCTCGCAATGACGTGCTTTATTCTTTTAAAAAAAAAGGAAGGCTTTAAGCCTTCCCTCTTCAATCGTTTTGTTTGCAACTATTTTAAAGGTTCAAATAGTGCAGGTCCGATTTACGCCAGGTTAGCTTTAGCTTGTTCAGCTATTGCTGCAAAGGCTGCTTTGTCATGGACCGCGATGTCTGCGAGGACTTTACGATCAATTTCAATTGAGCCTTTCTTTAAACCGTTAATAAATCGGCTGTATGTAATACCGCATTCACGAGAAGCAGCATTAATACGTGCAATCCATAATTGACGGAATTGACGTTTACGTTGTTTACGATCTCGGTATGCGTATTGTCCAGCTTTTGTTACCGCTTGAACCGCTACGCGAAATACATTTTTACGACGACCTGAATAGCCTTTGGCCTGGTCGAGGACTTTTTTGTGACGGGCTCTTGCCGTTACACCACGTTTTACTCTTGGCATCTTAAGTCTCCTCTATTAACCGTATGGCATCATACGACGCACTAGAACCATATCTGATTCATGGATCATTTCAGGTGAACGCAGATGGCGTTTACGCTTAGTGCTCTTTTTAGTGAGGATGTGGCGACGATGTGACTGACCACGTTTTACTTTACCAGAGCCAGTACGCTTGAAGCGTTTTGTGGCACTGCTGTTACTTTTCATTTTAGGCATTTCTATATAACTCCGCATTTAGGCTAACGTTATTCATTAGCACTAAGGTTTAAATTAAATAAAAGCATTTTCTTAACAAGATTAGCCTAAGAAGATTTATCCCCTCCCCCTTCAAGGGGGGAGGGTTAGGGTGGGGGGTGATATAAAAATCCCCTCCCCCTAGCCCCCTCCCGAAATGGGAGGGGGAACAAACAATTCTAAACTATCAATAATAAGCTTGTGCTCTTACTTCTTTTTCGGGGCGATGACCATGACCATTTGGCGACCTTCCATTTTCGGAAACGCTTCTACCGTTCCGAGTTCTGCAAGATCTTCCTCAACTCGTTTTAAGAGTTTAAGGCCAAGCTCCTGGTGAGCCATTTCACGACCGCGGAAACGTAATGTCACCTTGGTCTTATCCCCGTGGTTAAGGAAACGTGTCAGGTTGCGTAGTTTTACCTGATAGTCCCCTTCTTCCGTGCCAGGACGGAATTTCACTTCCTTGATTTGAACTTGTTTCTGCTTTTTCTTAGCATCGTGGCGTTTCTTTTTCTCTTCGAAAACGAACTTGCCGTAATCCATAATCCGGCATACCGGTGGTTTTGCCGTGGGCGAGACTTCTACCAGGTCCATGTCTGCTTCTTCAGCCATGTTTTTCGCATCAACTAATGAAACGATGCCTGCTTGCTCACCTTCTTGATCGATTAAACGAACTTCCTTCCCAGTAATTTCGTCGTTGATCCGTGTACCTTTATCTGCGCTGATAATCTCTATCCTCTAAAATCTAAAAAATACCAAACTTTATTAAATCTCCTCTCCCCCTGGGAGAGGGCTAGGGTGAGGGTTATTATAATTCACCCCCTCCCTAACCCTCCCCCCTCAAGGGGGAGAGAATCTATTTCGTTACTTTTCTTCTTGCAACGAAATACGGCCGCGGCTCGCGATTTCTTCGGCAAGTTTAGCGGTAAAGTCGTCTACTGACATGACTCCCAGCTCCTCACCAGAGCGCGTGCGCACGGCCACAGTTTGATTCTCTGCTTCCCTATCACCTGCCACCAGCAGATAAGGGATTTTTTGTAGCGTGTGTTCGCGAATTTTAAAGCCGATCTTCTCATTTCTCAAGTCCGCTTTGACTCTTAAGCCACTATTTCGCAAAGTTTTTTCGACTTTTTGCACATATTCACCGTGTTTGTCGGTAATTCCCATGATCATGACCTGTGTCGGCGATAACCAGGCAGGAAAAGCACCGGCATGTTGCTCGATCAGAATACCGATGAAACGCTCCAACGAGCCCAAAATGGCACGATGCAGCATCACCGGAACGTGCTTCGATCCGTCTTCCGCGACGTAATGCGCGTCCAGACGACCCGGCATGGAGAAGTCCACCTGGATAGTGCCGCACTGCCAAACCCGGCCAATACAATCCTTCAACGAGAACTCGATTTTCGGGCCATAAAACGCCCCTTCCCCCGGTTGTAGATCCCACTCGAGACCTTTGCTGTTAAGCGCTGTTTCTAATGAATGCTCGGCCTTGTCCCAAACCTCATCTGAGCCCACACGCTGTTCAGGGCGAGTAGAAAGCTTGACGATCACTTCGTCAAAACCAAAATCTTTATAGACTTCGAACAGCAAATCGATAAATTCTGACACTTCAGATTGAATTTGATCCTCAGTACAGAAGATATGCGCATCATCCTGGGTAAAGTTACGTACCCGCATTAAGCCATGTAACGTCCCTGACGGCTCGTTACGATGACATGAACCAAACTCTGCCATACGCAGTGGTAGCTCACGGTAACTCTTTAGACCCTGGTTAAAGATCTGTACATGACATGGACAGTTCATCGGTTTAACCGCGTAATCACGGTTTTCAGAGTGCGTGGTGAACATCATGTCACCAAACTTATCCCAGTGACCGGATTTTTCCCAAAGCACACGATCCACCACCTGCGGCGTTTTCACCTCGGTGTAATTATGTAAACGTAACTTCTCACGAATGTACTTTTCAATTTCAGTATAAATAGCCCAGCCGTTGTCATGCCAGAACACCATACCCGGCGCTTCTTCCTGGGCATGGAATAAATCGAGTTTACGCGCCAGCTTACGGTGGTCTCGTTTTTCTGCTTCTTCCAAGCGGTGTAAATACGCTTTTAAGGCTTTTTTGTCACTCCATGCTGTGCCGTAAATGCGGGTCAGCATTTCATTATTGGAATCACCACGCCAATAAGCACCCGCCATTTTCATCAGTTTAAAAGCTTTGATTTTACCGGTGGATGGCACATGCGGACCACGGCAAAGATCAATAAAGTCGCCCTGTTTATATAAAGAGAGCTCTTCACCGTGCGGAATCGCTTCAATGAGCTTGGCTTTATAAACTTCACCCATATTACCAAAGAAGTCGATAGCCTCTTCACGTGACATGACACT
>CAMYJG010000007.1:128564-130637 GCA_947258695.1 uncultured Ectothiorhodospiraceae bacterium | reverse complement strand
CAAAAATATCGGGCGTAAAATAAATGGATGCGGTGGTATCATGCAACTTGTCGAGTAAATCTAATACACGTTGCTGTTTACTGACTGGTAAGGTTATATAGATAAGATCAATGCCATTTTGCTTGACATAGTCTTGCAACTTATCCATTACACCTAAATAAGGCACCCCCATAGACACACCTGTTCGTTCTTCTGAACGATCATCAAAATAACCAGTAAGCCTTAATCCATAAGCAATGTTTGAAGCGATATTATTTGCAAGTTTACAAGATTCGTCATTTGCACCGACAATAACCACCTTACGCTGGTTTTCTTCTGATTTTAAACTCAATAATAATAGGAATCTAAAAATATAATTTGCGACAAGAATCAATACTGGTGTTATTACTGCCCACAGATATAAAACATTGACCTCAAACAAGTCTGTCGAACCAGTGAGATAACCTATTACAACAAGCGCAAAGATCATTACACCCCAGTAAATAAGCAAATTACTACCTTGGGCCTGAGCATCTGCACTTGCTGCAGACTCAAATAAGTCGGTTTCTTTAAGAATAATAAGAGAAAGTAAAAAAACGATAACAGCCATCGCCAGATAATGTTCTTCAAGCGCAATATTACTGTAATACAAAATAATAAGAAATGAGCCTACTGATAAAACAGGCGCAATTAACCACTGCGTTACAGAAAGTAACGTAGGTAAAAATGTCGTATATCGTTCAGCACTACTTTTCATATTTTTGGATTATACACTCAATCATTAAATCAGTGGTATCATGTTATAATTACCTAATCGGGCAGTTAGACTGTCAATGTGATTACAGTAAGGTAGAATTAAGTAATTTTAGATACGTAATTATCCGTATTTTCAGGAGTTAAAAGTGAAAGGTATTATATTAGCCGGTGGCTCTGGCACTCGTTTACATCCACTGACCCATTCTCTCAGTAAACAGCTGCTACCTGTTTATGATAAACCAATGATTTATTATCCCTTGTCTGTATTAATGCTGGCAGGTATTAAGGATATTTTAATTATTACCACACCGCATGATCAACAATCATTTATCAACTTATTGGGTTCCGGAAATCAATGGGGCCTGAACCTAACTTATGAAGTACAACCAAATCCTGATGGCCTTGCGCAAGCATTTATTATTGGTGAACAGTTTATTGGGGATGACAGTGTTAGCCTGGTACTAGGCGATAATATTTTTTATGGTCACGGCATGGATCAGTTATTAAATAACGCCAAGCAACAGGAAAAAGGAGCAACCGTTTTTGGTTATTATGTTAAAGATCCTGAACGATACGGTGTAGTCGATTTTGACGATAAAGGTCATGCCATCGCCCTGGAAGAAAAACCTGAAAATCCGGCCAGTAACTACGCTGTAACCGGTTTATACTTTTATGATAATGATGTCATTGATATTGCAAAAAATATTAAACCCTCTCCCCGTGGTGAACTTGAAATTACCGATGTCAATAAAGCCTACCTGCAACGTGGTGATCTCAATGTTGAAGTGATGGGTCGTGGTTATGCCTGGCTTGATACCGGTACCCATGCTTCATTACTCCAGGCCTCAAACTTTATCCAGGTTATGGAAGAGCGCCAGGGTTTAAAAATTGCCTGTCCTGAAGAAATCGCCTATGCACAAGGCTTTATTGATGCACAACAAGTCGAGAACTTAGCCAGTCATTTATTAAAAAGTGGTTACGGTGAATACTTGATGGGTTTAATTAAGTAACATCAAGTTAAGCAAATATAAAACCTGTATGAAAACAATTGAAACACATTTACCCGGCGTCATTGTCATTGAACCAAAAGTGTTTGGTGATAAACGCGGCTTTTTCCTGGAAACGTATCGCGAGGATGTTCTTCAGCAAGCTGGGATCGATGTTAACTTTGTACAGGATAACCACTCTCGCTCTACCCAGGGTGTATTACGTGGCTTACATTATCAACTCAGCCAAACCCAGGGTAAGCTGGTACGCGTAACCAGTGGATCAGTTTTTGATGTGGCTGTTGACGTGCGAAAAGGGTCACCTACTTTTGGGCAATGGTATGGCACCGTT
>CAMYJG010000007.1:74152-128498 GCA_947258695.1 uncultured Ectothiorhodospiraceae bacterium | reverse complement strand
ACCTGGCCACTGACATATCACTCTCAGATAAAGATAAAGACAATGTCTTTTTAAAAGATCAGCCTGATGATAAGTTACCGGCCTATTCTGACTTTATGTTAGATAGTGAAGCCGCTAAATAATTACTATGAAAATTTTAGTTACGGGCGCCCAGGGCCAGGTTGGTAAAGAGCTTGTCCAAATAGCCAAACAACAAAACCATGATGTCATTGCAGCCGCAAGAACAGAATTAGACATAACAAATGAAACTGATGTAACTCAATATATCCTTTCACAGCAGCCTGATATTGTTATTAATGCGGCTGCCTATACCGCTGTCGATAAAGCGGAATCAGAACAAGAACTGGCCTTTGCCATTAACCGGGATGGCGCTAAATTCCTCGCTCTCACCTGCAAAGAACATAATATTCCATTACTTCACATTTCAACCGATTATGTGTTTGATGGCTCAAACGCAGAGGCTTATAAAGAAAGTGATACGGTTTCTCCGCTTGGCATCTATGGCGAAAGCAAATGGCAAGGTGAAGAAGCCATTCGGCAGCAATTAAAGCATCATATTATTTTACGGGTCGCCTGGGTGTTTGGTGCACAAGGCAATAACTTTGTTAAAACCATGCTACGGCTAGGCAATGAACGCGATGAACTGAATGTCGTTGCCGATCAGTTTGGTGGCCCATCAGCTGCGAAAAATATTGCTCTCAGCTTAATTGCTTTAGCAGAACAATTCGAAAGTAATCAATCACTGGCATGGGGAACCTATCATTACTGCGGTACACCGAAAACATCCTGGTGTGATTTTGCCAAAGAAATTTTTAAGCAAGCCTTTGAAATGAACCTGCTTGAAAAGCAAGTTAAAGTAAACGCGATAACCACAGCTGAATACCCGACACCTGCTAAGCGGCCGGTTAACTCCATGTTAAACTGTGAAAAAATATCTGATACTTTTGCTATAGAGATGCCTGATTGGAAAGTCTCGCTGCAGCAGGTTTTATCCGAATTAAAGTGACGCTAGCGCGTCATTGCGAGCAAAGCGTGGCAATCTTATAATGCTATACGTTTTATTTGAGATTGCCTCATAATGACTAAAGGTCAAAAAAGAAATGACGAACAAAGAAATCTACACCCCTAAAAACATCCTGGTTACCGGCGGAGCCGGCTTTATTGGCGCAAACTTTGTCCACTATTGGTTAAAGACTTACCCCGATAACCGGGTCGTGGTGATGGATGCATTGACCTATGCCGGTAACGTGGCAAACCTCGCTGCCGTTGAATCAAATCCTAATTTTCGATTCGTGCATGCAGACATTTTAGATTATGAAAACTCGTTGAAATTACTGCGTGAAGAAAATATCGACACCATCGTACACTTTGCTGCTGAATCACATGTTGACCGTTCCATTTCAGGCCCTGATGCGTTTATTGAAACAAACGTCAAAGGTACTCATGAATTATTGAAGGCAGCAAAAAGCTACTGGTTAGATGAAAATCCAGGTATGACGCATTTATTTCAACATGTTTCTACCGACGAGGTATATGGCACACTAGAAGCAAATGATCCGCCTTTTCGCGAAGACACGCCTTATGCACCCAATTCACCTTATGCGGCAAGTAAAGCGTCTTCTGATTTTTTTGTTCGCTCTTACCAGGAAACCTATGGTTTAAATACCAATATCTCAAACTGCTCTAACAACTATGGCCCTTACCAGTTTCCTGAAAAACTTATCCCTTTAGTTATAACAAATATACTCGAGAGCAAGGCCTTGCCCATCTATGGTGATGGCAAACAAATTCGCGACTGGTTGTATGTTGATGACCATGCCAGGGGCATTGATCTTATTATGCGCAAAGGGCGTAAGGGTGAAGCCTATAATATTGGTGGTATTAATGAATGGGCGAATATCGACATCGTTAACCTGGTTTGTGATCTGGTTGATCAATGCATCCAGGATAATCCTGACTTACAAAAACAATTTCCTAATTCGCCTGTTTGCCAGGGTAAAACAGCGAAAGAACTTATCACTTATGTAAAAGATCGACCGGGACATGATCGTCGCTATGCCATCGACCCAAGCAAAAGTAACAATGAAATTGGCTATCAACCAGTAGAAAGTTTTGAAACCGGCATTAAAAAGACCGTCGATTGGTACTTGAAAAATGAAGCGTGGTGGCGCTCAGTGATGTCTGGCGAATATCAGGACTGGATTAAAAAGCAATATTAAAGCAAACTAGCGCCAGTATGGATAAGAAGTGCACAATATTACTCGCCGATGATCACAGTATTCTAAGAACCGGACTACGTTCTATTCTGGATAGTCAGCCAAATCTGGAAGTCATCGCTGAAGTTGATAACGGGCTTGATGCTGTTAAAGCCGCCATCTCATTAAAACCTGACTTATTAATTACCGATATCTCGATGCCAAAGAAAAATGGCACGGATACCATTTTTGAACTAAAAAAACGCTTGCCTGAAATTAAAGTAATTACTTTAACCATGCACACGGGTGAGCAATATATTCATGCTGCACTGACAGCCGGTGCAAATGGTTATATCTTAAAAGATGACAGCCATAAAGAACTACTGGCTGCGATTAATAATGTCCTCAATGGCAAAATACATTTGTCACCCAGCATCTGTAGCAATGTAGTAAATCGTTATTTAAATAACTCTGGTACGGCAAGCCCGATTAAAACCAAAGAAATTTTAACTCGCCGTGAAAAAGAAGTGATTAAACTCATTGCAGAGGGTTATAGAAGTAAAGATATCGCAGAACAATTATCTATCAGTATTAAAACCGTTGAGAAACACCGTTCTAACCTGATGAAAAAGTTAAACCTGCACAGTATTAGCAGCTTAACAAACTACGCGATTCAAAATGGATTGGTAAACCAGGCTTAATCCTTCGGCCAGAATACCTGTACGATTGTTCCATTAGTAGCGTTGGATTTCATGGTGAATTTCGCACCTGACTTCACTGCCCGTTCTTCCATGCTCTTTAAGCCCATGCCCGATTTTTTTCTTTGCTTCACTTTCTTTAAATCAAAACCACTACCATCATCTTTGACTCGTAATAAAATACCACTTTCCATTTTCGATAACCGGACAATAATATTTTCCGCATCAGAATGCTTGGCTATATTATTCATGGCTTCCTGCACGATGCGATAAATAATACTTTTATATTCATCTGGAATATCTACTTCAACAACATCGATAATAAATTCAACATTTAATTTCGTGTAGATTTTATTATATTCATCGGCAAACCACTTAAGCGTCATGATGATACCTAAGTCTTCTAACACCGAAGGTCTTAAATCAGAAGACACTCGCCTTAACTCGGTTAATGCAACCGTGACATTGCTCAGAATATCATTCAGCACGCCATCTTCACTTTCTACCCCAGTGCGTGTTTCTTCCTCGATCACCGCCAATTCAATTTTATATTTTAACGCCGATAAAATTTGTCCCAGGCCATCATGCAACTCACTTGAAACCCGTTTTCGCTCTGCTTCCTGGGATTGGATCAATTTGTTTGCCAGTTGGTGTAAGCGGTAAGCTGATAACCGAATTAAATCGGTTTCTTCTGTTTCAGCTGTGTTGTTATTTTTTTCAGTAGAAAAACCCTCTTCTTCAGGCTGCAATGTATTCTGCTCGGAGATATCGGTTATTAGCATCACGGCATAATAGTAATCATGACTATCACTATTCTTAATATTTTTATTTGGAAAAAAGGAAAAGCGGTATATTTTCCCGGTTTTGTAATTTTGCGATACCCATTCTGCATTTGACTGGGTATCTAACTGGCACCATTCATCGATCCATTCATTCGATGACGCATGCTGGATGGCAGGGGTAATTAAATTTAAGATATGAGTGCCACGTACTTTTCTAACTTCGGCCCAGCCCCATAACTCAATGGTACGGTTAGTACGAATGACTTTCAGATTCTCATCAAGAATAACAATCGCCTGGTGCTCTAAAGCATCAACACAAGATTCCCATTCTTTTTTTGCCGACAGAACGGAATCAAACTTGGTATTTGATGTGGTCATAGCAGCACAACTTTCTGTTGTCTCTTGATGAGTATCTTTAACAGCCTTTAAACTTTGAGTATTAAGTTGTGCAGTTAGCTTTTCCTTAAGCATTTTGATATTTGCATCGTCCATGTACAGTTCCTATTTATATAATAACGAGCTGAAAATAACTATTTTATTAATATCTATTAATTAAAACCTATATAAATACTATGTGAATCAACTGGATCATTCAAGATGACTGCCTAAACTGCATTACCTGCTTTAAGTAAGTGAATACTTACTCTTTATATTACTCCGGTTTCCATATACCTACAGCTGGATCATCGGTTGCTTCACTGCGTCCTGCCGCTGCGGGTGCTTCTTGTTGAGCTGGTTGCTCTTGTTGTGACTTTGCCCGATCAGCCGATACATTTTTAGTAAAAGCCGCCAATTGATCAATGAGTTCATCACGCTCGTCGGTTGAGCCCGGATAATCACCCAGCATATAGCCCGAGACCGCCGAAAAATATTGTAAAGCAACAATCATGTTTTGTTTAGCAGACTCATCATGCTGACAAATCACGCCGTATAAATTGTTAATTAGTTCATCTGACAAAGTAATGTCGTTAGCCATTTTTCTATCCTTCATTCATATTTAATAAGGCGCAAATTCTACATTCGTTTATAATACGGTAACAGCATAACATGTCCTGACATTTCATCAGGAAATACCTTAATTAAGTGAACATGAGAAATATTATGAGCCAACATTATGATCTTTTAGCGATTGGTGCCGGCAGCGGCGGTTTATCTGCAGCAGAACGTGCAGCAGAATACGGCAAAAAAACGGCCGTTATTGAAAACAAAACCGTAGGTGGAACCTGTGTCAATATTGGTTGCGTTCCCAAAAAAGTCATGTGGTTTGCCTCTGAAGTTGCGGGTGCACTTGATGATGCCAAGGGCTACGGCTTTGATGTAAGCGTCAATGGCTTTAACTGGGCTAAATTAGTTGAAGCGCGTGAAGGTTATATCAAGGGCATTACTGACTGGTATGGCAACTATCTTAAAGATTCTAATATCGATTACTTGCAAGGTACCGCAAAATTTATCGATGCCAAGACGGTTGATGTCGATGGCACTCAGTATACCGCTGATCATATCGTAATTTCCCCTGGCGGTTACCCGATTGTTCCTGATGTCCCTGGCGCAGAACATGGTATTACTTCTGATGGTTTCTTTGCCTTACAAGAACAACCTAAACGTGTTGCAGTGGTCGGTGCCGGTTATATCGCCGTAGAGCTTGCTGGTGTTCTAAATGGTTTAGGTAGTGAAGTGTCGATGTTACTACGACGTGAGCACTTCCTTGGTAGCTTTGATGCCATGCTGCGTGAAACATTGATGGAAGACATGGTTAATGCAGGCGTAAATTTAATAACCCGCATTAATGTTGAAAAGGTGGATAAAAACACCGATGGTACGCTTACCGTTCATTGCCAGGGTGGTGTTATTTTGGAAAATTTAGATGCCTTGATCTGGGCCATCGGTCGGGCGCCAAATACCGCCCCCCTTAATTTAGAGGCAGCTGGCATTAAGCATACTGAACAAGGTTATATTCCAACCGATGAATTCCAACAAACAAATATAGATGGCATTTATGCCGTCGGTGATGTGATTGGTGAAGCACAACTGACTCCGGTTGCTATTAATGCTGCACGTCGTTTATCTGATCGTTTATTTAATAACATGCCTGATCGTAAACTCGACTACAGCAATATACCCACGGTCATGTTTAGTCACCCACCTATTGGTACAATGGGCTTAACTGAAGAACAGGCACGTAAGGAACACGGTGATGCGGTAAAAACTTACCAAACCAGTTTTACCGCCATGTACCATGCCCTGGTCGAACATAAACAACAAACCGCAATGAAACTGGTTTGTGTTGGGGCAGATGAAAAAGTCGTCGGTATTCACATTATCGGTAAAGGGGCAGATGAAATGTTGCAAGGCTTTGGCGTCGCGATTAAAATGGGTGCAACTAAAAAAGACTTTGATAATGTCGTTGCTATTCATCCAACCAGCTCAGAAGAACTGGTTACAATGCGTTAATAACAATAATAATAAATATCACTAACTGGGCTCTTTAAGAGCCCATTTTTTTATCTTTTTACCTGGGAATTTTTAATAAAACGCCTTGCACGTTCTACCTTGTTAATACAGTTTGGGTATTTACCAAACTCATATTGAATAGATGCGCCTGTGATTAAGGTCGCAGCTTTAGTATATTCAACCGTACCGGAAAAACCCTGCGCTTTGGCAAAATTCAATTCCTGTTTTGCTTTTTCCAGGCCACTCCAGCACTGACGCGCAAGCTTGCTCGAGGGATTAGTCTGACAGCCTGTCACAATAAAAATACTTAAAACAAAAGTAAATAAAATAGTTTTCATAATTAAATTCGTCGTCATAATTCTGTGATATGGTTTAAATCAGTTTAGCACTAACACCTGGATAAAAATGGTACCACATCATAATTACACTATAGTTTTCATATGACGATACGCAACTTTAACAATCTACAACCCGCCATTCACAGCACCTGTTTTATAGATGAAACAGCCCTGGTACTCGGTGATGTTGAAATGGGTGAAGATTCTTCAATCTGGCCATTCACGGTAGCTCGTGGCGATGTTAACTCGATTAAAATTGGCAGTAACACCAATATACAGGATAACTCTGTACTCCATGTCACTCATGATGGCCCCTATAACCCGGGAGGTTATGATCTAGTCATCGGCAACAAGGTAACAGTAGGTCACCGTGTAATATTGCATGGCTGCCGGGTCGCTGATTCATGCTTAATTGGTATGGGCGCCATTATTATGGATGGTGCCGTCATTGAACCGCAATCATTAATCGCTGCAGGTTCTCTGGTACCACCGAACAAACATCTTGAATCAGGATATCTATGGATGGGCAGCCCGGTGAAAAAAATCAGGGCACTGACAGCTGAAGAAATTGAATCGATAGACTATTCTTCTAAAAACTACGTCAAACTTAAAAATCAGCACCTAACATGAAAATCGCCTTCTATAGCAGCCAACCCTACGATATTACTTTTTTTGAAAAAGTTAATACCAGTTACCAGCACACACTCATTTTTCATGACTATGCTTTAAATGAAGACACGGTAGATCTGGTTAAGGATATAACCTGTATCTGTGTATTTGTTAATGACAAGTTGACAGAGGCAGTTTTAGAAAAACTGTATAGCAAAGGTGTGCGCCTGGTTGCCTTACGTTGCGCGGGCTTTAATAACATCGATATTGCTGCTGCCGATAAGCTGGGTATTACGGTTGTTCGCGTCCCGGCCTATTCTCCAGAATCCGTAGCAGAACATGCACTGGCCTTAATCTTAAGTTTAAGTCGACATATCCATCGTGCTTACAACCGGGTACGTGAAAGTAATTTTTCCTTAAACGGTTTATTGGGCTTTGAGTTACATAATGCAACCGTTGGTATCGTTGGTACAGGTCAAATTGGTACCGCACTGGCTAAAATTTTAACCGGCTTTGGCTGTAACATCATTGCTTATGACCCTTATCCTTCGGATGAATGCGTTGATCTTGGTGTGACCTATCTCGATTTTAAAACACTCTGCCAGCAAGCAGATGTCATTAGTTTGCATTGCCCGCTTAATGAGCAAACACATCATTTGATCAATGAATCCAGCCTTCATGACATGAAAAAAGGCATTATGCTAATCAATACAAGTCGTGGCGCGATGATAGATACCCAGGCTGCCATTGATGCCCTAAAAAATAAGCATATCGGTTACCTGGGTCTGGATGTTTATGAACAGGAAGAAAATTTATTTTTTCAGGACCTCTCGGACACCATTATTTCAGACGATATGTTTGAGCGACTACTTACCTTTCCAAATGTATTGATTACAGGACACCAGGCCTTTTTTACCGATCGCGCATTAACCAATATCGCCGAAACAACCTTAATGAACATTCAACGTTTTGAAAATCATTCAGAATGTTTGCATTGTTGTCATATATAAATCATTGCTTGTTATGCTTAAGGCAGATTTCTTTAGTCGAGATGCATGTCGCGTCGCGCAGCAGCTAATTGGAAAAGTCATACGCCGAAAATATAAAGATAAATGGCTTGCTGCACGTATTATTGAAACAGAAGCGTATTATTTAACAGATAAAGCCAGTCATTCATCACTTGGATATACTGAAAAACGCAAAGCCATGTTTATGCCACCGGGGACCATTTATATGTATTATGCCCGGGGACATGCTTCACTCAATATCAGTTGTGGTAACAAAGGTGATGCCGTTTTAATTAAATCGGCCTATCCATTTTTTGATGAAAAATCACCGCAACAAAATATTAAAATCATGCAACAACTCAACCCGGCAAAAAATGGTTCACTACGAACTATTGAAAAACTATGCGCCGGTCAAACCTTGCTATGTAAATCTTTAAATTTGACCGTAACAGAATGGGATAAAAAAAGCTTTCAGTACAATTGCTTTTATATTGAAGACATAGATCAAAGCCCGGCAAAAATTATTCAGACCTCACGCCTGGGAATTCACCAGGATCGTGATGCGGACTTACTCTACCGATTTATAGATTATGATGCAGCAAAATACTGTAGTAATAATCCGCTCACAAAAAGAACGTTTAAAGAAGGTGCAGATTATATTATTCTTTCCTAATATTATTGCTTACCTCATATAAACACTTGAATTTATACTGAATTAGAGGCATTTTATACATTAATTAATCTAGCGATTTAGCTATGATTGCAAGCGGCAATAATCAATTCAAATAATAAAACCGCTAATTTTCCCTGCTTTATTTTTAAATGGAATTTTAAAATGGCACCTGACAATAGTAACAATAATGTTTTTTTAGAGATCGCTAAAAAACTTACTCCCAAACTCCTGGCCCTGATTTTAATATTAACGTTAATAGCATTAACACTGGTGATTACTCTCACCTTATATCGCGGTGGTTCGGTCAACTTAAAAGACATGACCTTTACTGTCCCTGATAACCAGGATCAAATAATTAGCGGGCTTCAAGATAACTTAAAAAAATGCAATAACGAAGCAAAAGCTATTTCGGATCAACTTAACGGTCATAAAGAACATCCTACAAATAAAGATTTACAACAATGTGAAGATAAAATTTCAAACTCAATTCCCATCAATCGTTTAACACAATACATCGGTGAATCAAGCTCAGCGGATGATGCAATTTCAAAAATACAGAAACTCTCTACATCTGAGGCTGAATTTTTAAAACTTCAACAAAATTATTTTTTTAAATTATTTGTTCTTGAAAAAAGAATTCCTCAATATGGCACATCGATATCCATTCATTACGATAGTGAAAACAAGCGAGATATTTATATACTGCTGCAAAAAATATTGTTAGAGCTTGGTTTTTATAACAGTGATATTAATGGATCACAAGTTGCAACAAAAGACGCCTTAATCTCATTTCAGGAAGCGTACAATGAAAAAATAGAAAACGATATGGGTACAACAGAGTTTTCAAGGGATGCTGCTATATTACATCCATTAGGGCATGTTGGCTATCGAACACTAGAGGCTTTTAGAAGCTGGTACAGGAAGAATGCGGTTTAATACAGAGAAGAATATGAAATTAAAAATCAATTATTTAGCTGTTGTAGTATTAATATTTTTAACGGGTTGCGGATTATTTACCTCGCATTATGATGCCACGCGTCATGAGAACTTTACTAAACTACAAGCTTTTCATGTAAAGTTCATCCACGATTTTACAGCCAGTAAAAGTAAGCCATGGGATGCAAAAAAATTGCTGTCCGTGTGTGACAGCGGTGATTTGAAATTTAGAGAAGCACTGGTTTATGCGCAATCAAAAGACAATAAAGATAATACGGGTGCACGTGCTGTCGCTATATTAAAAGAGCAATTTGAAGCTGACTGTAATTTAGCTAAAAAACGTAACAAGAATTTCAGTAAAGCATGGGCGGGCGAACATCTTGAGCAAATACTAAAGAATTATTCTTATGCAATTGCCGGTGAATTATCGCGTGTTAAAAAGTAACCAGGAGATTTAACCTTGTCATCTGAAATTGAAAACATACTTAAAGAAACAGGCGATGAAGCGCTGGACTTAATTAAATCATCGTTTAAAAAAATGTTAAGCCAGGCAAAAAATGAAAGCAGCGAGGTCATCAAAGAAACCGGTAAAAAACTTGAAAAATGGCTAATTATGCGCAGTAAAAATGAAATTGATGATGATGAATTACAATCGTTGATTGATGCGCGCAAAAGAGTCGTTGAACAGTACTTATTATCTGAAGAAATTAATTCGCGAGCAAACTTGGAAAAACTATCGATTGGCCTGATTGATATTATCAGCGAAAAATTTATTGGCGCTATTTTTTAACTATGTACGCCGTTATTTTCAGAGCAGAGATAAAAGAGCTTGATCATCAATACGGTGAAATGGCATCTCAAATGAGAAAACTCGCAATTAACCAATATTCCTGTGCTGAATTCATTTCTGTTACTGAAGATAATCATGAAATTTCAATATCATATTGGCAAGATCTTGATCAGATAAAAAAATGGAAACAAGACGCCAGGCATTTAATAGCACAAAATCTTGGAATAGCTAAATGGTATAAATCATACAAAGTAGAGATTGTAGAAATATTACGTTCATACAAAAGTGATAGTTAGTTAACTACGTTTCCACTCATACTATTTTCATTTTAATTCAGCCTGGAATAAGGATGCAAAATAAAATTATTCTAGAAGTTCTTTACGTAACTTTTCTATAACAGTTTTTGTTTCAGGCTTAACATTACGCCAGAGAAAAAATGACTCTGCAGCCTGCTCCACTAACATGCCTAAACCATCCATCACTTTTGCGGCCTGATGCTTAGTTGCCCAGTCCATAAATGTAGTGGGTTTAGCGCCATACATCATGTCGTAACAACTTGCCCCCTCATTTAATAATGTGTCTGGTAACGGTGGTAACTCACCTTGCAAACTGGCTGCAGTTGCATTGATGACCACATCAAATTTCATATCTTTAATTGCGTCATAACCACCACCACTAATATTTCCTGCATCAGAAAAATCTGATGCCAGGTCTTTCGCCCGATCGGGAGTCCGGTTGGCAATAAACAAGAGAGAAGGATTTTGTTTTAAAAGAGGAATTAATACACCTCGTGCCGCACCACCTGCCCCCATAAGTAAAATACTTTTATCTTTCAGCTCAATATCATTATTGATTGTGAGATCGTTGACCAGGCCCACGCCATCGGTGTTATCACCATACAACTGGCTGCCATCAATTTTAATGGTATTAACTGCGCCGGCACGTTCAGCCCGCTCACTACGCTGTGTAACCAGATCCCAGGCTTCCTGTTTAAACGGTACCGTGATATTTAAACCCTTACCGCCTGAGGCAGCAAAATTACCTACTGCCTGATCGAAGCCACCAACGTCAACATGTATTGCCGTATATAACAGAGACTGCTGAGTTTGTTCAGCAAAAAGTGAATGAATCGAGGGCGACTTACTATGTGAGATGGGATTACCCATTACCGCATAATCATCAACTTTTTTACCAAAATCAAAAATGTCTGACATAAATTAAACCGTTTTTACTTAACAAGAATTATATATTACTCTCATGTATTATACTTAAGTGACGATCATTCAACTAATAAAATAATGACGCAGTTAAAAACCAATAATAATACAGACACGAATAGCATGCTTGCAGCGGTTGATCTTGGCTCAAACAGCTTTCACATGATTGTGGCACGACTAGCCGATGATGGCAGCCTTCAGATAATTGACAGACTAAAAGAAATGGTTCGTCTTGGCGCGGGGCTTGATGAAAAAAATAACTTATCACAAGATTCTCAAAAAATAGCCCTGGCCTGTCTTGAACGGTTCGGTCAACGGTTAAAGGAACTACAACCTCATAATGTCCGTATAGTCGGCACCAATACGCTTCGCAAAGCTAAAAACTCATCAAAGTTTTTAAAACAAGCACAAACACTTTTAGGTCATTCAATCCATATTATTTCAGGTATTGAGGAAGCGCGTCTTGTTTACCTTGGCGCCTCACACACCATCGCCACCGATGATAAAAAAACACGCCTTGTTATTGACATAGGTGGGGGTAGTACCGAGACCATTATTGGTGAAAAATTTGATCCACTGATGATGGAAAGTCTTTTTATGGGCTGTGTCAGCATGACTCGAAAATTTTTTGCAGATGGAACGATAACTAAAAAGCAATTAAAAAAAGCAGATATTTTTGCCCGTCGTGAACTTGAACGCGTCACCTTTCCTTTTTTAAATATGGGCTGGAAAGAAGTCATTGGTACCTCAGGTAGTATTCGTTCTATTGCCAATGTTATTAGAAATGAAGGTATGGAAGAATCACATATCACTCAAAAAGCAATGAAACAATTGAGTGATCGAATTATCGAGTGTGGTCATATCGACAAACTGGATCTAAAAGGATTAAGCGATGAACGTCGTCCCGTGTTTATTGGCGGCTTTGTTGTCTTAAATGCCATTATTAAATCATTAAACATCAAGAGTATGGATACATCAGATGGCGCGTTGCGTGAAGGCCTGCTTTATGATTTGTTGGGTAGAATAAAACATGAAGACGTGCGTGAAAACACGGTACAAAGGATGATAGAGCGCTATTCAATCCAGGCTGAGCATGCTTCTAATGTTGCATTAACTGCAAATGATATATTCACAGAGCTTGGAAAAGCATGGGATATCAACAAGCAAAAATATAAAAATATATTACGCTGGGCGGCGCTGTTACATGAGGTTGGCCTGACAATCGCGCATGCGGGGTATCATAAACATGGCGCTTACCTGGCAAAAAATTCTGATATGCCCGGCTTTTCATACCAGGATCAAGAATTCCTCGCTGTTTTAATACAGCTCCATCGACAAAAATTTAATCTTGAATTATTTGATACTTTACCAGATAAGTATACTGAGGCCGCAATTAATCTTGTTATTATTTTACGCCTGGCCATTATTTTTCATCGTAGCCGAGGAGAAGTATCCATTAAAGATATCCAGTTTGAAGCTAAAAAGAATGGACTAAATGTTACCTTTCCCAAAGATTGGCTGGATACACATACCTTAATACATGCTGATCTTTTGTATGAAAAACAACTATTAGAGAAAAGTGATTTTAATCTTAAGTTGAAGTAATTACTTGCTCTAAATTTCTGCCGCAATTTTTTCTAATAATGTTTTTTGTGCTGAGCGTTCTTTTTGATTACTTGCTGGCTGAATGCGTTTATAACTTCCATCAGAGAGTAATTGCCATGCCTGTGTGTTATCGGATAAATAAACCATCAAACCATCTTTGATTAATTGTTTTTTCAATGCTTCATCTTCTACAGGGAAACACACTTCAACACGCTTAAAGAAATTTCTGTCCATCCAGTCTGCACTTGAACAAAATACCTTCGGTTCACCTTCGTTTTCAAAATAATAAATACGAGGGTGCTCAAGAAACCGTCCGACGATCGAACGAACCTGTATATTATCTGAGACACCTTTCAAACCTGGTTTTAAGCGACAAGTGCCCCGAACAATTAAATCGATTTTCACACCTGCTTGTGATGCACTATATAAAGAACGAATAATTTTAGTCTCAACGAGTGAATTGACTTTAATAATAATGCGAGCAGCTTTACCCGCTTTTGCATTTTCTTCTTCTTGCTCAATTAACTTAATCAGCTCTTTATGAAGCGTAAAAGGCGCTTGTAGTAATTTTTTTAGCTTGGTTGCTTTACCCAGGCCTGTTAATTGTAAGAAAACTTTATGTACATCTTCACCAATATCTTTATCGCAACTTAAAAATCCATAATCGGTATAGACGCGTGCATTACCGGCATGATAATTACCAGTGCCGATGTGTACATAGCGTTTGACTGTGCGTCCTTCACGTCTGACCACCAGTAACATTTTGGCATGCGTTTTAAAACCCACCACACCATATACTACATGCGCGCCGGCTTCCTGTAAGCGCGATGCCTGCTCAATGTTTGCTGCTTCGTCAAACCTGGCGCGTAATTCAACAACAACGGTGACTTCTTTGCCGGCTTTTGCTGCTTCGACTAATGCCTCAACCAGGGGAGAATTTGCACCTGTTCTATACAACGTTTGTTTTATTGCCAGAACTTTAGGATCGCTTGCGGCTTGTTTTAAAAAATTAACAACCGGTGCAAATGATTCAAAAGGATGGTTTAATAATATATCGCCGTTTTGAATCACGTCAAACATATCAGGCGAATTTAGTAATCGTTTTGGTATACCCGGTGTAAAGGGTGCAAACTTCAAATCTGGTCGATCGACTAAATCAATCATTTCAAGGAAGCGACTAACATTCACAGGCCCATTTACCTGGTAAAGATCATCATTGCTTAACTGGAATTTCTTAAGTAAAAATTTAGCGGCTTCCTCTGTACAATTATCTGCAACCTCAAGTCGAACAGCATCGGTCAATCGACGAGAGGACAATTCACCTTTAATTGCGCGCATCAAATCTACAATTTCTTCTTCATCAACAAATAAGTCACTATCACGCGTAACACGAAATTGATGGCAACCTGTGACATCCATACCAGGAAATAAATCACTGATATGAGCATGAATCATTGAACTTAATAGAACAAATTCATCATCGTCTGAATAATCATCGGGTAATTTAATCATCCGCGGTAAACTTCGGGGTGCTTGCACAATCGCAATTCGACTATCCCGTCCGAAAGCATCTTTTCCCTGCAGTGAAATAATAAAGTTAAGCGTCATATTAAAAACACGCGGGAAAGGATGCGAATGATCAAGCCCTAAAGGGCTCAGTACCGGCGCAATTTGACCGGTAAAATATCTTTTAATCCAGCCTGCTCTTTTCTCATCCCACTCTGTGCGCTTTAAGAAATGAATACCTTCTTCTTCCAATGCGGGTAATAAAATGTCATTCAACACCCGGTACTGTTCATCGACAAAATCATGCGCTTCTTCCCGAATTTGCTGAAGTGCTTGTTCTGGTGTGATATGTTCATAATCACCACTGGATGATTCCAGTGCAGCCCGATGCATCAAACCGGCTACCCTGATCTGAAAAAACTCATCCAGGTTACTACCACTTATACAAAGAAAGCGTAAACGCTCCAGTAATGGCACGGACTCATCCGACGCCTGTGCAAGCACACGCCTTTGAAACTGAATCAGGCTGAGTTCTCGGTTTAAATAAAGTTCAGGGTCTTTCAAGTCAATATCATCCATACTAAATATAAGACTACATTTTCATTACAAGAATATGACAGTCAGTATAATTTAAACAAGAATATTAATGAATATTGATTAGCTAAATAGAAATAGTGGGCATACAGGCTGGCAATACAGCCTGTATTGTCATAAATCTTTAACCAAATATGCTTTTGAACATAAAGAAAAAGGCGATCGACATTAAAGCACCTGCGGGTAAGGTGACAATCCAGGAGAGGAATATAGTCCGTACTACCGTTAAATTAAGTGCACCAATACCTCGCGCTAACCCAACACCTAATACTGCCCCCACTAAAGTATGTGTAGTAGAAATTGGTAACCCTGTACCTGATGCAATAACAACAGTTGTTGCCGCAGCCAATGTTGCAGCAAATCCACGGCTTGGTGTCAACTCGGTAATATTTTTACCAATGGTTGCAATAACGTGCTTACCATACATCATTAAGCCAGCAACAATACCAACGCCACCTAGGATCAAAATCCAGATGGGTGTCATAGACTTAGTTGTAACTTCGCCATCACTTTGAACAATACCGACGATTGCTGCAACCGGACCAATTGCATTTGCCACATCATTCGAACCATGGGCAAAGGCCATAGCACATGCCGTTACAACCATGAGAACACCAAACACACGTTCTACGTTAGCAAAATGGAAGTCTTTATCCACTTCGGGTTTAATTTTGATCTTACGGGTAAAATGCATGCTCACAAACATGGTAACCAAACCAAAAATGAATGCCATGCCATAGTTTTGAGCCACCGAGGTTTCTAAACCAATATGTTTAAGTCCCTTAAACATGGTAACAAGCGCGATCATAAAGCCTGTTAAAAAGATATAGTAAGGTACATAGCGTTTTGCGTTTTCAAAAGGATGTTCTGTATTCAGTATGAACTTTTGCACACTACGGAATAGCCAATATGAAAGGGCACCAGCTAAAGCAGGCGAAACCACCCAACTCATAACAATAGTGCCAACTTTGCCCCAATGTACAGCTTCAAATCCAATACCAACTGCTGCAAAACCAACGATTGCACCAACTATGGTATGTGTCGTAGACACTGGCCAACCAAAGCGTGAAGCAACTAATAACCAGATACCCGCAGCAAGTAACGCGGCAAGCATACCGAACACCAGTAACTCTGGAGTACTTGAGAGTATGTCTGCATCAACGATGCCTTTACGAATAGTTTTTGTAACCTGGCCACCCGCTAAAAATGCACCGGCAAATTCAAAAATGGCTGCAATTAGAACAGCCTGTTTAATTGTAATAGCTCCAGAACCAACAGATGTTCCCATGGCATTAGCAACATCATTTGCACCGATACCCCAGGCCATAAATAGACCAAAGACAATCGCTAATCCAAGGAAGATCATTCCATATTCCATAACAACTCTTCCCCTTAACGCGCTAACATGAGTTCTAAGCGACTACCAACACGTTGTGACAAATCAGCCAGATCTCCAATGCCATCAATCACGCGATACATAAACATCACGTCTACTGGCGGTAAGTCCTTTTCCTGTTTAAATAAAGCGGCACGTACTTTTACCTGAATCTTATCCGTGTCAGACTCAATTTCATCCAGCTTTTTAATCATGTCCTGGACCAGCTTCACCTCACGGCCACTAAAGCCTGTTTCAACCAGTTCATCGAGTTCATTTATGGCTTTTTGTGCTTGCTTTGATGCATCAATACAACGTTTGACAAATTCCATTAACTTGTCACTCACTTCTTTTGGAAATGTCATTTTGCGACCAATAATAATGCCCGCGATGTCTTTTGATTTATTCGCAATTTTGTCTTGCATGGTCAGTACTTCGAGTAAGTCCCGACGCGAGATAGGCATGAATAAACTTTTTGGTAAATGTAAGCGTAGCTTTTTCTTTAGCTTATCGGCTTCACCTTCAAGCTTGGCAATTTTCTTTTGCTGTGCTTTAGCTTTTTTCCAGTCTTCTTTTAAGACTGCTTTAAAAAATGGAATAAGTTCAACAATACAGTCCTGAACACTGGCCATGTGAGATTGTAAAGGAGCGACGGGAGATGAGCCGAAAAGACTCGCGATAGTTGTACGTGCCATACAGTTACCTCTTTGTTTGATACTAACTTCAGTATCAATGAAATAGTCTTCGTATGGCGCGAAGTATACAAAGTGCTTATTGGATAACAAACACTTTATTACACTTTTATTACACTTTTATGACAGTTAATTTTGTCTTTAAAATTACTCTATGTTATTAATCACTTAGCTAATATAACCAAGTCATTAACTACTGGTTATCTTTTAGCCATTTAGCAGCAGCCACTGCATAATAGGTTAAAATACCATCAGCCCCAGCACGTTTAAATGATAACAATGATTCCAGCACCACGGCCTTTTCATCTAACCAGCCATTTTGTGCCGCGGCTTTTAACATCGCGTACTCACCACTAACTTGATAAACATAAGTGGGCGCGCCAAATTCATCTTTAACGCGACGCACAATATCAAGATAGGGCATGCCGGGTTTAATCATCACCATATCGGCGCCTTCATCCAGATCAAGTGACACTTCCCAAAGGGCTTCATCACTATTTGCTGGATCCTGTTGGTAAGTATTTTTATTGCCTTTACCTAAATTACCCGCCGAGCCCACTGCATCTCGAAAAGGACCGTAAAAACTGGATGCGTATTTTGCCGAATAGGCCAAAATACGGGTGTGGATATAACCGGCTTCTTCTAATGCATCACGAATTTGACCAATCCGACCATCCATCATATCCGAAGGTGCAACAACATCGGCACCCGCTTTGGCATGGGATAAGGCCTGTTTAACTAATACCTCGACCGTCTCATCGTTCATTACGTAACCCGACTCATCAATCAGGCCATCCTGACCATGCGTGGTAAAGGGATCGAGCGCCACATCAGTGATCACGCCCAGTTCGGGGTACATCTCTTTTAAAGCACGTACCGCACGTTGTGCCAGGCCGTCTGGATTATAGGCTTCGGCCGCATCCAGCGATTTTACTTCATCCGGGGTAACGGGGAATATTGCCACCGCAGGTATACCTAAGTTTATGATTTCATTAGCATCTTTGACTAATTCATCAATTGAAAGCCGCTCAACACCAGGCATGGAGGCCACTTCTTCGCGCTGGCCTTTACCTTCGAGCACAAAAACCGGGTATATCAAATCATCCACTGTGAGTGAATTCTCTCGCATTAAGCGACGGGAAAAATCGTCGCGGCGCATACGACGCATCCGCACCCGGGAAAAATGACCCCGTCCTGTTTCAGTAGATGGCACAATAAACTCCTGATTAAACTATTTTAATATTTACGTGTCATAGTGATATCTTTGCTACTATATATTATTAAACGAATACTTGTCCCGTCCAAATGGAGCACAATATGTCAGCGACCCCAATAATCATAAAAAATGGACTTTTTGCCGTCATTTTAAGTTTTCTCTTTATTTCAAACAGCATCGCTGCAGCCAATCCCAGTATTCAACCACCGGATGAAATGCTCAAAGTCGCAACCACGAAAATGCTGCGCTCAATCAATGAAAATCGCACAGAAATAAAACAATCGCCCGACAAACTGAAATCACTGGTTGAAGAAATAATTTTGCCTCATCTCGACTTCATTGCCGCTTCAAAAGCGGTGATGGGTAAATACTGGCGCCGCGCTAAAAAACCACAAAAGTTAAAATTTATTCGTCAATTCCGCTTATTGCTTTTACGCTTTTATTCGTCCGCATTGGCTGAGTATTTAAATGACAAAGATAAAGCACTGGATGAAAACCTGATTCACTATTTCCCGATTAAACTTAAAGAAGGTGATAAATCACTGACTATCCGCGCTGAAGTAAAAGTAGAGTCCGGTCAACCTATTCCCATTCGTTACCGTATGCACCTGACAAGAAAAGGTTGGAAAATTTACGATGTCTCGGTCGAAGGCATTAGCATGATAACGACTTATAAAAACAATTTTGCCACTCAATTTAAAACCGAAGGCATCGATGCATTAATCACTTCACTTGAAGAAAAAAATAAAGAATTACTGGCAAACAATAAACATACTAAATAACAGCATGTCAGAAAAAATCGAAAAGTCTAAACAAGAATGGCAAGGAAGCCTCTCTGCAGAACAATATAAAGTCATGCGTGAACACGGTACGGAGCATCCTTTTACCGGCAAGTACAATGATTGTAAAACAGAGGGGACCTATGTTTGTGCAGGGTGCGGTGAAGCCCTTTTTTCATCAAATACAAAGTTTGATTCAGGAACAGGTTGGCCAAGTTATTACCAACCAATTAATACAACAGCAATAGAAGAAACGAAAGATACCAGTTTAGGTATGACCCGGGTGGAAGTGCATTGCAGTAAATGTGGTTCGCACCTTGGACATGTTTTTCCTGATGGACCACAACCGACCGGATTACGTTATTGCATTAATTCAGTTAGTTTAGATTTAAAAGAATCTTAATACCTGTTTTTTAATAAAAACTTTATAGTTACTTAAATAAAAAAGCGGAACCAATTAGTTAGATGGGTTCCGCTTTTTTAGTTAAAAATTAGAATGTATTTATTTTAATGATCTGGCTCGCATAAAGGCCTTTTCTGAAACTTCATGCCAATCATTGACCTGTTCACGATATGTTTTCAGCGAACTGTAAATGCGTTTAGCAGTGTCATCTTTTACGGCTAACTCGGCAACCACTTCATCTGACAACTTACGTAGTTCTTTTAATACATCATCAGGAAAAGCACGTAACTGAACTTTATGTTCATTAATAAGTGTTTTTAACGCGGCATTATTACGTGCAGTGTACTCAGCTAACATATCCTGGTTAACTATCTTGCAGGCAGCACGGACAATTTCCTGCAAATCTTCTGGCAAAGCCTCAAATGCTTTTTTATTAATGATCGCTTCTAATGTAGTACCTGGTTCATGCCAACCTGGGTAGTAATAATATTTTGCCACTTTATAAAAACCAAAAGCTAAATCATTATATGGGCCAACCCATTCTGTCGCATCCAGCGCACCGGTTTGTAACGCGGTATACAATTCACCACCGGGTAGATTCACCGGTGTACCTCCAGCACGCTTAAATGCTTCTCCACCTAAACCTGGGATACGCATTTTTAAGCCTTTCAAATCAGCCAGCGAGTTAATTTCTTTATTAAACCAGCCGCCCATTTGTACGCCGGTATTTCCAGCCGCTGCAGGCACCAGGTTATATTGTGCATAGATTTCTTGCCACAGTTTTAAACCACCACCATGGTATAACCAGCCGTTCATTTCCTGCGCGGTTAAGCCAAACGGGACGGTAGAGAAAAACTGGATCGCTTCATTTTTACCTTTCCAGTAATACGCCGCGCCATGACCCATTTCTGCAGTGCCACGCGAAACCGCATCAAATACTTCAAAAGCCGGTACCAGTTCTTTGGCGCCATAGACTTTAACCTGTAATCGTCCACCACTCATTTTATTGATCAGCTTTGCAACATTATTTGCACCGGTACCAAGCCCTGGGAAATTTTTAGGCCAGGTAGTCACCATTTTCCAATGAATGGTTTTTGCTACGACTTTTTTATCGACAGAAACGCTTTCTTGCTTGGAGCACCCGGCTGCGACTACCATGCCAAATGCAAGTACTCCGACACTCAGTTTTGTTACTAAATCACGTTTTTTCATGACTTTCCCTTTTGAAGATATTTATCATTTTTCTCAAAATTTGTGATATTTACTACATAAGTAAATATCAAAATTAGTAGATTCTTAATTTATAAGTAGTGTAATTATGTATAGAAACAAGGCACCGATTCTGACATGATATTACTCTAATTTAGAAGAGCATATAGCTCTCTTTTATAAAAATAAATATCGAAGAATTGGGATGAAACAAGCACTTTTAACTATCCAACGACGCTTATTCCTGGTCACCTTTATCAGCTTTGCGCTGACGCCTGTGATCGGCTATACCACTGCCAGTTTTTTTGACATGGTTGAGCTGAAAAGCTTGCTCACCGGCAACTCTGGTATTGTATTAATCGCCCTCTATAGCAGCTTGCTACTTTGGTGCGCTATTCATTTTAAATCTTTTTTACAACCCGTCATTAACTGGAAGCTTCGCCACCCTGATAATAATTATTTGCCTGAAGATCTAAACACACAGATCCAGAGTTTTGGTAGCCGCTACTGGATGTTCTTTTTACTCTATGTTTTAACCCTGCCAACCGTTCACCATTGGTTTTTACAATCGGCAGGACAAGCGGTCAGTGTCTCTGCATTACTCCAGTTCATCCTGTTACAGCTAACCATTGTTATTTTGGTTGGCTTACCGGGTTACCTGGATGGATTGTCTACACTTGGCAAACTCACACGCTACACCGGTTTATCCAGTGTACAGGTCAGTATGCGTACCAAGATGTTATTAGTCGGTGCTTATATACCGCTTTTAACTACTTCAATACTATTAAAGTATTACTGGTGGAAAACTGGCTTTATCTCAACCGAAGTCGTACTGGCCTGGGTCTTAATGGGATTAATAGCGATTATCTCCACCATGGTGGCCTTCCGCAGTTTATCGCAATCATTAAAACCGGTTGAAATGGTGACGGCGAATACCGGTGCAACCAGTCATGCGGATCTGGCAAAACAATTACAACCGCAATCCAATGATGAGATTGGTTTTCTGGTACAAACCTTAAATCGCTTATTTCATCGCTTAGGTGAACAGGATGAATATGTGCAAGCCATTGTAGAACATGCGGCTGAATGTATTATCGTGATTAATGAATCACAACATATCGAAATGTTTAACCCTGCGGCAGAACAACTCTTTGGTTATAGCGCACACGAAATTAATCATAGAGAACTATCCTGGCTATTACCAAACATTACTCTGCCAAAAGAAAGTGGTACTAAAAAAATCATTCGCCAGGAAATTGAAGCGGCTCACCGCAGTGGCAGTAAATTAATGCTTTCCATGCACATCAGCCAGATGCGCATGAACAATACGCTTTACTATATTTTACTCGTTGGTGATGTTACCGAGAGAAAAGCGACTGAAATCATGTTGCTTGAAGCTGAAGAACGCTACCGCAACCTGGTTGTGACCGCGCATGATTTAGTCTGGAGTATGGATGTTAAAGGAAACTGGACATACCTTAATGCTGCAGCACAACATATCTATGGTTACGATGCAAAAGAGCTTTTAAATAAACCCTTTAATTTTTTACAGCCCAGTGAATCAAAAAATCGGGACGACAGAGCATTTCAATCTGTTGTTGAAGGTAACGAATTACTCGGCTATGAAACAATACATTTAGACAAAGATGGTCGCTCTCGTCATATCAGCTTCAATGCCTGCCCGCATATTGGTGCCGATGGTAAAGTTCAATATATTACCGGTACCGCCCGTGATATCACTGAACAAAAAGAATACGAAACTGAACTCACCTATCAAACACAACACGATAAATTAACTACCCTTAAAAACCGTAGCTTCTTTCAGGAAGAGCTCGAATGCTTAATCAGCCGCACGACCAGAAGCGGAGAAACCTCTGCCCTGATTTACCTGGATCTCGATCAATTCAAATACGTTAACGATACTATTGGTCATGCAGCTGGTGATGAACTGTTAATCGAAGTCAGTCAGTTATTAAAAGATAAATTACGCGAAGGTGATTTACTGGCTCGCTTTGGTGGTGATGAATTTACTATTTTAATTTATAACACCAATGAACATGCCATTGATATTGTCGCCCACAATTTACTCCGGTTTTTTGAATCCTATCGTTTTTTCTCAAAAAGTCAGTTATTCAATATTACCTGTAGTATGGGGATCACTATTATTGATAACGAGACTCAATCTGCAGAAAGTGCACTTTCGCATGCTGATATCGCCTGTAATATTGCAAAAAAACAAGGACGCAACTGTTTTCATATTTATGATCCGGCTAACAAGCAACTTGATGGCATGGCAGAAGATATGGGCTGGGCAAGTCGCGTTAAAAATGCCTACGAAAACGATCTCTTTTCACTGGTCTATCAACCAATTGTTTCGATTGAACATGGCATGGTTGAAGATTACGAAGTGTTATTGCGTATGGATTTGGATGATGGCCAGCGAATATTACCCGGTGGTTTTATTCCCGCGGCAGAACGCTTTGGTTTAATTAATAACGTTGATCGCTGGACTGTTAGTCGTGCCATGCATTCGTTAGTCAAACTACATGAACAAAACCCGAATATTCGTTTTGCCATCAATCTTTCAGGTCGTGCTTTTGAAGACAAAGAATTATTGCCAATGATTCAAGGTATACTGGACAATACCGGATTAGAACCTACCTGCTTAACATTTGAAATTACTGAGACAGCAGCGATAGCAAACATCGCCGCGGCTAAAAAATTTATCGCCAAACTTAAAGATATGGGCTGCCAATTTGCCTTAGATGATTTTGGAACTGGCTTCTGCTCATTTGCTTATTTAAAAAACCTGCCAGTCGACAAACTTAAAATTGATGGTTCATTTGTTCAGTCCCTTGATACCTCTAAGGTTGATAGCGTGATGGTACAGTCGATGAATCAAATTGCGCATGCACTCGGTAAACAAACCATTGCTGAATTTGTTCAAAATGAAAAAACACTGAATATCTTGCGCGAGTATGGTGTTGATTATGCTCAAGGCCATTATTTTGGAAAACCATCAGCGACCATTGAAACTAATAAAATTATTCTGCCTCCCCCAGCTGAAAAAATTATTTACAACTAATGTTTTGATATTCATTAGTAATGATACATGTCTAATCTAAATATGGTGTTTAGATTAAAAACTGGAAAAGGAGACAAGGTAATAATTAAAGGAGTAATAAATAACTTATTGACTTCTGATTCATAAATTCACCATTGAAAGTATTGCTGGTGCAATTATTGCCTAAATTATAGTGACGGATCATAAAGACAAAAATAAGCAGCCTGTAGTTGAAAACCATGGCACAAAAAAAGCTCTGGAACTACTAGAAGCATTAAATAATTCTTCTTCCGGCAGAATTATTTACCAGCAAGTAGAACATATTCTGCAAAGTTCAGATTATGCCCAGGATAAAATTTTTCGTGGCAGTTTAGCTATCACACAAGTTTTAATAAGTGCTTACCGTAAATCCCTGCCTAAAAAATCATTACTTTATTTAGAACTCAAGCTTATACAAAAAAGATTGTATCCCCCCATCGCTTTATCTGAACTTGCTGTGTTACATCGCTATCTGCGTAACGCAACAAAACTTATTAACGAAGTTGCCACTTTTGAAGAAGATATTTTTACTCAAGCTTTATCTCCATTACTAGCCAAAGAGCTTCTCAATGATCCTGTTATTTCGACTACCAATAATGAATATGCCGATAATCAAGATAAAGATATAGCTAAAGAAGAGATTAAAACTTCTACGAAAATCGAACAAAATATTGATTCAATTTACAGAAACAAGTTGAGCCAACATAATAAAGAAATTTTAGAAATTCAATCTAACCTTGGCAGTAAAATTGAAGACACGATGCGTCAGCAGGAAACGTTTTCTGACAAATTGAAATCTTTCCTCGATCAACTTGAATATCCTGATAAAAATGTAAATTCTGAACACCTTCGCTATAACCTTATGCGCGATATTACAACCATTTTAGAAGAGCAAGGCAACTTGACTCATATCATGCATGACACGCAATCTTTTCTTCAGCTTATTGGTGGCAATATTGATAAATTGAGTGAGGAACTCAATCAAGTTCGTGTCCTTAGTCTTACTGATGAACTGACACAACTTCCTAACCGCCGCGCCTTCATGCGACGCATTAAAGATGAAATATACCGCACAAAACGTGATGAAACTTTATTAACCATTGCAATTATTGATTTAGATATGTTTAAAAATATTAATGATAAATATGGTCATGCAGTTGGTGATGAAATGTTACGAGTATATTCAAAAGACATTCTTTCTGTATTTCGTCGCTATGATATGGTGGCAAGATACGGTGGTGAAGAGTTCGTTGTTTTATTACCAAATACGGATAAAGAAGGCGCTGAACGTGCCTTCCAAAAAGTAAAAAATATAGTTTCTGAAACATTTATTACACATAATAATAATAAAATAAAAGTACCTACCTTCTCAGCAGGTTTGGCTATATATTATCCCGATGAAACCCCTGATTCATTGATAAAAAGAGCAGATAATGCACTTTACACGGCAAAAAATAATGGTCGAAACCGTATCGAGTTTAATATGAAGTATCTTGGAAAAAGTGATAAAGCAGAAAATACAGTAAATAAAGAATAAGCTATTATCTAGCATTACATTGGATTAGTTTTATTACCACTCACCTCTACATTATTAACTGGGTAAACCCTGGTAAAGCTTGATTTCAAATCACTTTGATAATTAATTTATTGTTAAAAATACATATCTTTCCTACTTCTTAATTGCATAAAAAGTATTTTATACTAAAACTATAAGCTCTTAATAATAAATAAACTAGGAATAACCTCATCTATGAAAAAAATACAACTGGCTTTTATTTCACTACTTCTCTCTTTTTCAATAAACACACAAGCAAACGAACTTATCACCTTAAAGACCCGGCCTGATGTAGAACAAAAATTCATATTAATGACACCCGATAAACCTGTAGCCAGTGTTATTTTATTTGCTGGTGGAAATGGTGTTCTTGATATTTCAGGATCAAACTCGATAAATAAGAAAGAAAATAATTTCCTTGTTAGATCTCGCGATTACTTTTTAGATAATAATTTTATTGTTGCCATTGTAGATGCGCCCTCTGATGCTCAAGACAAACAAGGCATGAAATTTGGCTTTCGAGATAGCGATGAGCATATGAAGGATATGGATTATGTAATTGCTTATCTTAAAAAACATGCAAACGTACCTGTTTGGCTTGTTGGAACAAGTCGTGGTACAGAGTCAGCTGCAAATCTTGCTATAGAATCAAAACAAAAACCTCACGGTGTGGTTCTAACTTCTCCGATGTCTGTTGAAAATGCCAAGGGAACAGCAGTCAATGAAATGGAATTAGAAAAAATTACTATTCCAACTTTAATCGTCGCCCATGAAGATGATGGCTGTCATGTTACCCCTCCGGAAGGTGCAGAAGAAATTAAAGAAATGCTAACAGCTGCCGCAAAAGTAGAAATTAAAATGTTTTCGGGTGGCAGTGAATCAGGACGAGCTTGCAAAGGAAGCTCTTATCATGGCTTTGAAAGCATAGAAGAAAAGGTTGTTAATTATATTGCTGGTTTTATTAAGTCTAACTAATAAGAAAAAGGATCATCTATGAAATCTGTTATTAGTACGGTACTTCTGCTACTGACTCTTTTTGTTTCACCATTATATGCCCAGGATAAAGTTGGTGTTGTGTTGATGCATGGTAAATCAGGCACCGCCAATGACAGCTCTCCGGTTGGTGAGCTTGCTGACTTTCTTCGTGGTAACGATATTATCGTTATCACACCGGATATGCCCTGGCACCGTGAGCGCGTACTCGATAAAACCTATGAAGACTCCATGTTAGAGATTGATGCCGCGGTAAAAGAACTCAAAAGCAAAGGCGCAACAAAAATAGTTGTGGGTGGGCACAGCATGGGGGCTAATGCTGCCACGGGTTACGGCACTGTACGAGATGGACTTGCCGGTATCCTGGCGATTGCCCCCGGTCATGTCCCTGAATTAGCTGGTTACCAAAGAAGAATCGATAACGACTGGCAACGTGCCCAGGCCATGGTTGAGGCAGGCAAAGGACAGGAAAAAGAAGATTTTAAAGATCGCAACCAGGGTTCGCAGTCTGAAATCTATGTAAAAGCAGAAAACTACTTAAGCTGGTTTGATCCGGAAGGCTCAGCGGTTATGCCTGAAAATGTGGCATCGCTTAAACCAAAAACTCCGCTTATGTGGATCATTGGCGAAGAAGACAGGATGTATGATCGCGGTCCGGACTATGCCTTTAGTGAAGCACCTGAACATCCAAAGAATTCTTATACTGTCGTCGATGGCGGACATAAAGAAACCCCAGTAAACGGTCAAAAAGAAATTCTTATCTGGCTTAAATCCCTTTGAAATTTAATCACAAGAGGTAAATGATGTTGTTAAAACTACTTTCTTCATTGCTGGTATATACATTTGCTTTATCTGTTACTTATGCCGGGGTAGATTCTGATATCCCATCATCACCTGACGCCTCAGAAAAATATGTATTTTATTTACATGGTTCAGCTGAAGAGACCGATGGTGATAGTGAAAAATACCAGGCTGCCGTTGATGCGATATCCAGTAACGTGGATAACGTGATTTCTGAAGTACGTGGCGACACCGATCCAAACAGTTATGCCGAAAAAATTAAACAGCAGGTCAACACACTCATCAGCAAAGGTGTTCCGGCAAAAAATATTACGGTTAGTGGCTTTTCGAAAGGTTCAATTATTACGCTTGCAGCGGCAGGATCGATAAACAACCCAGAAGTAAATTATGTTTTGTTGGCAGGTTGCTCTGAAGAGTTAAATGATAAGTATAGCGTTGATGCTGCAAAAGCCGTAGGTCATATATATTCAATATACGATTCAGGTGATGAAAAGTTTGAATCGTGTGAAGAAACGATTAAGCCATCAGCAAAACTCAAGTTTGAAGAAATTGATCTCGATTCAGGTAAAGGCCACAAGGTATTTCGCATTCCAAAAGAAAAATTTATTGAACAGTGGCGTGATCCAATGACTGACTGGATTAACAACTAATAAATACATTTGTAATATAAATAAAAAAGAGGTAATAAAAATGAAAAAAATAGCACTCATGGCTTTATCAAGTTTTATCTTATTTAACACTGCTCTCGCAGATGAATTCTTAACGGAAGCAGAAATCAAAACATTATTTACCAATAATTCTTTTGATGTTCGAAATGAAGCAAAAGGTAAAGATTTAAAAGGATATGATGACGCAGATGGTGGACATTTTATTTATGTTCCATGGAAAGATAAAACTTTTAAAAGAAAATGGTGGACTGATGGTGCCACGCATTGCACAAGTCATCGTAAACGTGGTGATAGCTGTAAAAAAATGAAAAAGATGGATGATGGTGTATATCATGGTATAACAGATGGAGAGCACAGTCATACTTTATCCAACTTCCGTCCTGGTCGCGATTCAGATATTTAAAACATCTGTTTTATTCATAATATTAAGCCATGAATTATCATGGCTTATTTTTTTGGAGTATTAAATGAAATTTCTACATATAACATTTTTAATCAGTTTTAGCATGCTTACTGCTTGCGCATCCAACAATATCTTAACAAAAGAAGAAATGGCGATTCAAAATAAAGCTGACGCAGTTGTTGCCAATCTATTATTTGACAATGACCTTAATGATAAAGCTTCTTATAACATCTCTAAAAGTGGTTCGGTCACAATCAAATTTTCGGAATCGGTTAAAGAAAAGGACTACACTAAAATCGTGAATTTACTTCGATCGAACACTTCAGTTGATGGTGTGTACGCAGAACAAAGTGGCGCTGAAGTATGTGGACTTCCTTAATATCAAACAATTAAATTAGCATATTCCATTACTAACCACTTGCTCCCCAGATCATCAAAATTGATCTGGATGCGAGCATGACGACCTTCACCTTCATAATTTAATACTACACCTTCACCAAATTTTTCATGACAAACGCGTTGCCCAAGTTGAACCGGTGCCGCTTCTCTAACCGCTTTATCTTTTTGCACCGAATAGGATTCGTTATAACCTGCCGCCGGTACCGCACTACCTTGCAGTCGAACGTGCTGGGTAAATTCGTCTGGGATTTCAGAAATAAAACGCGAAGGTCGGGCATAACTTTCCTCGCCGTATAAGCGTCTTTTCTCGGCATGGGTCAGGGTGAGTTTTTCCATTGCTCGTGTCATACCGACATAAGCTAAACGTCGCTCTTCTTCTAACTGGCCACTTTCTTCGGATGAGCGACTATGTGGAAATAAGCCTTCTTCCATGCCAGCTAAAAAAACCTGTTTAAACTCTAAACCTTTTGCTGAATGTAGCGTCATTAATTGCACGCTATCTTCACCTTCATTCGCCTGGCCTTCTCCCGCTTCTAACGAAGCGTGTGATAAAAAGGCAGACATTTTATCCATCTCTGACTCATCCCATTCTTCCTGCTCAAACGAACGGCCTGCATTTATTAACTCTTCCAGATTTTCTATACGGCTGCGTCCTTTTTCCCCTTTTTCTTTTTCATAATGAGGAATAAGCGTGCTCTGATGAATAACGTGTTCAATCTGCTCATACAATTCCATCTTATCCAGATCAACTTGCATTTCACTGATTAAATCTACAAATTGTTGTAATGCGCTCAAAGCACGCGAGGTAATTTCACCTTGCTCGATCAGGTTTAACGTTGACTGCCACATTGAAACATTATTTTCACGCGCATAACTTCTGACTAAATCAATGGTTTTATTACCAATACCACGCGTTGGTACATTAACAATACGCTCAAAAGAAGCATCATCATTTTTATTCGCTAATAAACGCATATAAGCCAGAGCGTCTTTAATTTCCTGGCGTTCAAAGAAGCGTAAACCACCGTAAATACGATACGGTGTACCACTTAACATTAATGCTTCTTCTATAACACGAGACTGCGCATTGGAACGATAAAGAATCGCATTTTCGCTACGCAATCCCGCCTGGTCGGTCCAGGCTGTAATTTTATCGACTATGTATCGTGCTTCTTCAACTTCATTAAAGGCACTATAAATTTCAATTAACTCACCATCACTACCATCAGTCCATAACTCTTTGCCCATACGATCTGCATTATTGGCAATTAAGGCATTCGCACCACCGAGAATATTTCCAGTGGAACGGTAATTTTGTTCTAAACGAAAATTTGATGTGTCTTTATAGTCTTTAGCAAACTTATAAATATTTTCAACTTGTGCACCGCGCCAGCCATAAATAGACTGATCATCATCACCGACGACAAACACATTAGCGCTATCACCTGCCAATATTTTTATCCAGGCATATTGAATCGTGTTAGTGTCCTGAAATTCATCAACCAGGATATTTTGAAAACGTTGTTGATAGTGTTGCAAAACATCAGGACGTTTTACCCATAGCTCGTAAGCACGCAATAACAATTCTGCAAAATCAAGTGCACCGTTACGCTCACACATGGCCTGGTATTGACGATAAATTTCTACCATGTGTTTCAGGTACATATCATTTTGATGCTCGATATTTTCTGGACGCAGACCTTCATCTTTTCGCGCATTAATCCACCACTGCGCTTCACGCGGTACCCAGCGTTTTTCATCCAACCCCATTTCACGAATAACCCGTTTCAGTGCACGATGTTGATCTTCGCTGTCCATAATCTGGAAGGTTTGAGGCAATTCTGCTTCTTTCCAGTGAGCGCGCAACAAGCGATGGGCGATGCCATGAAAAGTCCCTACCCACAGACCACTCGAGGGAATACCGAGTAAATTCTCAATCCGACCACGCATTTCTGCTGCTGCTTTATTGGTAAAGGTCACCGCTAAAATGCCATAAGGGGAAATATTTTCCGCCTGCATCAACCAGGCAATACGATGAACCAGAACCCGGGTTTTGCCACTACCGGCGCCAGCTAATACAAGAATATTCGACGTGGGTGCACACACCGCCTGGCGTTGTGCATCATTTAAAGGGTCAATTATATAAGAAACATCCATCTTACTATTCTAACAAAATGTCACTATTGAATGTGAAAAAGCCTAATTTATATTATTGTGAAATAAAAACTTGGAAAGCCATGGCAATATCGTTATATTCAAAGAAATATAATAAAAACAATAATTAAGCCTATGACAGAAGATAAAAAACGTAAGTTACAAGAACGCATGACAGTGTTACATGATAAGTATTGCAAACAGTTACCTGAAAAATACCAGGAAATCGAAGACAGCTGGACTGAATACCAATCTGACTTAACGAATACAGATTTTATTGAGACTTTTTACCGGCTCATTCACACTCTCAAGGGAACTGCGGCTACATTTGGCTTTGTAAAACAGGCCGATATTTGTTTTGAAGTTCAGAAGTTATTATTAGAGCCAAAAGAAAATCATTCTGTATTAGAACAAAGCTCGATCTCAAAAATTCAACAACAGCTGGATGAACTAAAAATTCATATTAATACCCCGGCAGAAGATATTTCTGACTAACTCAGTACCCCGGGTAACACTTTAGTTAACCGTTGCTTATCCTCCACCGCTTTACCTACTAAAGCAAAGCCTTGAAGCTTGCCTTCTTTATCAAAGTACTGAGCATGCACACCCTGATCATCTTGTTCAATACTCCATTCACCTTCGATACCTTTTGCAGCTGGTGCAACCACGACTGAACATGAAGGTGTTTTTACCATAACAGGCATAGCAGGATAAATAACTTTGGTTTTTTCACCATTTAAACTTTTTGCTACGGCACGTGCAGAGTTCATTAGGGGCATAACATAAGGTAATAATAATCCTGCCACTTCAGCACAATCACCCAGCGCGTAAATATCTTGCTTATTGGTTTCCAGGTTTTCATTCACCACAATACCCCGGTTGACTTCAATTCCTGCTTCTATGGCAACCTGACTATTCGGCCTTAAACCCACGGCAGATAAAACAACATCAACGTCAAAAGAATCGCCACTTTCTAAATCAATATTAAACACAGACTCGGTAAAATTAATTTGCTTTGTTTTATTGCCAAGCAACCAGTTTACACCTTGCTCAGCCAGGGCATTTTTTAAAAACTCACCGGCTTGTTGAGGCAGCAATTGATTCAAAGGTAAATCAGCCAGGTCAAGCACTGAAACATCATAACCAGTCAGCACCAGGTCATTAGCAAACTCACAGCCGATTAAACCAGCCCCAATAATGGCAATTTTTTTCTTATCAACTATAGCCTCTCTAAACCTGGCATAGCTGCTAAGGTCATTAACGCGATAAATTTTATCCGCTGCATTTCCGGGCAGAGGCAGTTGTATTGCTGAAGCCCCCAGGGCCAGCACCAGCTGACTATATTCTATTGCTTTATTTTCAGAGGTAAAAACAACATGATTCTCCGTATCAATTTTATCGATCCGGGTATGTTGTAAAATTTTTGCATTTAAATCTGATGCCATTTTTTCTGCATCGGCAATTGCCAGTTCATGTGGCGTTTTATTTTTGGCCAAGGCATTCGATAACATCGGTTTTGAATAAAATACGGCATCATCGTCCGCGATAATAACTAGCTCTGCTTCGCTATTGAGTTTTCTAAACTCACGAGCAACGTTATAACCCGCTAAACCACTGCCAATTATAACGATGGGATGTTGAGCAACTGTGGCGCTCATAAAACTAGCTTAGTTCAACCATTTCAAAATCAGACTTTCCAACACTGCAATCCGGGCATAACCAGTCATCGGGTATATCTTCCCACTTTGTTCCTGCAGCAATGCCTTCTCCAGGCAAGCCTTCTGCTTCATCATAAATAAACCCACATACAATGCACTGCCATTTTTTCATTTATTACTCCTAATAGAAAACTTCTCAAATAGATATCAATCCTATTCAATTTCGCGATAAGATTATCTATAAACTATAAGTAGATAGTAAGGCCTAAAAATAAAAATTCAAACCATGCAAGCATCTCAATTTTTAAAAGTTTACTTTTCAAGCAGATTATTTTTTTTAGCCTTGCTGGCTATAAGTTTTTACCCACACGCTCTTTTTGCCAAAGAAATTCGATCTATCGCAGTCAGTGAAAATACTGAAATTGAAACCACAATATATACAGCAAAAGGCGATACCTTATTTCTCTGGCTGTATTCAGAAGCAGGGCCACAACAAGCTGAAGATGAAATCGCCTATCAACTGGTAAAGAAAAATATTGAAGTATGGCGTGTGGATTTATTTGCTTCTCATTTTTTACCGATTGCTGCTAGCAGCATGGATCGTATTCCTGATTCTGATTTTAGCCAGATGATTGAATATGCTCATCAAAAAACAGGTAAAAAGATTATTCCAGTCACAACCGGGCGGGGTAGTTTGCCTTTATTAAGAGGTGTTCGTCACTGGCAATCTCAGCATCAAAATAGCCGGGCGCTCGGTGGTGTAATCTTAATGAGTCCCAAGTTTTATTTTGATACACCTGATCCGGGTACCACAGCAAAATTACTGCCGGTGGTTAAGCAAACAAACCTGCCCATTTTTATTTTACAACCAGATCAATCACCCTGGTATTGGAAGCTCAATGAAACGATACCTGCACTGGAGTCGAGTGGTAGCGATGTCTTCGTTAAAAAAATAAAAGGGGTGCGTGACCGCTTTTATTTTCGCCCTGATGCCACCGCACATGAAAAAACCGTGACGAACAAACTCCCTAACACTCTATTACAGGCAGTCAACTCTTTAAAAACAATACCTTATAAAAAACGTACTGTTGTTCTGGCGAAAGAAAAATATCTCAAATTACAAACAGGTAAGAAAGAACGAACATTAAAGGTGTTTAAAGGTGACCCGGTTCCACCAGAACTTCGACTTAATGATCTCAATATGAAATTGGTCGACCTAAAACACTATAAAGGTCAGGTCGTACTGGTAAATTTCTGGGCAAGTTGGTGCCCACCTTGTGTGCATGAAATGCCATCCATGCAAAATTTACAAGATCGTTTTATTGCTAAAGGTTTTACTATTTTGGGCGTTAATATGGCAGAGGATAAAAAAACCGTGCAGCATTTTCTAAACTCTAAAGTGAATGTGAAATTTCCAATTTTATTTGATCAAGAAGGTAAAGCACTAAAAAAATGGGGAGTGTTTGCTTTCCCTACCAGCTATATTATTGATAAGAAAGGACTAATTCGCTATGCCATTTTTGGTGGCGTGGATTGGGAAACAAAAAGCATAGTGAAAAAAATACATGGCCTTATTTCTGAGTAACACGATACAGAACACATAATTAAATTACGTTTTAATAGTGAAAATTGTGAGTTCTAACCGGTCTTTTAATAGAAACTCGGCCTGTATTAACTACAATAAATTTATACAGTAAACGGAGTTTAACTTATTATGTCAGCGACTGAAATTCAGGATTTAGTTAACAATGCCAGCCAGTTAATCTCATTGCCCGAAATTTCAATTCGAGTGAATGAGCTTGCCAATGACCCCGACTCTACCGCTGATGACATGGCAGCCGTTATTTCTCAGGATCCTGCCCTCGTTGTACATATGCTAAAAATCGCAAACAGTGCTTATTACGGCTTATCGAATGAGGTAGAAACCATATCGCGTGCTGTTGCCATTCTTGGTACCAAAAAAATTCGTGACCTGGTTTTATCCACCTCTACCAGTGAAGCATTTGACGGTATTCCAAATGACTTAATTACAATGCAGGACTTTTGGCACCACAGTTTATACTGTGGTTTGTTGGCACAAATTCTCGCCAAGAAAAGTAACAAGAAAAACATTGAATCTGTCTTTATCGCTGGTTTGTTGCATGACATTGGCCAGTTACTGATGTTTAACCAGATGCCAGATAAAGCGCATGAATCCATTTTATTATTAATGGAAGGTACTGAAGATTTAGAGACCTATGAAGCTGAACGTCATGTCTTTGGTTTTGATCATACCCAGGTAGGTGCGGAGTTAATTAAAGAATGGAAGCTGGCACCGGTGCTCCAGGAGTGTGTTGCTTTTCATCATGAGCCACAAAATGCTAAAGATTTTCCGGTAGAAGTCGCACTCATCAATATTGCAAATGCCGTTGCCGTAATGGCAGATTTTAATTCCATGAGTGAGGACCATGAAATACCCATGATCAGTCCGATATCCTGGGATGTAACCGGGTTATCTAAAGCAGATTTACCTGAGGCAATTAAATTGGCTCAAAAAGAAATCAAAGAAATCGAATCTGTACTCTTCCCCTCGTGATACTTCATTAGATCATTGATATTACAGTAAAATTTCCCCCTTCAATCCCGATACAAGTCGCTAAGTTATTGAATAAACACTAATTACCAGGATTATTGTTTGTTCCAATAGTCGCTCAGGTGTACAATCTGCGCCCTTATTATCCAGCTGCTATCCCATTTATTTTTTGCTTAAGGAGCTCATTTTGAAACAATATCGTGGCACCACCGTCCTTTCAGTACGACGCGGTAACCAGGTGGTTATTGGCGCCGATGGCCAGGTCACCCTGGGCGATACTGTTATGAAAGGAAATGCTCGCAAAGTACGCCGTCTATACAATAACCAGGTCATTGCTGGATTTGCCGGTGGCACAGCAGACGCCTTTACCTTATTTGAGTATTTTGAAGCCAAGCTAGAAAAACACTCTGGCCAGCTGGTTCGGGCAGCGGTCGAAATGGCAAAAGACTGGCGAACAGACCGCACCTTACGCCGTTTAGAGGCACTACTGGCTGTGGCTGATGCAGAAGCTTCCCTTATCATTTCTGGTAATGGTGATGTAATAGAGCCAGAGCAGGGCATTATCGCGATTGGCTCAGGGGGAAATTATGCTCTCTCAGCAGCCCGTGCCTTACTCAACAATACCGAGCTAAACGCTAAAGAAATTACTGACAAGGCCTTGAATATTGCCGGCGACATCTGCATTTATACCAATCATAATTTTGTTATGGAAGAACTGGAATTTTAACTATGTCTCAAATGACACCTCATGAAATTGTTCAGGAACTGGACAAGCATATTGTTGGCCAATCAGCTGCAAAACGTGCCGTCGCTATCGCGCTGAGAAACCGTTGGCGCCGAAGCCAGGTATCTGAAGATTTACGTAATGAAATCACGCCGAAAAATATCTTGATGATTGGCCCAACCGGTGTGGGTAAAACTGAGATTGCACGTCGCCTTGCCAAGCTGGCTCGAGCACCATTTTTAAAAATTGAGGCAACTAAATTTACCGAGGTGGGATACGTTGGTCGCGATGTCGAATCGATTATTCGTGACTTAATGGAAATATCAATCAAGCTCACCCGTGAAAGTGCCATGAAGACGGTACAACCTAAAGCCGAGGATGCGGCGGAAGAACGCATTCTGGATATATTACTACCACCGGCTCGAGATTTTGGCTCAGACGACGCCAGCGCTAGCGAAAAAGAAGAAAATCCAACCCGACAAAAGTTTCGTAAGAAATTACGTGAAGGTGATTTAGACGATAAAGAAATAGAATTTGAAGTCAGCGCGCAACAAATTGGTGTAGAAATCATGGCACCCCCTGGCATGGAAGAAATGACCAACCAGCTTCAAGGTATGTTTCAAAATCTGGGCAGCAATCAAAACAAACGCACCCGTAAACTACCCATTAAACAAGCCTTTAAATTATTAATTGATGAAGAAGCGGCCGCCTTAATCAATGAAGAAGAAATAAAAGAAGATGCGCTGCATAACGTGGAACAACACGGCATCGTCTTTCTCGATGAAATGGATAAGATTGCTAAACGTGCAGAAACCAGTGGCGCCGATGTATCGCGTGAAGGTGTACAACGTGATTTATTACCTTTAGTTGAAGGCTCTACCGTGACGACTAAATACGGTATGGTGAAAACCGATCACATCTTATTTATTGCCTCCGGTGCCTTTCACCTGACTAAACCTTCCGATTTAATTCCAGAGTTACAGGGTCGTTTTCCAATCCGGGTCGAACTGGATGCTTTATCTTCCGATGACTTTATGCGTATCCTGGTTGAACCCGATGCGTCTTTGACTGAACAATACCGGGCCTTAATGGCTACCGAAGATGTTACGCTTAACTTTGATGATGATGGTATTCGTCGTATTGCAGAAACAGCCTATCTTGTGAATGAGCGTACTGAAAATATTGGTGCACGTCGTTTACATACCATACTCGAACGCTTGCTAGAAGAAATATCATTCACCGCTTCAGATAACAGCGGTTCTGAAATTAAAATCACTGCAGAATATGTGGATGAAAATATTTCTGAATTAGCGCAGGATGAAGATCTCAGCAGATACATTTTATAATTTATTGCCACCAAGGACACGAAGAACACAAAGGTAAAGAGTAAAATTTAATACTGTGTATATGGGGAGTATTTTAAATAGTAAATCCCTTGTCACCAGTGATTTAATAATTATCAACTTTTCTTCGAGTTCTTCGTGCCCTTGGTGGCCAACTCTTGTTTAGGAACACAAACTATGCCAAAACCTACAGATATTAAACTTCATCAGGCTTCACACGTTCTTGAAGTCACATTTGATGATGGGAAAACATTTGACCTACCGGTTGAATACTTACGCGTTCACTCACCTTCTGCTGAAGTACAGGGCCATGGTCCCGGGCAGGAAGTATTGCAGTTTGGCAAGCAGGACGTAAATATCACCCAAATTGAAATGGTCGGTAACTATGCGATCCAACCATTTTTCGATGATAACCACGACACCGGTATTTTCTCCTGGGAAACCCTGTACGATCTTGGTGAAAACTATGAAGAAAACTGGAAAAACTACCTGCAACGCTTAAAAGATGCAGGCAAAGAACGTCCCGAGCCCAAACACGCTAAATAGCACTCTCGTCATTGCGAGCAAAGCGTGGCAATCTCCACTCTCGAAATACTCACCATCAGATTGTCACGTCAAAATTCAAAAAGTATTTTTGAATTTTTCCTCGCAATGACAGCAAGCTCCTCCATTTACGGTATAATCAAAATATGAAAGACGATAAGACACATTTTGGTTTTGAACAGGTTGCTTACGACGATAAAGTCAATAAAGTCGCGGACGTATTTCACTCAGTAGCCAGTAAGTACGATGTTATGAATGACCTGATGTCATTCGGTATTCATCGAGTCTGGAAACGCTATACCATTGAAATGAGTGGCGTTCGTCACGGCCATCATGTGTTAGATCTTGCCGGTGGAACCGGGGACCTGGCTGCAAAATTTGCACGCATTGTTGGCCAGCAAGGTTCCGTTACTGTCGCTGATATCAATGATTCAATGCTCAAGGTAGGTCGTGAGCGTTTAATCGATAAAGGTATCGCCGGTAATACCCAGTACGTCCAGGCCAATGCAGAATGTTTACCTTTCCCAGACAATCATTTTGATGCCATTACCATCGCTTTTGGCTTACGTAATGTGACCGACAAAGATGCCGCTTTACGCTCAATGTACCGCGTTTTAAAACCGGGTGCGCCTTTACTGGTTTTAGAGTTTTCAAAACCGGAATCAGAACTTTTAAGCAAAATTTATGATACTTATTCATTCAAGCTATTACCTTTTATGGGTAAAGTCGTTGCCAATGATGCTGACAGTTACCGCTATCTTGCAGAATCTATTCGTATGCATCCTGATCAGGAAACGTTAAAAGAGATGATGAGCAGTGTGGGTTTTGAAAAATGCGAATATTTTAATTTAACCGGTGGTGTTGTTGCACTGCATCGCGGTTATAAAATTTAAATATTTAAAAACCACATAAGACGCTAAGTTGAGAAACTGGCCAGGACTACACAGGGAGCATCGAGTTAAACCTAAAAGCCTCTTCCCTGTGCACCCCGTGTGCCCCGTGGTTTTATTTTATGTTTCACGGATTAATCATAAATGAGTTTAACAACCGAAATTATTCTCAGCTTAACCGAAGCACTCGAGACCTCAATTAATGCTGTTCTTAAACGAGATCCCGCAACCCTGGATAAATTTTCTTCTCTTTCAGGCAAGGTCATTGCCTTTGAATTTAGTGAACTCGATTTAATCCTCTATCTATTTCCACATCCAGAAGGCGTACAAGTACAGTACCTGTATGAAGGTCAAGCAGATACTACCTTGCAAGGCAGTCCACTTGCATTTATCAATATGTCTTTAGGCGACGCCAGCGAAAGCTTTTTCAGTGGTGAAATCCGCATCAAAGGAGATATCGAACTTGGCCAGCGCTTTAAACGAATTCTGGATCAACTCAATTTAGATTGGGAAGAATGGTTATCCAGCATCACTGGCGATCTCATCGCTTATAAAACGGGGGATATGATCCGCAATTTAAGCGACTGGAGTAAAGATGCGTTAAATATCCTGCAAACTGATGCCCGTGAATATTTACAGGAAGAAGGTCAGCTGACTCCCCATTCAGCTGAAATAGCACAGTTTGCCGATAATGTTAGCCAGTTACGTGACCAGGCAGCCAGGTTAGAGGCACGTATTTCAAGGTTGCAAAAACAACTCGAATCCACTGTATAAATCCTACTTTTGCTCCTATATAAAATGTAATTTTCCAAAGCCTCGTTTAAGGTTAAAATTTCCAATTCAGAAATTGATCGAGTATGCTTTGCAGCTGATTTTTAAAGGCTTCACCAACAAGCCCAGAGTACATTTTTATGAATGACACCATCAATAATAATTTCACTCATGCTGAAGTTAGCTTAGTCAGCGCTGCGCTTATTATTGCTCTAGCTGTAAAGGAAACAAATTCTTGAACAAATATAATGCCTGCCGTAATGCGGGCATTATTTTTTTAACGCTAACAAAATTTTCATTTTTAATTAAAGGGGAAAACCATGGCCGCTAAAAAGAAAGCCAAGAAAAAAGTTGCGAAGAAAAAAGTCGCAAAGAAAAAAGCAAAAAAGAAAGTCAGCAAGAAAAAAGCTGGTAAAAAGAAAGTAGCTAAAAAGAAAACCAAGAAAAAGGTTGCCAAGAAAAAAACAGCTAAAAAGAAAACTAAGAAAAAAGCCAGTAAGCCAAAAGAGCCTGTTAAAAACGCCTTCTACGCCCAATCAGGTGGCGTAACAGCAGTTATAAATGCGTCTGCTGCTGGTGTGATTGAAGCCGCACGTAAATCAAATAAAATTGGTAAAGTTTACGCAGGTCGTAATGGTATTATCGGTGCATTAACTGAAGATTTGATTGACACATCAAAAGAATCGGCCGCAACTATCAAGGCCTTACGCCATACACCATCAGGTGCATTTGGTTCATGCCGTTTTAAACTAAAATCAATTGAAGAAAACCGCCGTGAATACGAACGTTTAATTGAAGTTTTCAAGGCACATAACATTGGCTACTTCTTCTATAATGGTGGCGGTGATTCTGCAGATACTTGTTATAAAGTATCTCAACTTTCAAAAGAAATGGGTTACCCAATCCAGGCTATTCATGTACCAAAAACCGTTGATAATGATCTGCCGATTACTGACAACTGTCCAGGCTTTGGTTCTGTTGCAAAATATGTTGCTGTTTCTACTCGTGAAGCCTCTTTCGACGTTCACTCCATGGCAAAAACATCGACTAAAGTTTTCATTGTTGAAGTAATGGGTCGTCATGCTGGCTGGATTGCAGCCGCGGGTGGTCTGGCATCAACTGATGACACACCAATTCCAACGATTATTCTGTTCCCTGAAGTTGAGTTCGACCAGGAGAAATTCCTCGCCAAGGTCCAGAAAAATGTGGATAAACACGGTTACTGTTCAGTAGTTGTATCAGAAGGCGTACATTGGCCAGATGGTCGCTTCCTGGCAGAAAGTGGGCTGAAAGATGCATTTGGTCACAGCCAACTCGGTGGTGCAGCAACCGTAATATCAGGCATGATTCAGTCTGAACTTGGCCTGAAAAATCATTGGGCAGTTGCCGATTATCTGCAACGCGCCGCACGTCATATAGCATCTAAAACAGATGTCGACATGGCTTATGCAATGGGTAAAGCAGCTGTTAATTTTGCCGCTCAAGGACATAACTCAGTTATGCCAACTGTTGATCGCATATCAAATAAACCATTCAAATGGAAAGTAGGAATGGCAGACCTGAGTAAAGTTGCGAACGTTGAGAAAATGATGCCGGAAAACTTTATCTCAAAAGATGGCTTCGGTATTACTAAGGCATGCCGTACTTACATGGAACCATTAATCAAAGGTGAAGATTATCCACCTTATAAAGATGGTATGCCAAAGTATGTACGCATTAAAGGCGTTGCGGTTGAGAAAAAACTTTCTAAGTTTGAGCTCTAAATTTTAAGCCTCTAAAAACAAATAAAGGCAGCTATTAGAGCTGCCTTTTTTTTAACTACCTGAAAGTGATTTTCTTGCTATCTCATGGTTTTGATCGTAACCACTAATAATTTCTTCGATCATCTGGTTAAATTCTTGCATTAATGAACTGATAGTTTCTGTGTTTTGACTTGTTATTTGAAACTCTATTTTTGCACAAAGTTCAGTTAAGGCCGGATAACCATAATTACCACCGACACCTTTCATTTGATGAATTAATCCTGATAGCTGTTCTTCATTATTATTATCATACGCATCATTAATTGCTTTTTGCATACCTGGTAGACGACCAATAAATTTATCAATCAGGTCAATCAGTTCAGGGTCATTTTCTAATAAATTTGAGGTAATCAAGGTGTCATTATTCTCTGATCTTTGTGCTGGTTTTAAGTACTGTAATAAAACGGTATGTAAATCATTTCGATCTATAGGCTTACTAATAAACCCGGCAAAACCAAGTTGCTTACATTCTTCCCGATCACTTTTCATTGCATTTGCAGTCATCGCAATAACTGGCACTGAACAAGACTGACTTATCAGCTGCTTCATTGCCGTTTTACCATCCATAACCGGCATCTGCAAATCCATCAATATCAAATCATAGTTTTCAGCCGCAGCTATTTCAACCGCCAGCTTACCATTTTCTACAATATTTACCTCAACACCTGTCTTTTTAAGTAATAAATTCACCAAACCCTGTATATCTTTATTATCTTCAGCTACCAGAACTTTTCCATCTAATAGCGGTGCTGCCACATTAGACAAATTACCACTGGCTGCCGTCTCTTTTGGATGAATTTCATATATGTAACCTGTTTGATCAGCGTCTTCTAACTTAATCGTTGCTATAAATTTACTACCATAGTCTACTGTACTTTTAACCGATAATGTTCCGTTTAACATTTCCAGCAATTGTTTTGATAGCATTAATCCCAGGCCTGTACCACCAAATTTACGCGTTATTGAAGAGTCAGCTTGTTCAAATGAACTGAATATTTTATCTTTTTGTTCCTCTGTCAATCCAATACCCGTATCAACAACTTCAAATTTTAATATCGATGTCTCATCTGAATATGAAACATTGAGTAAAACAGAACCTTCATCAGTAAACTTAATTGCGTTAGAGCACAGGTTTAACAGTATTTGTTTAATGCGTAGCTGATCCGAATATATTTTATCAGGTATAGGAAAGACATAATTAATTTTAAAGTTTAAACCTTTTTCATATGCCATGTTTGAAACGATCTGGTTAATATCTTCTAAAACATGAACTATAGAAAATGGTAATTTCTCTATCTCTAACTTACCCGCTTCAATTTTAGATAAATCCAGTATTTCATTGATAATATGGAGTAAATGTTTACCGCTTTTAATAATCGTTTTGGTTGCTTTTGATCTTTCCTCTAACGTTTGATCAACATCAAGAGAGGATTCTGCGTAACCGATTATTGCGGTTAATGGGGTACGAATCTCGTGACTCATATTCGCCAGAAAATGGCTTTTAGCTAAGTTTGCATGCATGGCCTCATCACGTGCCCTTTCAACATCTGCAGCTTGTGAACTCACTTTTAGTTTTTGTTTTTCTAATTTCACGATGAATGAAGACAAAATAATTGAAGCCCACACCATCAGCCAACATAGTAAAAAGCCCGATATTATGAGCGGGAAACCAAAAAATTTAAAAAATTCTGAATAAGCAGTCGATGATAATGAATAAATCATTAACAAATTATTATTTTGAAGCTCCCCTTTATCAAAACCGATAGCTATCCAAAAAAAAGGGGAATGATCTATTTCTAATGGCCCCTCAAATTTTTTATTTTTTATCTCTGTAATAATTTTAGTTAAATCAGAACGGGCTATATCTTTGTTTTTCGAGATGTACTTTTCATTATTATTTTCGTCAAGCACTGCATATATTTGAATAGTTTGTAACTCTTTTACTTCTTCTTTCTTAAATGCAGCTTTTATTTGGTCCAGCCGGTTCAATCCAGCCATTTTTTTATGTAAATGCTGCAAGTACAAACGGCTTAAGTGTGTTTCCTGTGCATGTTTATATTTAATTACCCGCCCATGCATCACAGATGTAAACAACAACAATGCAAGTATAGTGATACTAAGTGATATTAAAATAAAACGTGCTCTGACAGACATTGCTACGATTACTTAAGCGTCTTCAGATGGTTTTTTCGCAGTACTTATATTTCCCAATGTGTAAATTGGACAAAACGAGATATAGGCAAAAGCGATAGAAATAATGCCAAATATCCCGACTATAATATTAATTGTTAAATCACCGATGACTTCCTGATTAATAAAACCCAGGTACATCATTACTAAACCCGTCATAACACGAATGAGCCTGTCAATCTGACCCATATTTTTTCTCACAAATGTTGAAGCCATATTTTTGTCTCCTAAACCACTGAAATAGTATCTCTATATCGACCTGGATGCCTGAATATTTAACATTATCCCTGATCTTTTAACGGATACCAACAAATTAGAAAAACCTAATATAGATAGAGGGAGCTAAGATAGTTGGATAGCAGAGGTGTACTGACCAGACATCGAATGTTCAGCTTATATCTTGAGCGGATTTTTAAGAATATTTCTTTTTAAAGTAGTTACCACTGAGAGAGCTGAAAAGATGCCTGAATAAATACTAACGCTTCAAGTTTGGGACTGGCTTTAGGAATATAGGTCGCATTAATCGCAAACTTTTCGGTACCAATTGAAATGAAGGGGAGAGCAGCAAAAAAGGGTTGGTTATTTTTAAAATCTTTACGTGTCATAACAAAGGCAGTATACCCCGCATCAATATGCCAACCATCTTTATCATCACTTAGTAGGAAACGTCGCTTACTACCGCCGCCCAGGTAATTAGAACGGTTTCTATTACTGTCTTTAAAGTAACCACCATTAGCAAAATTTATCCATTTATCCTTTTCTTCAAAATTATACTCAAAACCCAGGCCCCAGTTATTTTCATTATAATTTTTATCATTTTGATGAAATGCCTTACCGTTGATAATTAGATTGACTGAATCAGCGATAACTTGCGGAGAAAACACAATAAATACAATAACTAAGACAAGATTTTTCATAACCGCAACACTCTATCAACACTGGTGTTTTAGTTATCGGCAAGAATAATACGGCTTTTATTTTTTTGTTGTTAAGAATTGTTAAATAGATTCAAACTGTGAATGAATTAATGGAAGCACTGGTGAAGTTATTTGGCCTGTGGCAAATCAAACCAGAAAGTACTGCCTTCATCTATTTTACTAACAACACCAATTTTACCTTGCATAAGATCTATCAACTTTTTAGTTATAAAAAGTCCAAGCCCAATGCCTTCCTTGTTGGTATCAAATCGTTGGAATGCTTCAAATAAATGCGACTGCTGCTGTTCTGTTAATCCGTTACCATTATCAATTATCGAGATTCGCACATATCCATCTGGCTGTTCATTCGCAGTAATCTTCACCTTACCCTGAAGATGGTTATATTTAATTGCATTAGCAATAAGATTAATAAACACCTGTTTAAGTCGTTTATGATCTGCTTTTAGTAAATATTTATCTTCAATCTCATCAGTAATTTCAGCCTTATATACTGCCGCAACAGGATTTAATATAACTAAACTTTCTATTAAAGCATTTTTTAAAGAAACGTCCTGAAGTTCAACTTTTAACTGGTCTGCCTGGATTTCTGATAAATCTAATAACTCTTCAATCAAGCTTAATAAGTGCTTGCCAGAAGATATAATGCCTTCTGACTGTTCATCATGCTCTTGGTCTTTCTGAACTACATCTGACATTCGTAACAACTGTGCATAACCTAATATCGCATTTAAAGGCGTTCTTAATTCATGGCTTATCATAGAAACAAAGTGATCTTTTACCGTATTCGCTTTTTCTGCAGCTTCCTTACTTACCATTAATTCCTGGTTATATTTTTTCGATTCATTTTGTAAAGTAATATTTTCTACTGATGTCTGGCGAATTCTTTTTGCATTTGCCAAAGAAAAAATCATAGATAGCAAAACCAATCCAGCAATCGAATTTGAAAGAAATGTTCCGATATATAATTCTATGATTAATACAGGCAATAATAATAATAAAAAATAGGCTATGATATTTTTCATGCGAAATGACAATGTAGATACGGCACCAGCAGCCAGACCTATCAAAACCATAATTGGAAAGTAATGATAATTAGACGATATATCCGGTAAATAAAAAATTCCAATCACCGAAAAACATAAGCCGTTTAATATAACCAATATATAAAATGCATTATCCCAATACTTTATATTATTGGCACCATTATCTGCTTTTGTGTAAAGCCTGAAAAAGATATAGCGAATGACATTTACCCCGGTTACAACACCAAACCAGAGAATTAACTTATTGTCATCGTAAAATTGCCATAAAATTGCGCTTAAAAATGCGGCTATAATAACCGTTGCAGCAACTGAGGTTGGGATTGCTCGATATAATAAATATACCGTTTCCTTAGTAATGATCTCATCAAGAGCTGAGTCTTTAGTTAATTCTTGTGAACCCTTGACCTTATTCATTCCCTTTCAGCCGTCCTATATTCAAGAAAGTCTATTTATCTTTTATTGAAGATTATTATTTTAATTGATAACACGCAAAATTGTTCATTTACGGTTTATTTCTCAGACTTTATACGTACAATAGCGAATTGTTAATATAACAGACTATCTTGAATTCTATGGCATATATCCAGCGTTTTATCCGACTTTCCAGTATCAGCTGGGTCCTGCTCCGACATGGACTGGATGAACTTATTCTTGCCACCCACCTATTTCGACCATTTCGTTTCCTTCGTCTTCTTATGCCATGGACATGGTTTGATCGTAAAACACCCCGTGGTCATCGTATTCGGCTAGCATTAGAAGACCTGGGGCCAATTTTTGTGAAATTTGGGCAAATCTTATCTACCCGTCGAGACTTATTACCCGATGATATATCGGTTGAATTAGCTAAATTACAGGATCAGGTGAGTCCGTTTGATAATACGGTAGCCTACAAAATTGTCGAGAAATCACTTGGCCATCCGCTTACAGAAATATTTAGTGAATTTAGTGATGCGCCTTTTGCTTCTGCCTCTATCGCACAGGTTCATGCAGCTACCTTACACAGTGGCGAAAAAGTGATTGTTAAAGTATTACGTCCAAACATTAAACCTGTCATCCAACGTGATATTAATTTGCTCTATATTATTGCTGATAAGATTGAACGCTATTGGCCTGCAGGTAAAAATCTACGACCAAAAGCTGTCGTTGCTGAGTTTGAAAAAAGCCTTCTCGATGAACTGGATTTAATGCGTGAAGCTGCAAATGCTTCACAATTACGACGTAACTTTAAGAATTCAGAAAAACTGTATATTCCAGAAGTATATTGGCAGCATTGCCGCAAAGATATCATGGTGATGGAACGCATTCATGGAACACCCATTGGCAATATTGATGCTTTAATCGATAAAAATATTAACTTGCAGCAACTTTCTGAACGTGGTGTGGAGATATTTTTTACCCAGGTTTTTCGCCATAGTTTCTTTCACGCTGACATGCATCCCGGTAATATTTTCGTTGCCGATACCGGACAATATATCGCTGTTGATTTCGGCATCATGGGTACCCTCAATGATACCGATCAACGTTATCTTGCTGAAAACTTTCTTGCCTTCTTTAACCGGGATTACCACCGCGTTGCTGAACTACACGTCATCTCTGGTTGGGTTGACAAAGATACTCGCATCGATGAGTTTGAATCAGCGATACGCGCGGTTTGTGAGCCTATCTTTGATAAACCACTCAAGGATATCTCGTTCGGCCAATTACTTCTGAATTTATTTCAGACTGCACGTCGTTTTAATATGGAAGTTCAGCCACAACTTATTTTATTACAAAAAACGTTACTCAATATAGAAGGATTAGGACGCCAACTCTATCCTGATCTTGATTTGTGGAAAACAGCTAAACCATTTTTAGAGCAATGGATGAAGGATAAAATTGGACCCCGTTCATTTATTAAACATGTGAAAGAGAATGCGCCACTCTGGGCTGAACAACTGCCAAAAATACCTAATCTTGTTTTCGATGTTCTGCAACAGGCAAAAAAAGGACAATTAAAAGTAGAATTAAATGAAACACAAATGCAAGAAATACAAAAAGAAATTAAATCAGGAAATAACCGTTCTGTTCGCGCTATAACAGGCGGCAGCCTGCTCATAACGGCCGCACTTTTAGTTAATGTTGATCTCTCTGTTATATTTTCAAGTTATGAAAATATAGTTAAATTGATATTTGCAGGAACAGGTACTGCATTACTACTTAGCCTGATAAAAAATTAAATTCGTCATTAGCTATGTTTTAAATATCCACATAGTTATTAAAATTATACAACTCATAAAAAGCTTAAGGTAACTATTATGAAAATATCAATAATAAGCGGCAGTCATCGCAACCCTTCTCAAAGTGAAAAGATCGGTCGCTATGTCGAAAAATTATTTAATACTGAATTTTCTGACATTGATCCCTTTTTATACCTATTAGCAGATAATCCCTTACCGCTCTGGGATCAGAGTGTCTGGGAAGATAACCCAGAGTGGGCTGAACGCCTGGCACCCTTGAAAGAACAATTTAGCAACAGTGATGCTTTCGTAATTATTACACCCGAATGGCATGGCCAGGTGCCTTCGGGCCTTAAAAATTTATTTTTATTATTAAGCCGTTTTGAACTTGGTCATAAACCGGCTTTTATTATTTCAGTGTCATCGGGCACGGGTGGCACCTACCCCGTTGCTGAATTACGTATGAGTAGCTATAAGAACAATCGCCTGTGCTATATTCCAGAGCAATTAATTATTCGGGATGTTGAAAAGGTATTTAACGACAATGAAAGTGACAATGATCAAAGATCAGATGGATATTATAAAGAAAGGCTCAGCTGGTGCTTAGATATATTACTTGGCTATGCTAAAGCATTAAAAACCATGCGTGCTGAAACTGAAATAAATAACGATAAATTTTCTAACGGCATGTAATTTTCAACAACCAAGTTTGGAGCAAGGAATGAAGGAACATGAAAAAATTAATTATGTAGAATTTCCTGCAACAGATATAAAACAAACAAAAACTTTTTTTCAAGAAGTTTTTAACTGGTCTTTTGTTGATTATGGCCCTGATTATAGCGCTTTTTCTGATCAAGGTATTGATGGTGGTTTTTTTAAGTCTGAGTTAAGTAGCTTTACTGATTCAGGCAGCGCACTTCTCGTTTTTTTCAGTAATGTTCTTTCCTCAACTCAAACAAAAATCGAACAGCATGGTGGAACTATTATTAAAGAAGTTTACTCATTTCCGGGAGGCTACCGTTTTCATTTTACTGAGCCTAGCGGAAATGAATTTGCAGTGTGGTCAGACAACTGTAACTAAGCCTTTATACTAGCTTAGACGGCCAATAAAAATTCTTGCCTTACTTTTACCAGTATAATTAAAATAATTAATACTAGTAACCAGAACAAAACAAAAATAATCATCGATTGCTTCGCTTTTTGTTTTGCATACCATGTCCTGGGTTTAATTCCTTTCAGTAAAAAAACGAGGTTAGAAGCTAAATTTACACAAACAACATTAACCGCGAGTAATAATCCTGCACCCAAGGCATATTGAAAATTAGCCGCGCCTAACATTAGTCCTAATGTTGCAGTTGGCGGTAAAAGTGCAACCGCCACCATAACACCTACCAGTGAGCTCGATAAGCCTGAGGTTAATGACAACACCGCAGCCGCTCCCGAGACCAGTGCGAGAACAATGCCATCGAAACCCACATCCGTTCTTGCCATTAATTCCTGGCTATTAAAATTAAGCGGCCAGATTAAGCCGATTAAAATAGATAATCCAAGCGCGATTGATAAACCGGTAATATTTGATTTCATTGCAGACCAGAGTAACTTGCCTTCACCCAAAGTCGTAGCAAAGGCTAATGCCATATTTGGTCCGAGAAGGGGAGCGATCACCATTGCACCAATCACAACGGCTACGTTATCTTCTAGTAAACCAATCGCAGCAACGATAGTTGACATAATAACCATGTAAATAAAATTACTGTTGAGCTTGGCACCCGCTACAATTTGTTCATAAAGTTCTTCTCTGCTACGAGTAATACTACTTTGTTTTGCTTCTTCTGGAGTTTTTTCTTCAACACGCGGCAGGGTTGCCTCTACCGGTAAAATAACAATACGTGTATTTTCCGATGCACTGATTAAAGACTGTAGCGCATCTAGAATAGCTTGTTGCTTTTTCGGAGTTACCAACATGCGTGTACTACAACGCCCATCTTCATCACTTACTCCGACCCAAACATCTACGATTTCCTGTTGCTCAGCAATGCTACGTAATGTATCAACATGACCCTGATCGGTAATGACTTCAATTACTCTCATTCAACATTTTACTCTTTGTAATGATGCTTCCACTTCATCACGCTTTTCTTTGTTCACTAATAATTCAATCAACATTAAAGCAAAATCCATTGCAGTGCCCGGGCCTCTAGAAGTAATAATCTTTCCATCAAGAACGACTGCATCACCCACATAGTTCATATTTTTTACTGGGAAATTATCGAGTGCACCAGGGAAACTGGTTACCGTCTTACCCTCTAATAAACCTGCAGTGGCCAATACCCTGGGGGCAGCGCAAATGGCAGCAGTATATTTGTCTTTAGCCGCCATTTTTTTTACCAGAGACTGGATGCGCGGATCATTATTTAAATAATCAGCACCGGGTAAACCACCGGGTAACACGATCATATCAAACTCTTCTTGCAGCACATCATCCAGTACTTTATCGGGCACAAGCTTGATACCACGACTTGCCGTGACAATGTTTTCATCTAACCCCGCTGTCACAACCTCTATTCCTGCTCGGGTTAATAAATCAGTGATGGTGACCGCTTCAAGTTCTTCACAACTTTGGGCAAGCGGAACCAGTACTTTTGCTTTGCTATTCATTTAACTGGTTTCCACATAGCTAACTTTCTTTCCTGTTGTAAACGAATCAGACTAGACACTGGAACCAGTTGCACACCCTTGTCCTCTAATAATGGCAGCCACTTCTCTAGTACTGCGAGCGTGGTTTTTTTCGGGTGGGCTATCGCTAAAGCGGTTCCTTTTCGTTTTGCACGCCTTATTAACAATTTAAGTTGTTTTAAAATAAAAGCTTCTGATTCTTCATGATCAATAAAAATATCTCGCTGAATACTCTGTACACCTTCTGCTCTTGCAATTTGAAAAGCAACGCTGTTACTTGTTGTTTTACTATCAACAAAAAATAAATTTTTATCGCTAGCTACTTGCTGCATTAACTTTTTCATCCAGGTTGGACTACGGGTTAATAAGCTTCCCATGTGATTATTTACACCAGTGATATAAGGTATCGATTCAATATTTTCTGCTAATACCTTGCTAAATTTTTTTTCTGTCATGCATTCAGTTAATCCACCTGGCCCCAATTTTTTCCCACTCTCGGCTTCCATGGGTAAATGTAACATCACTTCTTTATTTTGCTGATGGGCACGTAATGACAAAACATTCACATGTGGAGCATGAGGTAAAAAAGAGTAGGCTAACGCACCAGGTAAATTAACTGCCCGCTTACCTGACTTTAAACGATAACCCATATCATCAATAATAATACTGATTGCGGGTTTTAGAAAATTTGTTTGCTGTGATTTTAGTGTTGCAGAAATAGTATCAGCCTGCACCAATGACATTGTCACTAGTGACAGGCTGATAGTTAAAAAACGAAATCCATTCTGAATTTGTCGATTTCGTTTTTTCATGTAGATTAATAAAATATTATCTTTGTATGTTTTTAACCAGGCTAATCCCTTTTAACAAGTTTAATGCTTCATATAACGCATAATCATCTTTAGCCAGGGTTAAATTGCCATTAGTTGCTTTACTCTCTTTATTATCAGCTTCATCGTCATCACCATTTTTTAAATGCCTGGATAAGTCTTTTTCTTTAGTACGATTAAAACCGTTGTCTTGTTTTTCAGAGACATTAAGATCTTCTAAAACTATATCAGGTGTGATGCCCTTGGCCTGGATAGAGGCTCCCGATGGCGTGTAGTAACGGGCAGTTGTTAACTTGAGTGCACTACCATTACCTAAGGGTACGACTGTTTGTACAGAAGCCTTACCAAATGACAAGGTACCCATTATGATCGCACGTTTATGATCCTGTAATGCACCCGCTACAATTTCTGAAGCCGAAGCAGAACCACCGTTAATTAAAACAACTATCGGAGCTTCATTAATCAGGTCTAAACCTTTTGCACTGTAGGTTGTGGTATTTGAAATATCACGACCTTTAATACTAACAACCGTGCCACCTTCTAAAAATGCATCAGAAACTTCAACCGCGGCACTTAATAAACCTCCGGGATTATTCCTTAAATCAAGAACTAAACCTTTTAGCTTTTTTTTGTTTTCTTTTTTTAACTTGGAAATAGCTTTTCTTAAATCAGCACCAGTACGTTCCTGAAAAGCTGAAACACGAATATAACCAAATCCTTTATCTAAAGTTTTACTACGCACACTCTGGATCTTGATAATAGCACGCGTGATTTTAATCTCTAGTGGTTTATCTGCCCCTTCACGTACTATCGTTAAAACAATATCGGTTTTGGGTTTACCACGCATAATGCTAACAGCATCTTCTAAACTCATGCCTTTAACATTTTTCTTGTCCAGGCGAATAATTAAATCACCTGCTTTAACGCCTGCTTTTGCCGCCGGGGTGTCATCGATTGGCGAAATAACATTAACAAACCCGTCTTTCAATCCAACAACAATACCTAAACCACCAAACTCACCACTGGTGCCTTCTCGTAATTCGGTAAATGCATCTTTATCCAGGTAGGCTGAATGTGGATCTAAACCAGTGAGCAATCCACGAATAGCGTTTTCCAGTAATTCTTTATCTTCGACTTCTTCAACGTAGTTTTGCTTAACTTTGCCGAACACTTCACTCAAAGAACGAATATCTTCAAGCGGGATAGATTGCATCGACTGTCTCAGGCTTTCTTTTTCTGCCAGCACACCCTGGCCAATTGCCAGCATGACGCCGAGCATTAGCCCCAAACCAAGAATAAGAGTATTACGTGTCATGCTTTTCATTTACTATCCTTTATCCTAAAACTTATATTTTGCTCTATCTTCGCGCATTTTCCACAAAGTACCACATTATCTTGCTGATTTTAAAGTAAGATCAAACACTTACTGCACAAATATCGCCAAAACTCTAAAAATATGACAAAACCACGGGGGACACAGGGAAGAAAAACGACCATATTAGCCCCTGCTCCCAGTGATCCCGGTGGTTTTTCTTTAACTTTTACACCATTTTACCGGGTTACTCGGCTGCCCTTTCACTCTCACTTCAAAGTACAAGCCACTTTTTAATTGGCCGCCACTTCGACCAACCGTGGCAATCACTTCACCTTCTTCGACCCAGTCTCCTGTTTCTTTATATAGTGCCTGATTATAGCCATACAAGGTCATATAGCCGTCACCATGGTCAATAACAATCAACATACCGTAACCACGTAACCAGTCTGCATAAGCAATGCGACCGTGAGAAATGGCTCTAACTTCCTTTCCTTCGGCACTGGGAATCAGCACACCATTCCATTTTAAATTAGCCGCCTGTCGAGACTTACCAAAAAGCCTCTTAACTTTGCCTTTAACCGGCCATTTTAATCGACCACGCCGTTTACCAAAGGTTTCGCGCTTATCAATTTCAGTCAGCATGCTCGGCATAATCTTACGTATTTGATTGAGTAACTCTTGTAATACTTTTTCATCTGCAGCTAGTTTTTGTAAACGGTTACCCTGGCTGGCTATCTCTTTTTCTATCTTTTGCATTACAACACTACGATCAATAAAGTCATCTTCTAACTTTTGTTTTTCAACACGTTGTTGTTGCCGCGAGACTTTTAACTCTTCCGTTTTTATTTTTACTTGTTTGGTTAATCGTTCAAGCTTATCAATCGTAATAACCGCCTCATCAATCTGATGACTACGTGCCTGATGAAAATAATCATAATAAGTTAAGGTGCGGCCAATTGCGGCGGGGTTTTCCTGGTTTAATAATAATTTCAGGTATTCCTGACGGCCTATCATATAAGCAGCTCGAATTTGTTGACTTAAAATCTTACGCTGCTTAGCAAGTTGATTACGGGTTTTATTCTGTTGTTTTTTTAATTTTCGTAATTCACGTTTTTGTTTACGTAAATGCCGGTTTATTTTTTTTAAAATATAAGCACGTTCGCCAATACGAACTTCAATATCTTTTAATTTTTTAGCAGCCGAATCTTTTTCTTCTTGTTTTTTTTCGATACTTTGACGCAACGCTGCCATAGATTCGCGTAATTTTTGCAGTTCCTGTTTTTTTTGCTGGCGTTGTTCAGCGCTTAAATCAGAATCTTGATCATCATCGAAATCTGCATATATAGAGGGGTTAAATGCAAAAAATAAAAAGAAAAGAAGGGAGAAGAGACCTCTGTTTGAGATTGTTCGCACAGAGGTTAGAAGCATTATATTAAACTCGGTTGCTTTTCATCTTCAACCGGCCCGATTAAGGATCGCCCGGTCATTTCAGTCGGTTGTTCTATGCCTAATAAATAAAGCATAGTTGGAGCCACATCGGATAATGCACCGGTATTTTCCATCTTAGCCTCACGACCATAGTAAACAAACGGCACCGGGTTTGTTGTATGTGCTGTATGTGGTTGCCCGGTTTCTTTGTTAAACATCATTTCAGCATTGCCATGATCTGCGGTTACCAGCATTT
>CAMYJG010000007.1:0-74144 GCA_947258695.1 uncultured Ectothiorhodospiraceae bacterium | reverse complement strand
GATACCAATAATCGTGCTAAACAATCATCAATGGTTTCTATTGCTTTAACCGCCGCATCAAAATTACCGCTATGACCAACCATATCTGGATTTGCATAATTACAAATAATCACATCGTACTTACCACCTTCAATGGCTTCAACCATATTATCGGTTAACTTTATCGCATTCATTTCCGGTTGTTGATCATAGGTCGCAACATTGGGTGACGGTATTAATATTCGTTCTTCAAATTCAAACGGTTCTTCACGGCCACCGTTAAAGAAAAATGTCACGTGTGCATATTTTTCTGTTTCAGCGATACGTAGTTGGTGCATACCTAATCGAGAAATATAGTCGCCAAATACATTATGTAAACGTTCCGCCGGGTAAGCCACCGGAATATCATACTCAGAATGATATTCGGTCAAGCTGGTAAAGTTACCCAGCTTGGGAATGTAATTACGCTCGAAGGCATCGAAGTCATCTTCAATAAAGGGGCGGGTAATTTGCCGGGCACGATCAGAACGATAGTTCATAAAAATCACCACATCACCATCTTCTACCCTGACAGGTTTTTCACCTTCAGGCACAATAGCCGTGGCTTTAACAAACTCATCCGTTTCCTCACGCTCGTAGGCATTTGCCAGTCCTGCCATGGCTGATTCTGCCTGGAATTCGGCTTTGCCTTCGGTGATTAACTCATACGCACTTTGAATACGTGGCCAGCGATGATCCCTGTCCATGGCATAATAGCGGCCGATAATGGAAGCAAAGCGCCCGCCACCAAATTCTTCGAACTTTGCCTGCATCGCATCTATCGATTCATTTGCACTTTTTGGTGCGGTGTCACGCCCATCAAGAAAAGCATGTAAATAGACATTTTCTATTCCACGCTCCACGGCAAGTTTACACATCGCATGGATATGTTCTTCATGACTATGAACACCACCGGGTGATAATAAACCCAATACGTGTACTGCTTTATTATTTGCTTTCGCCAGTTCGACCGATTCAACCAAGGTGTCATTGGTATAAAATGACCCTGTCTTAATTGAGCGACTCACACGGGTATATTCCTGGTAAACCACGCGGCCAGCCCCGAGGTTTAAGTGCCCCACCTCGGAGTTACCCATTTGGTCAGCCGGTAAGCCTACTTCGGCACCTGAGCCTTTAATGAAAGTGTGTGGATTCTCTTTCCACAACTTTTCCCAGCTCGGTTTATGGGCCGCGGCGATGGCGTTGCCCTCAATTTCTTCAGAATGGCCAAAACCATCCAAAATGACTAATACAATTGGCTTTAAATTCAATGACATAGCTGTATTTTTACTTTTACCACTAATTATTATTTAGACTCATTCTAAATTTAGACAGATTATAGCGTTAGGATACCGATTTTGTGGCCTGAATAGAAGAATTCACTAAAATATTAATTAGGTCTTCTCAAACGGTAGATTATTGTATAATGTTTTATTAATAAAGAGCAGGCTCTATTGTTGATAATTATCAGAGTTTAAGCCTATTATAAAACCATATTAAAACTTGGGGATTCCAGCAATGGATGGACTAGCTATGACGACAGAAACAACATTTCCATCATTAATTACTCAGGATGAAGACATTGAACGTGCTTCTCGTTCGCTTAAAGCCATGTCACATCCTTTGCGTTTAAAGATTCTTTGTACTTTAGGTGACCAGGAAATCAGTGTTCAAGATATTGTTGAGCATGTGGGTACTTCTCAAAGTAATATCTCACAGCACCTGGCGATATTACGCGATAAAGGTATTCTGTTTTCACGAAAAGATGCCAACCGCGTGTATTACAAAGTTGGCGACGCCAGAACCTTACGATTAATCGATATGATGCGTGAAGTATTCTGCTCGTCAGAACTTTAAAATCACTTTACATGCCCATAAGTACAAAAGGTCTTTTGTAACATAAATTATTTGTAGGTGTAGCTATGTCGATTGAACGTAAAATCCGTATTATGGCCGGTTTCGTGGTTCTATTAACCCTGGCACTGGGCGTAGAAACAAGCCCAATTTTTCACAGCGTAAACTGGTTATGGGTCACAGTATTTGCAGGTTTTAATCTTTTCCAAAGTGGTATTACTGGTTTTTGTCCACCAGAATATATTATGAAAAAAATGGGTAAAGACTGCGATTCTTGCTCTTAAAAATATTAAACATTAATTTAAACATCATTACCCGTGGCTGCTCTTCTAACCACGGGTTTTTAATTCTACACATTCATTAAATTGCGAAAACCTTCTGGATCAAGTCATGGATCAACTCATTATTTTTACCAGCAATAACACGATTCTTGTTATTGCTATTATTATTGTTTCACTTATGCTCATCCATAGCCTGGTGGGTGAGAAATTACGTGGCTATAGTTCTGTCTCCCCCGCACAAAGTACACAAATGATTAATCATGATGATGCTTTACTGCTTGATGTGCGTGAGAGCAATGAATACACCACGGGTCATATTATCAACTCACTGCATATTCCTCTTTCAAGTTTGAAAACACGAATGGCTGAATTAGAAAAACATAAGTCTAATAAAGTCATTGTTGCCTGTCGTTCAGGTCATCGTTCTTCCCAGGCCTGTGCAAACTTAAAAAAAGAAGGCTTTGAACAAGTCTTTAACTTAAGAGGCGGTGTCATGGCATGGGAAAGTGCTAACCTACCCTTAGTGAAATAATAGAATTCAAATAACCGGGGTTTAAAAAGATTATTTAAGCTCCATTTATACTGTACAAAATTTTTAAAGAGATTATTTACCATGCCTAAAGTTGAAGTTTTCTGCACTCCCTTTTGCCCCTACTGTACACGTGCAAAAAAATTACTCGAAAGTAAAAACGTTGAATATGAAGATATTCGAGTAGATCAACTACCTGAACGTCACGATGAAATGATTGAGCGCAGTAAACGCACCTCTGTACCACAAATTTTTATTGATGGTTACCACGTCGGTGGCTGTGATGATTTATTTGAACTTGAAGCAGAAGGAACTCTCGACGCACGTCTTGGCTTATGAGTGATCATTTACATATCGTTTGTCCGTCCTGTGACAGCACTAACCGCCTCCCTGCTGCAAAATTATCTGCAGAGGGTAAATGTGGTAAATGTAAAAAACCACTGTTTAATGGTGAAGTACTCGAATTAACTGCCAGCAACTTCAGCAAACATGTCAGCCGTAATGAAATACCGGTGCTGGTTGATTTCTGGGCTCCCTGGTGTGGTCCATGTAAAATGATGGCACCTGTTTTTGCTCAAGCCGCTCAACAACTACAACCACAAATTCGGGTAGCAAAAGTTAATACTGAAGCCGAACAACAGCTCGCAGCTCAATATCAAATTCGAAGTATTCCTACCCTGGCTATTTTTAAAGGCGGAAAAGAAATCAATCGCACTGCCGGTGCAATGGATTTACAAAATTTGATTAACTGGGTTAAACAAAACAGTACTTAATTAAACTACATAATTTTATAAAACTTATATTCTGGAACAATCATGTCTGAAAAAGAACAAGCTACCGAAAACACTGAAGCTCATTTTGCTATTGAAAAAATTTATTTAAAAGATGTTTCTTTTGAATCGCCTGCTTCTCCTGCTATTTTTACTGATGACTGGAAACCTGAGATCAATATGGATCTTAATTCACAGGGCCAACCCATTAGCGATAATGTCTATGAAGTTGAATTAAGAATTACAGTAACTGCAAAAAATAATGACAACACCGCTTTCCTGGTTGAAATTAAACAATGTGGTATTTTCTCTATTAGCGGCATGGATGAGGCCAACCTGAATGGCATGCTGGGAAGTTTCTGCCCCAACATTTTATTCCCTTATGCACGTGAAGCCATTTCTGATCTTGTTACTAAAGGTGGCTTCCCGCAGTTACTCTTATCACCGGTTAATTTTGACGCTATTTACGCACAGCATTTAAAAAACAACCAGGGTGAAACCATAAACTAACCCATGAGCACAGCTTCTTCTCATGCCATTGCTGTTTTAGGTGCAGGTTCCTGGGGTACTGCACTTGCGATGCTGCTTGGCCAAAATAAGCACCCGGTTAATCTCTGGTCACATAATGCTGAGCACGCCGATGTAATGCAAAAATCTCGTGAGAATGCACGTTATTTACCTGGCCTAACATTTCCGAAATTGCTTACAGTCAGCGCCGACCTCAAGGCAACGCTCAGTGAAGTCAAAGATATTCTTATTGTGGTACCAAGCCACGCTTTTCGGCAAACGCTAGAAACCATAAAACCCTTGCTCAACGATTCACATCGAATTGCCTGGGCAACTAAAGGACTTGTATCAGGCCAGCTACTGCACCAGGTTGCACGAGACGTTGTTGGAGAGAAAACATCACTCGCGGTTATCTCAGGCCCGACATTTGCCAAAGAAGTGGCACAAGGCTTACCCGGTGCTGTCACTATTGCCTCTGATGATCAAGCGCTGGCATTAGATTGGGCACACTTACTACACAATGATCATTTTCGCGCTTACACCGGTGAAGATATCATTGGCGTTGAAATTGGCGGTGCCTGTAAGAATGTTATTGCGATTGCCGCCGGTATTGCTGATGGCATGGGCTTTGGAGCTAATGCACGTGCTGCCTTAATTGCACGCGCCCTTTCAGAGATAACCAGGCTCGGCATTTCCCTGGGTGCAGATGCTGAAACGTTTACCGGCCTAACCGGACTTGGCGACTTAGTTTTAACCTGCACCGATGATCAGTCGCGTAACCGTCGTACGGGTATTGCTTTGGGAAAAGGAAAAAACCTTGATGCTGTTATGAAAGAAATAGGTCAAGTCGTTGAAGGGGTTGCGACTGCAAAAGAAGTAGTTGCTTTAGCTGAACGACAACAAGTTGATATGCCTATAACCAACCAGGTTTATAATGTGCTCTATAAAGATAGTTCACCAAAAAATGCGGTTGATGCGTTATTCAATCGTGCAATCAAAAAAGAAAATTAAAATAGTTTTGATTTAATAATACTTATTAAGCTTTCAAAATTAACCGGCTTTTCAACTAACTCATCCATTCCCGCGGCAATATAGCTTTCGCGCTCATCGTTCATTACGCTTGCTGTCATACCAATAATTGGCGCCTTACTTAAACTTTCTTGTTTAATTATTTTAGTCGCTTCAATACCATCCATTTCGGGCATGTGCACATCCATTAAGATGATATCAGCCGTATTGTCTTGCAGATAATCCACTGCCTTTTTGCCATTTTCAGCAATCACTACCTCATGATTTTTACCTTGTAGCCAGGTTTTAACTGCAAGACGACTTATCTGATCATCTTCAACCAACAAAATAGTAATAGGTTCTAATGAAACATTTTTCGTTATCTTTTTACTACTTGGCCCATCTTTTATTGCAACAGGGACAATAAAATCTAAGATAAAACGTGATCCTTTATCAACTACAGATTCAATTTTTATATTGCCTTTTAATGCATCAATAATTTTTTTACAAATCGGTAAGCCTAAACCAACGCCTTTGTTGTATATACGAGTCGGTGAAAGTTGCTGGAATGGTTCAAATATACTATCAATTTTTTCTTCAGGAATACCCATTCCGGTATCGCTCACCTCTATATGCAGTTTGAAACGTTCATCATCCATCATCTTGCCATTCATGATCAAATTAACCTCACCGTAAGAGGTAAATTTTACTGCGTTATTGATGAGGTTAATAACAACCTGTTTTAAACGAACATCATCGGTCACCAAATATGCCGGCATGTCGTCCATAACATCAACATTAAAATGTACATCTCTTTTTTCATCAAACAGATATTCCACCTGCAATAAAATATCTTCTAAAAATTCCCAAAGCTTAAATGTTTTAATATTTATTTCTAGCTTACCGGATTCTATGCGGGATAAATCAAGTAAATCATCGATCAGTGTAATTAGAATGCCACCAGCACGATCAATCGACTCAAGGTACTCTTTTTGTTTTTCATCCAGCTTGGTAGTTCTTAGTACTTGTACCAGGCTTAACATCCCGTTCATCGGTGTGCGAATCTCATGACTCATGTTTGCTAAGAATAAACTTTTTGTTTTACTCGCGGCATGCGCACCTTCTAAGGCAAAATCAAGGTTTTTTATTACTGCGGCTAAGTCATAGGTTTTGTTCTCTAGCTGAGTCTCATATTTTTTTATTTGAGTACTATAAACCCGGCTTAATAAAGCAAACGCAATCAGGCTGAATATTGCCGTGGCAATAGCTGTGGCAGATAAATTCAGATCAATAATATTATGTAACAAAATTATTAAAGAAATCGATAACACGGCAATCAGGTTACCTTCCCTGGCACCCAGCAGCATGTAGGCAAAATAAACAACAATATAGAACCAGGCAATACGAAACTCATCATGCGTTACAGTCACCAGTGCAACAACAAAAACAGCAAATGAAGCAAGGATCTGTGACCAGGCAATTCGCCTGTACCATTGTTTATTTTTCCGCGCTATCCAGATAAGAAAAGCATTAAACAAGGCGTATAAAATATTGGCTTTTGGTTGGATCTTTCCAATATCCATCAACCCCATTTCACCGAGGACGCCGATTAAAGCACCAAAAAAAAGTGAAATCATCATGAAATAATTGATGGTGCGATATCTGAACTGCAGCTGATTTTCTGACTCGTCAAAATCAAAGCCACTGCTCAGTAAATTTGAAAGTGTAAATCCCTTGATTTTCGCATACCCCAAAAAATTAAGACGAAGTCTTTTTAGTATTAGAAATACTTATGATCTTTTATTTGTTATTTTAACGACTAAAAACCCTTATACACTACCCTTAAATCCTAATTGGCGCCATGCTTCGTAGACCATTAAGGTGACCGCATTTGATAAATTCAGACTACGGTTGGTTGGCTGCATAGGTATCCGTAACACATGGTCGATTCCCAGGTTATTTCTGACTTCTTCAGGTAAACCGCGCGTTTCCGGGCCAAATAACAAGGCATCACCTTCCTGGTAATCAATATCATGCACGTATTTTTGACCTTTGGTCGAAATACCAAACACCCGATTTGGTTTTACCTTGTCGACAAACTGCTCTAACGAATCATATTCCTGTACCGCAGCAAATTCATGATAATCAAGCCCTGCCCGGCGCAGTTTTTTATCATCCATCTCAAAACCCAGAGGGCGTATCAGGTGCAATTGAGTACCGGTGTTGGCACACAAACGAATGATATTACCGGTATTTGCCGGAATCTCAGGCTCAAACAGAACAATATGAAACATAATTTATTTAACCACAAAACATAAAAATAGCCACCAAGGGCACGAAGAACACCAAGTTATTATACTTTTAAACCACGGAATTCTCGGGAAAAGTATATTTTAAGATTATCCCATGCTCTAGGCGTTATTTATTTTTATCTTCGTGTTCTTCGTGCCCTTGGTGGCTTATCTTTTTTCTGTACCTTTCGCCTTCTTCCTTGTATCTTCTCGGATATGACGATTAAGAACAAAGACTTACTGAAAACTGAATTTTGCGGCATGGATTTCAGCACACCGCTGGTGCTTTTATCCGGCTGTGTCGGGTTTGGTGAAGAATATACCCGTGTTGAAGGCTACTCAAACGAGGATGTTGGTGCTGTTTGTCTTAAGGGGACAACGGTTGAGCCGCGTTTAGGCAACCAACCACATCGTGTTTATGAAACCCCCATGGGTATGATTAATGCCATCGGCTTACAAAATCCTGGCGCTGAGCATGTCATTAATGAAATTTTACCTACATTACCCGCGGATGAAACTCGCTTTATTATTAACGTAGCCGGCTCGACCATTGAAGATTACGAAGAAATTGCCAAACTTTTTGATAACACAGATATCGATGCCATCGAAATCAATATTTCCTGCCCGAATGTAAAATGTGGTGGCGTTGCTTTTGGTAATGATCCTGAAATGTCTGCCCGTGTGGTCGAAGTCTGTCGTAAAGCCACTGACAAACCCATTATTACCAAGCTTTCACCTAATCAAACGGATATCGCTGAAAATGCCAGGCGTTGTATCGAAGCAGGTACCGATGGATTCGCTGTCATCAATACCATGATGGGGATGGCTATTGATATTGAATCTCGCTCACCATTGATTGGTAATAACCAGGGTGGTTTATCCGGTCCCGCGATTAAACCCATTGCCCTGCTTAAAACACACCAGGTGTTTCAAGTTTGCCGTGATCATAATATTCCCATTATCGGCCAGGGTGGTATCACTACCGCCGAGGATGCCATTGAATTTTTAATTGCTGGCGCCACCGGTATTGGTGTGGGTACCGCTTTATTTTATGACCCTCTAATATGTAAAAAAATGAACCAGGGCATTGCAGACTACTTACAAAAACATAACTTTAATAATGTCTCTGAATTAGTTGGAACCTTAACGCTAAATTAACCTTATCTAATTTGTAGAGATGCCGCTATAAAAGGCATAATCTAACAATAATACGGTATGACATAGCATTTCAGGAGCCAAATATGGCGGCTACCGCACCACGTAAAAAAATTCGGCTGGGAGATTTACTGGTTGAGAAAGGTCTGATCACTGAAGACCAGCTCATGCAGTCATTAGCCGCACAAAAGAAAACCGGACAAAAATTAGGCCGTACCTTAATCAGCAGTGGCCTGGTAACTGAAGATCAAATGCTGGAATTACTCTCTACCCAGCTACAAGTTCCTTTTATCGATCTTAAACACTACAACTACGATGCTGAAACAATTCAGATCATTCCTGAAACGCTGGCGCGTCGCTATCGTGTTGTTTCTTTGAAAAAAAACCCTGATGGTAGCCTGCTCGTCGGCATGGCCGATCCGACCGATATTTTTGCCTATGACGAACTCTCCAAACAATTAAAGTGCCACCTGCATCTCGCGGTTTGTCGTGAAACAGAAGTTATGTCGACTATCGACATGGTCTATCGACGTACCAGTGAAATTTCTGACTTGGCGGAAGAACTGGGTGACGAACTGGCTGAAACCGATATTGATTTACAGGAGTTAGTACAGGGTGAAGATGTTGCCAATGCACCGGTTGTTAAACTGCTGCAATCAATCTTTGAAGATGCCGTACAAATTGGTGCTTCCGATATTCACATTGAACCGGATGAAAGTGTTTTACGTATTCGCACTCGTGTTGACGGCATTCTTCAAGAACAGGTAATGAAAGAAAAGCGCATTGCCGGTGCGCTGGTATCTCGCTTAAAACTGATGGCCGGTTTAAATATTTCTGAACGCCGTATACCACAAGACGGACGTTTTAATATTCGTATACGTGAACGCAGTATCGATGTTCGTCTTTCCACCATGCCTATTCAAAATGGTGAATCTGTTGTTATGCGTTTACTTGATCAATCTGGTAATGCCCTGGTACTCGATCAACTGGGAATGGATGGAGAATTACTGGAACACTTCAGAAAAAATATACATCGCCCCCATGGCATGATCCTGGTTACTGGTCCAACAGGCTCTGGTAAAACCACGACCTTGTATGCCGCCTTATCTGAGTTAAATCAAGCAGAAAAGAAAATCATTACCGTCGAAGATCCGGTTGAATACCGTTTACCGCGGATTAACCAGGTGCAGGTTAACGCTAAAATAGGATTAGATTTTGCTACTGTTTTACGTGCTGCATTACGGCAAGATCCCGATATCGTGTTAGTGGGTGAAATGCGTGATAACGAAACCTCCTCGATTGGTTTACGTGCTTCCATTACCGGTCACTTAGTTTTATCTACCTTGCATACCAATGATGCTATCTCCACGGTTAATCGTTTAATCGATATGGGCGCCGAAGGTTTTCTTGTCGCCACAGCATTACGTGCTGTTTTAGCACAACGACTGGTAAGAAAAATTTGTAGCAGCTGTAAAACTGAATACACACCTGAAAAACAGGAAACGGTTTGGTTATATAACTTACTCGGAGAAAACGCAGAAAGTGCCAGCTTCTATCATGGCCAGGGTTGCCCTCATTGTAATAACACCGGTTATAGTGGACGAGTTGGTGTTTTTGAGTTCCTTGAAATTGATGATGATCTTGCAGATGACTTACGCCGGGAAGATTCTGCAGCCTTTGCCAAACATGCCAGGGCCAGTACAAACTTCAGACCTTTTTCAAAACATGCCATGGAATATGCAACACAAGGGGTTACTTCACTCGAAGAAGTTATTCGGGTAACCGGCATGGTAGAAGAAGATCTTGAAGAACCAGACTTTCAGCTTGAGAGTGAATAAAATAAATAACTGTGGATTTGGATAAATAACAGCATGCCGCAATTTGAATACAAGGGTCGCGACAACCAGGGACAAACGGTTAATGGTAATATTGAAGCAAATTCTGCGGATGCAGTTGCCTCACAGTTACTCAGCAGCGGTATTACACCTATTGATATTATTTCAGCGAACCAAGATTCAGAAGACAATGCTGATAACACATTAAACTTTGATTTTAGTAAAAACAAAAAACCAACGCTTGATGATTTAGTTCTTTTTTCAAGGCAAATGTACACTTTAATGCATGCAGGCGTACCGATACTTCGCGCCATCACCGGTCTTGCAGACACAACTCGTAATCACCGTTTATCAACCACATTACATACTGTTCGCCTTGAGATTGAAGGTGGCCATGAACTGTCTACTGCACTGGCTCAGCACCCAGATATTTTTTCACACCTGTTTGTTAGCATGGTTCAGGTCGGTGAAAATACCGGTAACCTGGATGATGTTTTTTTACAAATATCTGAATACCTGGAACGTGAAAAAGAAACCCGCAATCAAATAAAATCTGCAATGCGTTACCCCACCTTTGTTGTTATCGCTATTGCTGTTGCCATGTTTATTATTAATATGTGGGTGATACCGACCTTTGCTAAAGTTTTTTCCGGTTTCGGCGCCGAACTTCCTTTAGCAACACGTATACTTATAGGTACCTCAAACTTTACTGTCGAGTATTGGCCGGTTTTATTGTCTGTTTTAATTATTAGTATTTTTGGTGCGCGTTATTATGTCAAAACAGAAAAAGGCCATTGGCAATGGGATCGTGCTAAAACACGTATCCCGATTGTTGGCAGTATTATTTTACGTGCCACCTTATCCCGCTTTGCCCGCTCATTTTCAATGGCTTTAAATGCAGGTGTACCCCTGGTAACAGGGCTTACCCTGGTATCACGTGCCGTTGATAATGCATTTATTGGCGGACATATATCAGATATGCGAAATGGTATAGAACGTGGTGATACCCTTACCCGTACTGCGGCAGCGACTGAGATGTTTACCCCGCTGGTTATTCAAATGCTCACGGTTGGTGAAGAAACCGGTAATGTCGATGACATGCTTAGTGAGGTCGCTGACTTTTATGATCGTGAAGTTGACTATGAAGTTAAAAACCTGACCAGCGCAATTGAGCCGATACTGATTGTTTGTATTGGTGCAATGGTATTAGTCTTAGCCTTAGGTGTATTCTTGCCGATGTGGGATTTAATGTCTGCAGCAAAAGGTGGTTAATGAAACGCCTTTTCTATTCTTATAATAAAACGCAAAACGGCTTTACCTTATTAGAACTGGTTATTGTCATTGTCTGCATTGGCTTCTTAGGCCTTATTGTTTTAGATCGTGTATGGAAATACCGTATCTATGACAAAATTGCATTATTAAATAAAACAAATCCATTAGATTTATTTTTACAAAAACCAAATAATTATCTTGGTGAAATTAAAGATATACAATCAATAAAAGAAAAAGGGGTGTGGTATTTTGATAAAAGTGATAAAAGTTTAAGTTACATTGTTTCCTACCCGGAAAACTTTCAAACCAGTGTAAAAGGTATAAAACGAACTCGCCATCAACTACAGTTAGTATATAAAGATAACAACAATAATAAACGCTTTGACAAAGGCATTGATGATATCAATGGTCTCGATATGATTAAAAAAGAATACTATCGTTGGTTAGTTGAAAAGTAATATTAATAATTATTGGGAGAACACTATGGAAATATTAACCAATATTCTTGAAAACACTTTTTTTCACATCATAATAGTCGGTACTGCGCTCTCAATGTTATATGGTCTTTGGTTAATCATTTCACCCACAACTGCACTTAAATTAAATCAAAGAATTAATAAAAGCTTTTCACTACGTGAAACTACCAAGCCATTAGAAAAACCTGTTCATATCGAATCCAAATTTTATCGACACGCAAAAATTTCAGGCATATTACTCATACTTGGCGCCATTTATTTACTTTATTTATTATTCTGGGAATTAAATTTTGAAGAGTTGGCTAAAAATCTACCCGGACTCACGGTATTAACCTGGGAATGGTTACTACAAGCCTTCCAGGTATTTTTTGGCATTATGTCCGTGATTGTTTTTTTAATGGGGTTTTTAATCCTCCTTCGCCCCAGCCAGCTAAAGCCACTGGAAGAAAAAGCCAATACCTGGGTATCTACCCGTCAAAAAATGCAGTTTATGAGCGAAGATCGCGGCCAGGCTGATAAATTACTAGACCAGTTTCCACGCCAGTTTGGTGCCATTATCCTGGTTGCCGCAGCAATTATCTTACTAAATATGGAAAAATTTAATATTTAAGCCAGTTGACCGATATAAAACTTGCTTTTAAGCCCTTTTTTGCTATAAATTTACATTAAGTATATTATTTAACTTAATGATTTTTATGATTTTCTAGGTTTACCGCGGTAAAGCATTTTTCGCAACTGCGGTTGCATTAACACTCGGGAGTTACACTCATGAAAAAACAAGCTGGATTTACGCTCATAGAGCTAATCGTGGTTATTCTAATACTAGGTATTTTGTCAGCAACAGCATTGCCTAAGTTCGTAAATATAGAAAATGAAGCCCAAGTCGGCGCCCATAACGGTGCTGCCGGTGCATTTCAAGCTGCTATTACACTTACCCATGCCAAATGGATTGCTCAGGGCAAATCAACTACAGGGGCTGAATACCAAATTGATACAGGTACTTTCGCTTACATTAATGGTACAGGTTATCCAGAACATGTAGTTCTCGTTTCAGGTACTTCTGCTGCTGCTGCTGATAGTACTGACTGCGCAGAATTGTGGAATAATTTATTCCAACAAAACGGTCCTGTAGCAGTTGCTAGTCCTGCAACTACTAATGACTATAGTGCTTTATATGCTGCAAATAATTGTACTTACACACGTCAAGCACTAAACACTATTAGTATAGGCTATAACTTCAGTACAGGTGCTATCACTATTGATGACACTCCTTAATGGAATAATTTAAAGTAAACAGGCATCTATATTTTTATAGATGCCTGTATCTATTGCAATATTATGAAAATCAATGGCTTCACAATCGTAGAATTGATTGTTGTTGTCCTATTAATAGGTATCCTTTCAACATTCATTGCACCTAAATTTCTAAGCGACGATGACTTCAAGGCACGTGGTATTGCTGATGAATTGATTACCGCTATACGTCACGCACAACGTTTGTCCATGACCCGCGGCGAAAATCACCGCATCATCATTACAACAACCAGTTACAGTGTAGAAAAATCAGACGGCACAAACGTTCGACATCCTGATGGTAGTACATCTTTCAGTAAAACTATCCCTAACAATTTAGTTAGCACTCCCAGGACGATCGCGTTTGACCAGTTAGGTCGACCCATACCAAATAGTGTTAGTACAATCTCAATATCCCCATTTACCCTGACTGTTGAGCAGGAAACAGGCTATGCGCATATTTTCTGATTCACAAGCTGGTTTAAGCTTAATTGAAGCTATTATTTTTATTTTAATAATAGCGGTTGGATTAACGGGTGTTATCAGTGTTTATCTTTACACTACGCGACATAGTGCTGATGCTATGCTCAGTTTAAAGACTGTCGAGCTATCCCAGGCAATATTGGATGAAATTCGAAGTAAAGGTTATGATGAAAACACACCCGCTGGTGGCGGTTGTATTGGTAGTGGTGTAGATACTGCTTGTAACTCATCAACTGCCTTTTCAACGTTTGGAATTGATGCAGGTGAATCTCGCTCTCGTTTTGATGATGTCGATGATTATCATAATTTAGCCTATTGTGGTGCTGGTGTCACAAACCCTCCTTCACCTTGTGCACCTGGTAGTTGTCCCGCTAGCCCAAATGGCTTTATTGATGAAACCGGGACAAGCATTGAAAACAATTATTCAGGCTACTCTGCATGCATTCAAGTTTCTTATGCTGGAACTGAGTTAAACAACTTTGCAGCACTTGGTGCGACAACAAATACCCCTTTGACCATGCCAGTTAATGATGCAAAGCGAATTGACTTAATAATTCGTGACCCACTTGATGCCCGATTAACCTTTACCACTTATAAAGCTAACTTTTAATGATAATGACTAATCAACAAAAAGGTTTTACCCTGGTAGAGAGCATCATTACTATCATTATTGTCGGTATTGTCGCGTCTACCGTTAGCTTAATTATTGGAAACTATTTAGAGAATTATGATGCCACCTCGCGTCGCACTATGATGCAAACGTCTGCTCAGCTGGCTATTGAACGTATATCTCGTGAAGTACGACATGCTTTACCAAACAGTGTCTGTGTTTACAACGGTGCATGTGTATCAAGTGCAGAAAGTAAAGTGTATTTTGTTAGTATTAAAGATGCGGGTTATTACCAAAATACTACGGGAAATTATCCCAGCATGCCCAAAAAACCATTACCTGTTACTCCCATCAGTGATAATGAATTTGATATTGTTTCTGAATCAGATAAAGCCAACTTAAATGCAACCGAAGGCGTTGACTGGATTGCTGTTTATAATATTAATAATTCAAATATATATTCAGGAAACAACGCCAGAAAAATTGATACTTTAACAAATATTGTACCGGCTCCTGGAGAACAGATAGTTCGGGTACAACTGGATATTAATTTTTCTTTTCCGCTTAATTCACCAACACGACGTTTTCATATTATTAAACCTCATAGCACAATGTTTTTTCTTCAAGGTACCGATTTGATGTGGGGGAAGAGTGCAAATAACTTTACTAATCCTGAAACAGCTGTTGAGTCACATTTATTACTACAAAATGTCTCTAACCTATCCTTTCAATTTAACCCGGGTGCATTACAACGCTCAGGGTTGTTGCATATAGAAATGACCGTAGAAGATGAAGGCGAAAAAATTCAGCTTATTCATGAGGCGCACGTTTACAATGTTCCCTAAATTTAAAATCAATAACAGAAAACAAAAAGGCTTTGCTATTATCAGCGCTTTATTTTTAATTGTTGTGCTGTCATTTTTAGGTGTATCAATGTCGCGTATTTTTACTTCCGGTCAACAAGCCATCAATCAAGATATATCCTCATTACAGGCTTATTTCGCAGGACAATCTGCATTGCAATGGGGGATGTACCAGGCTGTATTGTCCGATACAGGAACCATCACCCTGGATAATAATGACAATTTTTCTCTTTCGTTTTCTAATGCGGGTCTCAACAATACATCGTCACAAGTTGTTTTTTTAAAAAATACTATCCTATCACGTGACTACTACAATATTTCTGCAATTGGTTGCTATGGCTATTCAAATGATTGTGCTAATGGAATCGCAACTGTCGCTGAGAGAAGTAAACGTAAACTCGAAGTACGTTTTGTGCCCTAAATTACCTTTATTAATTATTTATGAATTACATAGCCTCTAAAATATCTGAAAATATACTATCTGGAATTTTCTTCGCTCTTGCAGTCACTTGTGCGCTATTTTATACCGGCAATAATCCCTGGCTATTTACAAGCAGTTACATATTTATCATTTTTAGCCTGGCACTTGTTTTAAAACAACGTTTTCATCATTCTCTTCCGATTCATATTAATAGTATTGTAATCTCATCAATTTTATTACTATGTTGGTTTGCTATTTCAATTTTTCCCAGCCAAGTAAAGTATCTCACTCTATATAATTTTTTCTGGGTTGGTAGTTTACTGATTATATTTTTTATATTTGTGTTCAGTAATTATAAAGATAAAATCTGGCTCTTTACCTGGCCAGCAATTTTATTACTTGTTACGATTTGGGCGATTTACGGCTTAGTACAATACTATTATTTACACGTCCCAACCAATGCTTCATTTTTAAATAGAAATTCACTTGCTGCCCTAATCAACCTTGCCTTGCTACCTGCCTCAGGTTATTTCTTATTAAATGAACAACAACGGCCATGGAAAATAATAAATAATAAGATATTAACGATTACTCTTATAATTTTATTTCTCAGTATTTTTATTATCACCAGCCGAGGCGCATCTTTAAGCCTGGCTTTAGGCTTTATTATTTTAATATTACTGTTAAGAAAACACAGCGATAAAACTCAGTTAAAAACTTTATTCGTTATTATTGGTATCGCATTTCTACTATCATTACTTTCTCAATATTTTATTCAAAATGTACCACAGGGCTTTACCGAGCGAATGATGTCATTAAAAGATACATCTACCGCAGGTAATGCTCGTTTTATTATATGGGAAAGTCTCATTCCTTTATTCAAAGAAATGCCGTGGTATGGGGTTGGCCTTGGTAGTCTGTGGCTTTTCTGGCCACCACACCGCTCTGCAGCAGATACCAGTGCGGGATTTTTTGCTCATAATGATTATATGCAAATGACGCTTGAGGCAGGATATCCTGGTATTTTTTTACTTCTGGCTTTATTACTTGCGATATTAACCAGTTTTATACGTACTTTAAAATTACCATCTGAAAATAATAAACTGACTTTATTGCAGCGTACAGAACTCGTCTCTCTTTTTGCTGCCTTAACCACGTTTGCAGCACACAGCTTTTTTACTTATAACTTTTATATTCTTCCGTTATTACTTATCGCCGGAATATTTCTTGGAAGATTTAATCAACTTGTTAGCGATACTACAAGCTCTATAAAAACATTACCTGCTCTTAAGATATACTTTAAACCTATCACCTATACTATAAGCTTGCTTGGCATCATATTGATATTATGTATTTATTTTATATCTATTTCATTATCGAGTTACTACAATAATCAAGCTAAAGTATTAATGAAAAAAGGCGAATACCAGGCTTCTGATACGCTTTTTTTAAAATCACAAAAACTCGCACCACTGATGGACAATCCCTTTTTTAGTCACGCCGATTTATTACGCCGAGGTGCCGATAGACTCCGCATAAAAAAACCAGAACAAGCTCAACTCTTATTAAAATTAGCACATACTAACCTGGATAAAGCGCTAAAACTCAACCCACTACGCCCACAATCACACCATATACGGGGTTTAATTTATCTGCATGATCAGCCTGAGAAAGCAAAAACAGCCTTTAATCAGGCATTAAAACTAGATCCTCGCTTTCTATTCTCACGAATTAAGCTGGCGGAAGTACTTTATAGAGAAAAACAACTAAGAGCTGCAATAGAAGTCTTATATTACGGAGTTAATTATAATTACCCAATTAATAACGCCATGCTTAAATATATGAAATTTTTTGCGAAATTGTCACGTGAAGCCGGGGTTGAAAGCTACGCCTTGCATTTAGAAGCAAATATCAAGAAATTTATGAGCCAAAACAGTAAAAAAACGCAATTTAATCCTCAATAATCAACCTCTTAACGGTTTTTTATTCAAAATTTATCTTTTTTTGCCGATACTTAGAGTTAGTAATCTTAATATATTTAGGTGTAATTTGAATTTGTTTGAATTTATACAGTTAAGTTTTTACAACTCCAAGAAATTCCTCTTATTTCTCGTTGTCAGCTCTTTTTTTTATTTAGCCATGCCCAGCGTTATTCATGCAGCTGGTAACTGCTCACCCTACCTTGGTCGTGCAACACTCAATGAATTTTTTAAAGACCGTTCAAATATGGCAAACGACCCTGATGATTTTGCTGAAATTAAAATATTAGATGGAACAATTGCATCAGCAATATTTGACACATGGACAATTGAAATTTGTGAAGACAATGAACCTGGCAATAATAACGATAACGATGGATGTAGTGGCAGTGTATCAGTCAGTAACTTTACAGAAAAATCTTTACCCTGGATTGTATTAAAAGATGGAAATATTGGTAGCTATATTAACTTTAAAACTGGATTTGACGCTATCTTGTTAGATGGTAATGGTGATGTCATAGATTATCTAACTGTTGATGGGCACAACGATCTTGAAGAGGCAGGTTGTACGGGAGCAGCCTTACCTTTCGATTATCAGACCAGTTCGCCTGGCGCCAGTGATAAATTTATTTTTCGTTCGCCTGATGGCACTGGTGATTGGGATAGTGCACCATCGGCATCTGCACCGCCAACAGAAGACGATACCAATGATGAAGATCCCAACGGAGGTGTTCCGCCCATCGTTTCAGTAAACAATGTCACTGTTAATAAAGGTCAAACAGCTACCTTTACTTTTACGCTGGAGAAAACCGTTAATTATGAAGTAAGGGTTGATTATACCACTACAGGTGGAACAGCTGTTGCCGATACCGCCCCCCCTGTTAACTATGACTATATTTACAAAACAGGCACTGTTACCTTTCCTGCTAATACAACCACCTTAACAGCCACTGTTGATATCAGCACCAATAGCGTTAATCCATCAACAGCAGGTACGGTTTTTTTCTATCTTTATATCGTGAATAATTTAAATGCAAAAATTAATAATAATTATCCTATTGGTACAATACTAGGTAATGCTACCGCTGAATGGTATATGGATGAAGCCTCATGGAATGGTACTGCAGGTGAGGTGATAGATATCAGCAGTAATACTAATCATGGCACCGCAAAAAATGGATTAACAACCGTTACACCTGGCTATTTATGTAATGCTGGCTCCTTTGATGGCAGCGATGATTATATTGAAATTCCACATGATGCTTCTATACAAGGTTCAACTCAACTCACCTATGCTGCATGGATCAAGCCAGATACATGGACTGGTCTGGATCAAATTATGTCTAAATCTGTACATGGTGGAGGTGCCGGGCGAGCACAAATGGGCATCTTCTCTGAAAATGGTGAGCTAGTTGGCCGCGCTGAAACATCTGCTGGTCGCCTCAATGTTTACACCTCATTACCTGCTACGGGTAGTTGGACTCACATCATACTAGTTTTTGATGGTACCAGCTTGACACTTTATAAAAATGGTAGTGTTGCCGATAATATTTCGTCCTCTAAAACGAGCTCTATTACCTTTAGTACCACAACCCTTAATCAAAATAATGATCCGTTAATGATCAGTAAGCGGGTCGGTACAGATGTATATTATTTTGACGGTTTGATTGATGAAGTACTTGTTATGCAATCAGCCTTACCTGCAGGTTTTATTTCAACAATGTATAGCAATTATACCAGTGGTTTAAACTGGAATGGTGCTGCTCGATCTTGTCCCGGCTCGTTACATCATATCGAGTTTATTCATGACACGGCTGCAATTACCTGTAACGCAGAACAAATTACTGTAAAAGCCTGTGCAAATTCTGATTGTTCATCACTTTCGTCATCTGCAGTTACTGTAGGCCTCTTACCAACAGGATGGGTAGGCGGTGACACACAAACATTTACCGGGTCTGCCGATTATAATTTAAAACACACCGTTGCTGAAACTGTCACTCTTGATACAAGCAGTGTAACTCCTGTAGCCAGCAATCCTGTTGAATGTAAAGACTCTGGTGGAAGCACAATTAGTTGTGACATCACTTTTAGCGATAGTGGATTTATTTTTTATAATGAAACCGATTCTTCAACAACCATACCAACTCAACTTTCCGGAAAAAGCTCTGATACGGGTTATAATGCTAAAACAATAAAACTACAAGCGGTTAAGAAATCTGATAATGACGCGACTCAATGCTCACCAGCCTTTCAAAATAAAACATTAGATATTGATTTTGCTGCTGAATGTAAAAACCCATCAAGTTGTGTTGCTAGCCAACTATTTAATTTAACCAGTGGCGCCGTTAACGGTGATTTAACTGCAACAACAAATGATAACTCCGCCCCTGGTAGTAGCTCTTACGATACTCGTTCTATTACTTTCGATGTTAACGGCGAAGCAAATATCATATTCAATTATCCTGAATCTGGTTTAATCGAATTACATGCACGTCACAATATTTTATTGGCCGATGGTACTACACCTTCTGGTAACTATATGTCTGGTGAGTCTTCATTTGTCATAAGACCATTTGCACTTGCTCTAAGTGGTCTTTCATATGCAACCGATGCAACTGGAAATGTATTTAAAGAAGCAGGTGAAGATTTTACAACAACATTTACTGCTGTAAGATGGCAAGCGGCTGATGATACAAATAATGATGGTATTGCAGATACAGGGGCAGATCTTACTGATAACGTAACTACGACTAACTTTGGTAACGAAAATATACCTGTTATACCCGCAAATATTATGACATCCCTTCCTGCTGTACCTTTAGCAACAGTTATTGATGCAGGCACATTAACAAATAGTGCTAACAGCTCTAATTTTACTAATGGTGTGGGTACTAAATCGTATAATTGGAGTGAAGTTGGTATATTTGATCTTACCACAACATTAACAAACTATTTAGGAGCTGGTGATGATATTATAGGTCGCGCACAAAATGTTGGCCGTTTTACACCTCATCATTTTGAAACTCTAGTTAGCCATGGGTGTACCAGCTTCACCTATTCAGGACAGCCTTTTACGGTTACAGCATTTGCAAGAAATAAAGCTAACGCAACTACTGTAAATTACCGTGGTCCCTTTGCAAAAGGTGTAACTCTATCAGATGCAAATCCTGGTGCTCCACCACTGGGTGCATTCACAAATAATACTTTTGACTCTGCAAGCTTCTCTGTTAGTCCAAATTATGGTCAAAGCACTGCAACAAATTTAATTTATACATTTACTACAAAAGAGACTCTTCCAGAGACGATAGAAATACGTGCAACTGATATAACCGATACAGCAATCAGCTCAGATACATTTGCTGAAGGAAGTACCGAAATTCGAAGTGGCCGTACTCTATTAAATAATGCATTTGGTTCAGAACTAGTGGATATGGCTGTGACAGCACAAGTAGAGTATTTTGATGGAAATGATTTTGCAATTAATACATCTGATACCTGTTCGGATATTTCTGTTACCTTAACTGATATTGGTACAGATACAGTAACTGTTGGTGATGGTTCAATAGCAGGTAATACCTGCATCTGGGATGATACTGCTGCTAGTGGTACCGATAATTGTTCTGATGCAAGCTTATTACCCGGCCCAGCTAGTAATCAATTTCAGGAAGCACCACCTCTTGCAGGTAGTTTTAATCTCTTTCTTAAAGCACCAGGGGAAAACTTTACCGGTGATATAGGCATTACCTTAACTTCACCAACATGGCTACAGTTTGACTGGGATGGTGATGGAAATCATGATAACGATCCAAGCGGTGTTTCCTCTTTTGGTTTATACCGTGGTGATGATCGCGTTATTTACTGGCGTGAGGTTTTTGAGTAAAAGATTATTTACTAATAATATCTTGTCATTCCGGCTAAAAGCATGCCGGAATGATAGCCAAGTTTAAACCGTTTCTTCCATACCCAGTTCTTTAATTTTTCGCGTTAAGGTATTACGCCCACAACCGAGTAATCGTGCTGCATCCTGGCGGCGTCCACCCGCACTACGAAGTGCCGCCTGAATCATGACTCGCTCGAATTCAGGTGTCGCTTTATCAAATAAATCGATTTCACCATTAGCAAGTTGTTGCTCAGCCCAGTATTGTAAAACTTTAACCCAGTCATCACTTACCTGTGCTTTTGTTTCTTTATTCAATAATTCGGGGGGCAAATCGTCCATATGCACTTCTTGCCCTGGCGCCATTACTGTTATCCAACGACAGGTATTTTGTAGTTGCCTGACATTGCCGCGCCATTCTAATTTTCGTAAATAGTCCAGTGATTCATCATCCAACGTTTTTGTTTCCATACCCAGTTCTGTCGCGGCCGCCTGTAAAAAATGACGCGCTAATAAACCGATATCTTCGGAACGTTCTCGTAATGCCGGTATATGGATTCGAATAACATTTAAACGGTGAAATAAATCTTCCCTAAAATCACCTTGCTCAACCCGCTTTTCTAAATCCTGGTGAGTTGCCGCTATGATACGTACATCGACTTTTACCGGACTGTGACCACCCACACGATAGAATTCACCATCGGCTAATACACGTAATAAACGGGTTTGTAATTCGGCAGGCATATCGCCTATTTCATCTAAAAATAATGTTCCACCATCTGCTTGTTCGAAGCGGCCTTTGCGAGCTGCTTGTGCACCGGTAAATGCGCCTTTTTCATGGCCAAATAATTCTGATTCTAATAAGTCTCTGGGAATTGCGGCCATATTTAATGCAATAAAAGCATTATCTGCACGTGGACTATGTCGATGCAGCGCTTCAGCAACCAGCTCTTTACCTGTTCCTGACTCACCATTAATTAACACTGTAATATTTGAACGTGATAAGCGACCAATAGCACGAAACACTTCTTGCATAGAGGGTGCTTCACCGATAATTTCCTTGTCTTGTACAGGTTCAATTTTATTATCGCTAACAACCTCTTTATGATGTTTGACTGCGCGTATTGTTAACTCAACTGCCTCATCGATATCAAAGGGTTTTGGTAAATATTCAAATGCACCACCTTTATAAGCTGATACCGCACTGTCTAAATCAGAATGCGCAGTAATAATAATAACAGGTAAGTCAGGGTGTTTAGAATGGACTTTATCAAGCATCGCTAATCCATCCATACCCGGCATGCGAACATCACTAATGATGGCATCCGGTTGTGTACGTTCTAATGCTCGCAGTACACTATCTGCTTCTTCAAACGTACGCACTTCCATATCTGCTTTATTAAATGCTTTTTCTAACACCCAACGGATAGAACGATCATCATCAACTACCCAAATGCTTTCCTTGTTTTCGTTAACACCCATACTATTATTTCACCTTTTAATTAATCGGTAGTATCACTGAGAAAACGGTATGACCCGGTTCACTCTGACATTCAATCAAACCATCATGTTGCTGAATTAAAGATTGCGATATTGCCAAACCTAATCCACTGCCTTCTGCCCGACTCGTTACCATTGGAAAAAATATTTTTTCCCTGATATCTGCAGGTATCCCTGGACCATCATCAATTACTTCAATACATGCAACCAATTTATGTCGTTTAAATCCTATCGTGTACTTTCTTACAACACGTGTCTTTAATGTTATGTTGCCTTTACCCTTTAATGCTTCACATGCATTTCGAGTAATATTTAACAAAGCCTGAATCAACATATCATGATCGGCCTTAACATCTGGAATACTCGGATCGTAATCTCGATGAATCTTTATTTTGTCGTTTACTTCAATCTTAATCAGGCTTCTTACCAATTCTAAAACTTCATGCACATTGACATCTTTTAGTTTTGGTAAGCCGGCAGGCCCCAGGATACGATTCACTAAAGCCTGTAGCCTGTCTGCCTCACTGATAATTACTTGCGTGTACTCTTTTAAATCATCGCTTGGTAATTCTCTTTCTAATAACTGTGCTGCACCACGCAAACCACCTAGTGGATTTTTTATCTCATGAGCTAAGCCACGCAATATTTCCTGTGTTACCTCTTGTTGTTCAACCCGTTGTTCATCACGCGCGATACGTAACCATCGTTCAACCGGCGTAATTTCTATTAAATACTTTGTGTTATCCGCACTACTGGTTAAAGGCAAAATGGTTATATTTGCTGTCACTTCATTGTGATTCAGTAAAATTAACGGTACTCCATGGCGCGTAAACGATTGCCCCGATTTAATTTCATCAATCCATTTACTTGCCGAAATTTCATCGCGATGCTGGATAAGCTCGACGTATGGCATGCCCATCATATGTCGGGCACTTTGCTCAAATAACGTCTCACCCGCTGGATTGACATATTCCAGAATTAAATCTGCATCAAGCATCAATACAACTGTGCTCATATTTTCAAGCACACGCTTATGACATTCTGGCTGTTTACTCATTTTGTTCCTTCATTCATTAATAAGCTTGAGCAATAACCAAGCCAAGATGGAAAATTCACTACTTTAATCTGTATTTCGAAGGACTCGAAAAATATCTAATAAAAACAAATGCTTATAAAAGACAAATATTTACTGCATATATAAATATGCATCAAATTAATACAGGATATTACAAAATGAGAATTAACGCACTATTTTGGTGCAATGTTACATTGCGGTGCTTAAGGCTTTTTGAAAAATCGCTTCATATGAAATGTCGAAGAAGCACCTGAACTAACAAGCTCACCACTGCTATCAACAATACTAATGGTAATTACGTGTGTACCGCGGGGGACATCTGAAAATGTAGCTGACTTGTTTCGGCTTATAATTGATTGATCACTTAACTGGTAGCGAATTTGATGGCCATATTGGGAAACATCCGGGCTGACTGAAACCGACACGGTAACATCTGGCTGATTGAGTATCGTGGCGTCATTTGATGGTTTATTTATGCTGACAGCATAATTATATTTTGGCTTTAATTTTTTTGTCGGTAAATCCAGCCTGGGTAAACGTGGCGGAGCAAAAGAAGTAGGTTCACGAACTTCAACTTCTTTACTGTCTGTTGATTGTTGATCTGTAAAAGTGACACTACCGTCAGGATTTGTTTTTTTATATACCGTTTCAGCCATAACTGAAACAGAAAATAACAGGCAAACAATTAAAATTAGTTGCTTATACATATTAATAGCATAGCCAACACATTCAATTTTAACAAGTGACTTTTTTCAGGCAAAAAAAACGCCTCCAAAAGGAGGCGTTTTTAATTGATATGACTTAAGCGATTAACAGCTGTAGTACATATCAAATTCAACCGGATGCGTAGACATACGTAAACGTTGAATTTCTTCTTCTTTCAATGCAATGAAGCCATCAATCATGTCATCAGTGAATACACCGCCTGCTTTAAGGAAGTCACGATCAGCATCTAATGCTGCTAATGCTTGATCGAATGAATGACAAACTTGTGGAATTGCTGCAGCTTCTTCTGCTGGTAAGTCATAGAGATCTTTATCCATCGCTTCACCTGGGTGAATCTTGTTCTGGATACCGTCCAGACCTGCCATTAACAGTGCAGAGAATGCCAGGTAAGAGTTAGCAGTTGGATCAGGGAAACGTACTTCGATACGACGTCCTTTAGGGTTAGACTCGAAAGGAATACGAATAGAAGCAGAACGATTACGCGCTGAATACGCTAACATAACAGGTGCTTCGAAGCCTGGAACCAAACGCTTGTATGAGTTCGTTGAAGAGTTAGTGAAAGCATTTAATGCTTGAGCATGCTTGATAACACCACCGATGTAGTAAAGTGCAGTTTCAGATAAACCACCATAGCCATCACCAGAGAATAAGTTTTGACCATCTTTTGCTAAAGACATGTGAACATGCATACCATTACCGTTATCACCTACTAATGGCTTAGGCATAAACGTTGCTGTTTTACCATAGATGTGTGCAACGTTATGTACACAGTATTTTAAGATTTGGTTGTGGTCAGCACGTTTAGTTAAGGTATTGAACGCAGTACCAATTTCACATTGACCAGCTGTTGCAACTTCGTGGTGATGAACTTCAACTTCAACGCCCATTTCTTCCATTGCTAAACACATTGCTGCACGTAAGTCGTTTAATGAATCAACAGGTGGTACCGGGAAATAACCACCTTTAAGACCTGGACGGTGACCGATGTTACCGTCTTCGTATACTTTTTCTGAGTTCCATTCTGCTTCGTCAGAGTCAACACTGTAAGACATACCTTTCATGCTTGCAGACCAACGCACATCATCGAAAACGAAAAATTCTGGTTCTGGACCAAAATAAGCAGTATCACCAATACCTGTAGATTTTAAATATGCTTCTGCACGTTTTGCTACAGAACGTGGGTCACGCTCATACCCTTGACCTGTTGCTGGCTCAAGAATGTCACAAGTCAGAATTAAAGTCGGTTCATCAGCAAAAGGATCCATTACTGCAGTATCTGCTTCTGGCATCATGATCATGTCTGATTCGTTAATGCCCTTCCAACCTGCAATAGACGAACCATCAAACATTTTACCGTTTATAAATGTATCTGCACTTACCTGGCTTGCTGGTACAGAAACGTGTTGTTCTTTACCGTGTGAATCAGTAAAACGGAAGTCAACGAACTTAACGCCGTTATCCTTCAACATTTTTAAAACTTTATCAGACATGTGATTTCTCCATTTTCCTAAGAAGTATTAATAATATTTTTTTATAAATTGTAATTTATATGCTGCTTTTTAGAGCACTAAATGTGCCATTCACCACAAAAATTTAACGCCTTGATTTTTATTATATTTTATCTTTAATCTTGTTTTAACTCTTTTAAAAAAGGCCTTCTTTGGTGCAATAAAGCAATATAACGCACTACATCGGTGCATAATTTACTTTGTTAGTGATAATGTATTGAAACGTCAGTAATTTCTTCTACATTAGCCAACGCCTGTTTAAAACGCTGTTTCACTGCTTTTTCTGCATCCGGTTGCGCATTATGCAGAATTGCCAACGGTAACAAAAGTTCTATTTGTATTTTTCCCTGTAAATAGTGCATTGTTATTTTTTCGATTTTTGTCGCTTCCCCGACATTTTCCCATGCCGTCTCCATTTTTGTCATCATTTCCTGTCGCAGTGGTAATTTTTCTATTACCGGCATATCTTCATCATCTTCCGGATCGATATGCACCATCACATCAATGACTTCTTCAATTTCGTTAATTAACTTTCCGCGCACCATTTCACTAATATAATGTGCTTCAGAAACGCTGATGTGCGAATCGACCTGAATATGCACATCAACCAGTGCATCTGCACCAATTTGCCGGGTACGCAAAATATGCAATGTCTCAACGCCATCAACATCTAAAATACTTTTCTCAATGGCCTTAACTCTTTCTGCTTCGAGGCCGGTATCTATCAGTTCTTTGACGCTATGCCAGGCTAAATCCCAGCCAATTTTCGCAATCATAATACCAACACCAATTGCGGCAATAGAATCAAGATAAATTAAGCCAGCCATACTGCCAATAATACCGATCACAACAATAATGGATGAGATTGCATCACTGCGACTGTGCCATGCATTGGCTTTTAGCATGTTAGAGCGATAACGTCGTGCAACCATCATGGTGTATTGATAAATCGCTTCTTTGGCCAGAACCGAAATTATAGCAACTGTTAAAGCCAATATGCCGGGTTCAAATAATGTATTGGGATTAAACAGGCGGTGGGTTGCATCAATCATAATACCAATGGATACACCCATTAAGGCAATACCTAAACCGACGGTAACAACCGTCTCTATCCTTCCATGTCCATAAGGATGTTCTTCATCGGCTTCCTGGTGAGAATGTTTTGCCGCGTACAAAACTGCAACATCGGTTACTAAATCTGATAAAGAATGAACACCATCTGCAACCAATGCCTGTGATTGCGCAATAAAGCCAACAACAATTTTTGCTATACCTAATAGGAAATCGACAATCGAGCCTATCACCGTAACTCGAATGGTATCTTTATAACGTTGACTAGATGTTAATAATGCGTTGCCGTCATCATCAACAGCATGATCATGATGGTGATCATGTCCCATTATGCTTGTTCTCCATCATCACGCACCTCAATCATAATGAAGACTTCATCATCGACGGTTTTTGTATCCAGTACTTTATGACCATTGATCCGACACCAAGCTGGTACATCATTTAATGCACCTGGATCGGTACATACCACTTCAAGCACATCGCCTGGTGATAATGATTTTATCCTGTCCTGCGTGCGTATAACCGGCATTGGACAGAGCAGTCGTTTTGCATCTAACGTATGTTTCATAAATTAAACCTGAATATTAGCCACGAAGGACACAAAGTTAATATATTTTAAATATTAAACCACTGGGACACGGGGAGCACGGGGTTAATTAATTATAAAAACCCCCGTGTACCCTGTGCTCCCCGTGGTTAGTTTTTAATTTTCTTGGTGTACTTTGTGCCCTTCGTGGCCAACTTTATTTTATACATACCATGCTTCTGAAATTTCATCAGCTGGCATGGGTTTTACTTTTAATACTGTATTTTTACCGTCTGGATAAGTTACTGACATTTCAACTTCATCAGCATCGCGACCCTGCCCAAAACGCGCAGCAATCCGTGCGGCAAGTTCAACATCACTGTCATTTAACTCACCATCTAATAAAACCAACGGACCTTTATGACTACTACAATGGATATAAGGATAAATTTTTCGATAACCTTCCATGAATTTATTTTCACCCTGTTCACGGCCGACTATCATTTTAAAATTATCGTTCGGACGGATATGGCGACCCACTTTTAACATCATAATGTCATCGAGTTCATAGTCACGACTGGAACGATGTTGCCACATATCAACTAACTTATCTGAATAATTTTTATCGGTTAAGAAACAACAACCACCTGCGGGTGACGCATATTCTTTAAAACCATACTGCTCAGCTAATGCCATTTGTGGTTTACGGGTGCGGCCACTAAAGTCGAGTAACTTTTCTCTGTCTACCCAACCTTCACGTTCAGGCAATGTTTCTGGTAAATTTTTTGCGCAAAGAGGGCGTAATAATAAATCACCTGCACCCGACTCACGTTGCACAATCGGCATGGTTTCTTTTCGTTGCGACATGGGTCGCTGGCCAATTACTTCACCGGTGATAATAAAATCAAAATCATTTTCTTTAATCCATTCAACGGCTTTTTTTACCATAAAACCTTTACAGTCCAGACAAGGATTCATATTTTGTCCATAACCATGTTTTGGGTTTAATAATACGTCTTTGTATTCTTCAATAACATCGATAATATGTAACTTAATCCCCAGTTGTTCAGCTGACCATAACGCGTTGTTACGTTTTGGCTTTGCTTTATCTTTTTTACGAATAGCGTGGGTATGGCCCTCTACACAAAAACCGGTAAAAAAGTTAATTCCCTCTACATGTACTCCTTGCTCCAACATCACCTTGGCGGCTAATAAAGAATCCAGCCCACCCGAAATTAGGGCGACTGCTTTGCGTTGCTTGCTCATAAGAAGAAACCGTTAAAATAATATGATAAGTCAAAAGAATCCGGCGAAGATTTTACCGAAACTGTAAATCAGTAATAATAACAAATTATTCACTTTTACTCACCTCAAACCAGGACACAAAGCCACTAATTCACCCATATCTTAAGCCGATATCTGTCAATTGCAGGTTTCACCTCCTATGTTGTACCGCTATAATATCCGGCTTGTTAAATGGTCGAATAACTAGGAATTCCCTTGGCTAAATCAAAATTACAGTCCAATGCAAACCCAGCTGAAACTTTTCAGGGCCTCATACTTACTCTGCAGCAGTACTGGGCAGAAAAAGGCTGTGTAATTCTTCAGCCCTACGATATGGAAGTCGGCGCAGGCACATTCCATCCCGCCACCTTTTTACGTGCTATTGGTCCTGAGCCCTGGGCAACGGCTTATGTTCAGCCTTGTCGCCGTCCCACAGACGGTCGATATGGCGAAAACCCGAACCGATTACAGCACTATTACCAATTTCAGGTCGCAATCAAACCTTCGCCATTAGATATTCAGGAGCTGTACCTCGATTCATTGAAAATGCTCGGAATTGACCCGTTGGTTCACGATATTCGTTTTGTAGAGGACAACTGGGAATCACCGACTCTCGGTGCATGGGGACTTGGCTGGGAAGTCTGGCTCAATGGCATGGAAGTCACTCAATTCACCTATTTCCAACAAGTAGGCGGCCTTGAATGTAAACCGGTAACCGGTGAAATTACCTATGGCCTTGAACGCATTGCCATGTATTTACAAGGTAAAAACAGTATTTACGATTTAGTCTGGACAGATGGTCCGCAAGGAAAAGTCAGTTACGGTGATGTTTTTCACCAAAATGAAGTTGAACAATCAACTTACAATTTTGAACAAGCCAACGTGGAAGAATTATTCAAACAATTTGATCTGTGTGAAAGTGAAAGCATCAAACTCAATGATGCCGGATTACCACTGCCTGCTTATGAACAAATGCTGCAGGCATCACATACCTTTAATTTACTTGATGCACGTCGTGCTATTTCGGTTACCGAACGTCAACGCTATATTTTACGGGTGCGCGCGCTATCACGGGCAGTTGCTGAAGCCTATTATGAGAAACGTGAATCGCTTGGCTTCCCGCTAGTTAAAGGAGACAAATCATGAGCAAGACGAATGATCTCCTGATAGAAATTGGTACCGAAGAGTTGCCCCCAGCAACTTTAAGTAAATTATCTAATGCTTTTTATAGTGGTGTTAAATCAAGCTTAGAAAATGCCGATTTATCTTTTTCAAATATTAAAAAATTTGCAGCTCCGAGACGACTTGCTTTGCTGGTTAGTGATCTGGAAGTTAAGCAAAAAGATAAAGCCGTTGAACGCCGCGGCCCAGCCATTGCAGCAGCCTTTGATGAAGATGGTTGCCCAAGTAAAGCTGCAGAAGGTTTTGCACGTTCTTGTGGGGTTAAAGTTGAAGATCTGGAAAAGCTGGAAACTGACAAAGGTGCCTGGTTAAACTTTAAAAGCACAAAAAAGGGTCAAAAGACTTTCGAGTTAATACCTGAAATTGTACAAACAGCATTAGATAAATTACCCATTGCCAAGCGTATGCGTTGGGCAGATTTAGATGCACAATTCGTTCGCCCTGTTCAATGGCTGATATTACTGTTCGGTGATAATGTTATTAATGCTGAAATACTCAGTGTTAAAAGTGGCCGTGAAACACGTGGCCACCGTTTCCATCACCCCGAAAGCATTACCATACCTTCGCCGTCTGAATATGAAATGCTACTGGAAACCCACGGTAAAGTTATCGCTGATTTTGAGCGCCGCAAAGAAGCGGTACGTGGCCAGGTGGATGAAATCGCTTTAAGTAAAAACGGCAAAGCCATTATTGATGAAGATTTACTCGATGAAGTCTCAGCAATGGTTGAATGGCCAGTCGCTGTTATGGGGAATTTTGAAAAACGTTTTCTTGATGTTCCGCAAGAAGCCTTAATTCTTACCATGAAAACAAACCAGAAATATTTCTATGTCGTTGATAAAAAAGGTGCACTACTTCCTCATTTTATTACCGTTAGTAATATTGAAAGTAAAGATGTTTCTAAAGTTCAGGAAGGAAACGAACGTGTTATAAGACCACGTTTTGCAGATGCTGAATTTTTCTGGTCACAAGATCGTAAATCAAAACTGATTGATCGCTCAGAACAGTTAGGCACGGTTGTCTTTCAAAAGAAACTTGGTACCTTACTCGATAAAACCAAACGCGTTCAAAAACTAAGCGCTGCAATCGCAGATCAACTTGCTGGTAATACTCAACTTGCTTTACGTGCAGCAGAACTTTGTAAATGTGATCTTATGACTGAAATGGTCGGTGAATTTGCCAGTTTGCAAGGTGTTATGGGACGCTATTACGCAGAGCATGATGGCGAAAATGCTGAAGTTGCGCAAGCGTTAGAAGATTATTACAAACCTAAGTTCTCTGGTGATAGCTTACCACAAAGTATAACCAGTCAGTCTTTAGCCATTGCTGATCGACTCGACACCCTGCTCGGTATTTTTGCAATCGGCCAAATACCTACAGGCGATAAAGATCCTTTTGCGCTACGTAGAGCTGCGCTAGGTGTGTTAAGAATATTGATTGAAAATAATCTGGATCTGGATTTACAGCACTTAATTAAAATTGCCGCAAAACAGCATGATTCAAGTATTAAAGCGACCGAAGCGGAAGTCACTGTGTTTGAATTTATGCTGGATCGTTTACATGCTTATTATCTGGATAAGGGAATACGTCCCGATGTACTGGATGCAGTACTCAGTACTAAACCGACTAAACCTTTAGATATTAATAATCGTTTACTCGCTGTCGATAGTTTCCGGCAGTTGAGCGAAGCGGAAAGCCTTGCCGCTGCAAATAAACGTATTGGAAATATACTGAAGAAAGTAGAAGGTAAACTACCTGATAAAATATCTGAAACATTACTACAAGAACCTGCAGAGCAAAGCCTGAATAAAACCTTAACTGAACTTGATGATAAAGTTCAGACTATGATCGATGAAGCCAAGTACCAGGATGCACTGACTGAACTTTCAAGTTTACGAAAAGATGTCGATCAATTTTTCGATGATGTCATGGTTATGACTGATGATAATAAACTTAAAAATAATCGTATTGCCTTATTGAATAAGTTACATAGTTTGTTTTTACAAATTGCAGATATATCTAAATTGCAATAAAAACAATTAATAGCCACCAAGGACACGAAGAACACAAAGAAAACCAAAAACTAACTACCGGGAACACGGGGGAGCACAGGGAGAAGCTTTTAATATTTCTAACCTCGTGAATCTCGTGGTTTTATTTTCTAATTTTTTCTTGGTGTTCTTCGTGTCCTTGGTGGCTAAATTAATGGTTAAAACATGAATAAAGACTCTTATAAAGACATGCTAGCAAAAGTCCAGGCTTTTCATGATAAGCATGATTTTAAAAATACCGGCGGTGAAGATCTCACTTACCGTATTTCATTAATGGCTGAAGAACTTGGTGAAATTTCTTCCTGTGTAACCAAAGGAAAAGACAAACAACAACTCGCCGAAGAAACCGCAGACCTTTTTATTTTATTGATTGGCACTGCTATTTCTGCAGACTTTGATTTAAACCAGGCCTTCTGGGATAAAATGGATAAAATCATGCAACGCGATTCCAAAATGGTCAATGGACGTATAAGAGTATCTGAATTTAAGTAAATAATCTCACCGCAGAGGCGCAAAGAACGCAAAGTTTTATATGGATAACTTAACAAATATAATAATTCTTCATTTATTGAATCAAGCTTTCAATACAAGTTCTAATCCCGCATCAATTTTCTTTGCGAACTCTGCGTCTTTGCGGTAAAAATGAAAATAATCATTCTTGACCGCGATGGAGTTATTAACCAGGATTCTGATAATTTTATAAAATCCGTTGACGAGTTTATTCCTCTACCTGGCAGTATAGAAGCAATCGCAAAACTCAAACATGCCGGCTATAAAGTTTACATTGCTACCAACCAGTCTGGGATTTACCGCGGTTACTATACTGTTGAAACCCTGCATGCCATGCATAAAAAACTTGCAGCCTTATTGCAAGAGCACGATGCTGAAGTCGATGGTATAGAATACTGTCCACATGGTCCGGATGAAAACTGTGATTGCCGTAAACCTAAAGCAGGTATGTATTTAAAAATTGCTGAGCAAGCTAGCTTATCAGACTATTCAGACATTATTGTTGTTGGCGATTCTTTAAGGGATTTACAGGCAGCGCAAAGTATCAATGCTAAACCTTACCTGGTAAGAACAGGAAAAGGAGAGCGCACCATTCAAAAAGGTGAAGGACTTAAAGATATTTCTGTTTATAATGATCTATCAGATTTTGTTAACTGGTTATTAAAATAATATGTTTAAAGCTAAAAATTTACTACAACCTTTCTACTCACTTGCCTTTGTCAGCACCATGTTTATATCGTCTGTCTATATCTCGATTATTGCGACAATTTTTTTACCTTTTTCTTTTCCAATACGCTATAAATTTATCAATTTTTATTCCGTCTTAAATCTTTGGGTACTGAAACACTTATGTAAAATTGATTATCGTGTCGAAGGCAGAGAAAATATACCTGAAGGTAGTCACCTGATATTTTGCAAGCACCAGTCAGCTCTCGAAACTATGATCGTGCAACGTGTTTTCCCTCCTCTCACCTTTGTCCTCAAGAAAGAACTACTGTGGCTACCGTTCTTTGGCTGGGGACTCAGAGCCATTGATCCCATCGCGATTGACCGTAAAGCGGGACGAAAAGCCATTGTCCATATCATCAAGCAAGGTATTGAGCGGATGAACAAGGGCATCTGGGTGGTGATCTACCCGGAGGGCACACGCTCAAAACCTGGAACGCGTCTGCCCTATAAAAAAGGCGGGGGCATTTTGGCTGCTAAAAGTGAAAAACTGGTCGTTCCTGTCGCCCACACTGCAGGAGAATATTGGCCTAAAGGCTTCTTTTCACGTCAAACCGGTACTATCGTTTTTAGTGTAGGCCCGGCAATTGAAACAAAAGGCAAGTCCCCTGATGAGATCATGCGTGAAGCCAAGTGTTGGATTGAATCAAAGATGAAAGAAATCAGCACCATCCCTACTTATCCTGATAGTGACTGTTAACTTCATTTTTGCTGAAAATTAGGTAATTTCATAGCATTTCACTACAGAATACAACTGGTCAATTTATCACCAACCACAAAATTTACTATATTATTATACTCTGATATAATTGATTAAATTTTAAACTTTTTAATTGATACGCTCACTATTGGGCGTATTTTTATATTTAATCCCAGATTTTTTCGGAGTCAATATGCACAACGGCAAAACGTCCATAACCCAATTTATTATCGAAGAACAACGCCATATCGATTCAGCAACCGGCGACTTCACCTCTCTTTTGAATGACGTAGTTACTTCATGCAAAGTTATTTCTAACCTTGTTAATCAAGGTGAACTTGTTGGTGTTTTAGGTTCAGCAGGTTCAGAAAACGTACAAGGCGAAGAACAAAAGAAAATGGATATCATCACTAATGATGTTTTCCTGGAAACTAACCAATGGGCAGGTCACTTAGCTGCCATGGCGTCTGAAGAAATGGACGATATTTACCATATCCCTAAGCAATATCCACGCGGTAAATACTTATTAACGTTTGATCCATTAGATGGCTCTTCAAATATGGACGTTAATGTTTCAGTTGGTACTATTTTCTCTATCCTGCGTTGTAAAGGTGATTGCCAAAACCCAACTGCTGAAGATTTCTTGCAAGCCGGTACTGAGCAAGTTTGTGCAGGTTACGCATTATACGGCCCATCGACTATGATGGTTCTGACGACTGGTAACGGTGTAAACGGCTTCACGTTAGATCAAAATATCGGTGAATTTGTACTCACTCACCCTGGTATGACTATTCCTGAAGATACCCGTGAATTCGCCATCAATGCATCTAACTCACGTTTCTGGGAAAAACCTGTACAAAAATATGTTGATGAATGTTTAGCCGGCTCAACAGGCGCACGTGGTGAAGACTTCAATATGCGCTGGGTAGCATCAATGGTAGCTGAAGTACACCGTATCCTGACTCGTGGTGGTATCTTTATGTACCCAATCGATGAAAAAATGAAATCAAAAGGGACTGAAGGTAAATTACGTTTAATGTACGAAGGTAATCCAATGGCTTACATCGTTGAACAAGCTGGCGGTGCATGTTCAACAGGTCGTGAACGCGTAATGGAAATTCAACCTAAAGAGTTACACCAACGTGTACCCGTTGTACTGGGCTCAAAAAATGAAGTTGAACGCGTTATTAGTTACCATAAAGAAATGGACACCGATGCGGTTGCATAATTAAAGTAACAAACACTTTAATTTAAAAAAGCCTTACTATTTTTAGTAAGGCTTTTTTTATGCATGGCTGGCATCTAAAATTATGATAAGTTAAATATTTAACATGCTTAAATATCTTTATTGGCTAATTATGCATCAACATCATTAAATACTAGTCTTTACTGTGAGAAGGTATTCAGATGCTAGCGCGCTATACCAATTGGATCATTCAACACCATAAACTGGTCGTTACCCTTTCACTACTATTTGTGATTGCAATTGGCGCAGGCGTCAAAAATCTTACTACCAGCAGTGACTTTCGGATTTATTTTAGTAAGGACAACCCACAACTGGTCGCCTTTGAAGCACTTGAAAAAACTTACGGCAAACAGGACAGCCTGGTTTTTTTTATTCAACCGAAAAGTAAAAATATATTTAACCAGCAAAGCCTTTCTCTAATTTGGCAACTCACCGAGAAATCCTGGGAATTGCCCTTTGTCTCACGTGTCAATTCTCTAACAAATTATCAACATACCATCGTCGAAGGTGATAACTTAACCACCGATTATCTACTGGATGATTTGTCTGATCTAAATTCTAAGAAAATTAATTTTATAAAAGATGTTGTGTTGAATGAACCAACGCTAATAAATTTTCTAACCAATCAAAATGGCAGTGTAACTGCTATACAGGTTCGTTTAAATTTACCGCTTGAAAAGTCCAAAGCGAATACCGAAATAATCACCGCTGCTCGCTTATTACGTGATAAGTTTGAGAAAGACTATCCTCAAATTAAAATCAATCTTGGTGGTAGCAGTGCTGCAGGCGTCACACTGGGTGAAGCAGTGGAACAAGATATAAATACCCTGGTTCTATACAGCTATATTATTATTATTTCACTGCTGGTTTTTTTGTTACGCAGTTTTCGCGGCATGCTTGCCACTATCTTGCTGGTTTCTTTTTCTATTATTATAACCATGGGAGTATATGGCTGGTTTAATTATGTCATGACACCCGTAGCAGGATGGGTACCCAGCATCATAATGACTATTGCTGTAGCTGATAGCGTACATATTCTTATTTCTTATTTTCATAGCTTACGGCACGGTTCTCATCGACATGATGCATTACGTGAATCACTACGAATTAATTTAAACCCAGTTTTTGTCACCAGTATTACCACCATGATTGGTGTGTTATGCCTTAATTTTAGCGATTCGCCACCCTACCGTGATCTTGGCAATATGGTAGCACTTGGTGTGTTTATCGCCTTTATTTTAAGCATAACATTTTTACCTGCTGTAATGGCCTGGTTTTCTATTGGAAAATCTCATATTGATAAGGGAAAGAATATCTGGGTTGATAATTTTGCCAACTGGATTATTTTAAATCGTAAAAAACTGCTAGTTGGCTTATCTTTTTTCACTATTTTTATTATTAGCTTTGTAACCGATAATAAACTCACTGAAGAATGGCATCATTATTTTGATCAAACATTCGAACTTCGTCAAACCGTCGAAAATATAAATAAACATCTTTCCGGTGTACATTACTTACGTTATTTAGTTAACAGTGGTGCGCAACAGGGTATTCATGAACCAGAGTATCTCAATACCTTAAATAATTTTTCTAACTGGTTACGAAAACAAGATAAAGTTGCGTATGTTAATAGTCTTGCTGATATTAGCAAACGACTAAATAAAAATCTGCATCAAGATAAAGCCGAGTATTACCGACTGCCTGAAAGTCGTCAGCTGGCCGCACAACTTTTTTTGCTTTATGAGACAGGTTTACCGCGTGAACTTAACCTGGATAACTTAGTAAATTTAGAACGCAGCACAACACTGGTAACGATCATTGTTTATAAAACAGATTCCGAATTTTTGCTTGAACTGGACAGGCGTGCACAAAACTGGTTAAAGCAGAACGCTGCTCAATATCAAAGTTCGGAGGCAACTGGATTAGATATGGTCTTTGCCCATATTAATCATAGAAATATTCGTAGCTTATTAAAAGGTACATTCGTTGCGCTCATATTAATTTCATTTGTTCTGATCATCGCTTTATGGTCTGTTCGGCTTGGCCTAATCAGTCTAGTACCCAACCTGGTACCTGCTTTACTGGCTTATGGAACATGGGGAATATTTATTGGAAAAATAGACTTATCTGCTTCGATTGTCATTTGTATGAGTTTAGGAATTGTGGTCGATGATACCGTGCATTTTCTTAGTAAATATTTACGAGCTCGTCGAGAAAAAAATTATGATGTTAATGAAGGAATGCGCTATGCATTTAACACCGTAGGCATTGCATTAATGATAACAACCGCCGTTCTTGTTTCTGGTTTTTTAGTTTTAGCAGCGTCTCATTTATCCCCAACATGGGTTAGTGGTTTACTACTTGCGATGACTTTAAGTTATGCATTGCTGACAGATTTCTTTTTATTACCGCCTTTATTAAGTGTGCTAGATGCAAAATTATATAAAGAGCAAAAAGTTACTGAAAAACCGGGCTAAATTTAAATATGGATCTACTGCAAACACATGATATTAGCTGCCCCTACTGCGGTGAAGTAATACAGATTATGGTCGACTGTTCTATTGGCGAACAAGACTATATCGAAGATTGCCAGGTTTGTTGTCGGCCGATTAATATCCACGTCTCGCTTGAAGAGAATATTGCTGTGTTACATGCAACTCATGAAAATGAATAAATTAATACTATCCTTTCAATAAACCTGCTTACTTAATTTTAATTGTTATCTTTATCCTAAACGTTAAGCAAAAAAAACCGGTAACAATGTTACCGGTTTTTTTCATATATAAAATTAATATTATTTTATAAATAGCATTTCCTGGTACTTTGGCAATGGCCATAATGTATCATCAACTTCACATTCGAGTGTGTCTGCATGCTCACGAACCTTATCCATTAATCCGCGAATTACATCTGCACAATATTTCATATGCTCATTTGTTGATGCAAAATCTTCTTTAGCCGAAGCTTCAATCAATTCATTAACTGCTGCCATCATTGCATTTGCTCTTGCTGCAACAATTTTTGCAGTACCACTATCTAAATCAATACCCATTTCCTTCATACCAGAAGCAGCGTCTGCAAGACTTGCAAGATAATTCACAGCAGCTGGATAAATTAATGTTTTAGCCATATCAATAACTAATTTAGCTTCAACTTCAATGGACATAATATATTGCTCAGCATAGATTTCGTAACGACTTTCTAATTCTATCGGAGTCAATACACCAGTTGATTTAAACAGTTCAATAATTTCTGCATCTTGTATATATGGAAGTGCATCTGCAGTAGTTGGTAAGTTTTTCAAACCACGCTCTTTAACTGCCATTTCATGCCATTCTGCGGAATAACCATCTCCACCAAATACAGCACTACCATGTAATAACATCAATTCTTTAAGTACAGAAATAACAGCAGCCGTTTTATCACCGCCTTTTAATGCTTCTTCAAGTTTAACCGCAATCCACTCAAGTGAGTCGGCTAACATCGTATTCATTGCAATTAATGGTCCTGATACTGATTGTGAAGAACCAACCGCACGGAATTCAAAACGATTTCCAGTAAATGCGAAAGGTGAAGTTCTATTTCGATCACCAGAATCACGTTTAAAGTTCATAATTTGAGATAAACCCAGATCCATTATGCCACCATCATCTGTTGGCGATAATTTACCTTCTTTAATATCATCAAAAATAGTTTCTAGCTGTGATCCTAAATAAACAGAGAGAATTGCTGGTGGTGCTTCGTTAGCGCCTAATCGATGATCATTACTTGCAGAGGCAATAACTGCACGAAGTAATGGCCCATATTTATGTACACCACGAATGACCGCACCACAGAATAATAAGAAGTTTAAGTTTTCTTCTGGTGTGTTGCCTGGGTCCAGTAAATTACCCTGGGTTGAGTTACCAACAGACCAGTTTACATGCTTACCTGAACCATTAATTCCAGCAAATGGTTTCTCATGCATTAAACAAATGAAGCCATGTTCTTTAGCCGTATTCTGCAGAACGGTCATAATCAACTGTTGGTGATCTGCTGCAACATTTGCAGCCTCGAAATATGGCGCAATTTCAAACTGGCCTGGAGCAACTTCATTATGATGAGTTTTAGCAGGGATACCTAAACGATATAAACGGTCTTCTGCGTCTTGCATATATACTTGTACGCGTGATGGAATAGCACCAAAGTAATGGTCATCAAATTCTTGACCCTTAGCAGGTGCTGCACCAAATAAAGTACGTCCTGCCAATAATAAATCAGGGCGTGCATTTGCAAATTTCTCATCAACCAAGAAATATTCTTGCTCAGCACCACAACTTGAATTTAATGGTGAAACTTCGCCTTCGCCCATTAAATTTAATACTTTCTGCGCTGCAGTATTCATTGCTGCATTAGAACGCAGTAAAGGAATCTTTTTATCTAATGCTTCACCCGTCCATGATGCAAATACACAAGGAATCATTAATGTCGCGCCATTTTGTGTATGCATAATATATGCGGGGCTGCTTGGATCCCATGCGGTATAACCACGTGCAGCATTTGTTTCGCGTATGCCGCCATTAGGGAAAGATGATCCATCTGGCTCACCTTTAATTAATAGTGCACCATCAAATTTTGAAATTGCACCACCATCAAAATCTGTAACAATAAAAGCATCATGCTTTTCTGCAGTTGCATTGGTCATTGGATAGAAAATATGAGAGAAGAACTTAACGCCTTTTGCTAATGCCCACTCTTTCATTGCTGTAGCAATTTCTTCAGCGGTGTCTAGCTCTAAAGCTTCACCTGTTTGAATGGTTTTCTTGATACTTTCAAATGCTTTTTTAGAAAGTGCCTTTTCCATTTTTGCTAAATTAAAAACATCTGTCGCCCAAATATTATCTAATAGTTCTGTTTTCTCAACCGATGCCTTTTCTTGTGTTGTAATGTTTTCAACCGCTTTTAAACGGGATATATTTCCACTCATTCCAGATACCTTCTATATAATTTAAAATATTAATGTGAGTTTTTTATTACTGCTTAAAATGTCTTTTGTGTCTATTTAAATATATAGTGAGCAACTTCTATGCCAGCCAATTTGATATATACCCGTTCTTGCCAACATAAATATTCTAATTTAATCAATAAGATAGATTAATAATTAAGAACTATTAAAATGAATGTTCGAGAAAACGCACTATAATATTGCGCATAGTATAAAAACGATCACTTTTGGTGCAACTCTAATAATTTGGCATTTTGTCTGTAATTCTTAAAAAAACTTATGATCTTTTTGTTAATCATTTTTTTTCACGGGTTTTATGATTACTAACTCTAAAAATTTCGTCGAAAAATACGGCTGCCCTGATAACAAATTATTAATTGCAGGGTTTCAATAATCCTGTTTCATTTCTCGTAGACAACTGCTGTCGCCAAACTTTACGCGCAGTTACCCAATCATGTATTCCCTCAACTTCAATAATATTGTTTGTATTTAAAATTTTTCTCAATAAACTGATAGATAATATAAATTTATCTCGATTTCCATATCCTAAATAAATGTTATTGAGATCATTTTTTAATTGTTGTTGTTGCAACCACTTCCATAACGAAACTAATTTTCGTTTCAAAATCTTTTTATTGTTAGCTGATTTTGGCTCCCATTGACGTAAACTACCTGCTTGTCTCAGTTCATGGGCTAATTCTTCATCCGCAATATAAGGTGATAACATCACTACACCACAAATTTTATTCATATGTTGTTGATAAAATAGTAATGAATTTAATGCTCCCAAAGACATACCCACCAGCCAGATATTTTCATACCCTTTATTCTTTAAATGACTAAAAATATCTGCTTCTAGCCTTTCGATCATTTTTTCTTTTAATAAATGCTTTATATATATACCCGCCGCCACCATATCTGCCGTAATCCCTGCTTTTCTTGCCAATGTAAAAATTTGCTCATCCTTAAACGTTTCTGCGGTATCGATTATTCCTGGCAAAAATACTATTAAACTATTGTTTTTATTAGCTTTTATATCCCACAATAAATTTACCGGCTTATTGACATCCAGTGAACAAGACATTGTTGAGAAAGCACAAATCCATATGATTAAGAATCTAATTTTCATGCTTATATAATTAAAACTCTAATTAAATATAACTTTTTTGAATAAACACTATCATGTAAATTACTTTATACTCAAATTATAAAATAATAAGGATGAAACGATGAAGAGTCTTACATTTTTACTATTTAGCCTATTTATTTCATTTAATATTAAAGCAGTAACCATCTCTGGTATCAGTATTCCTGATACCGTCTCACATACAGACCAATCAACTAAACTTATATTAAACGGTGCGGGAATCCGTTCAAAATTCTTTTTTGATATTTATATCGGTAGCTTGTACCTGGAAAAAAAACATCATACTGCGCAAGACATATATAACGCCCATGGCGAAAAACGAATTAGTATGTACTTTCTTTCCAAAAAAATAACTAAAAATAAACTTGTTGCTGATTGGAATGATGGCTTTGAAAATAATCACTCTAAAGCGGAGTTATTAAAATTACAATCACAAATTGATCAATTTAATCGTCTTTTTATTGATGTAAAAAAAAGTGATATTATTAACTTAAATTTCATTCCTACTACAGGTACTTTTGTCATTATTAATGAAAAAACAATGGGACTGGTAGAAGGTGATAATTTTTTTACTGCTTTGCTGAAAATTTGGCTAGGAGATGATCCGCTAGATTCTGATCTTAAAAAATCAATGTTAAGTAAAAAATAATCTACTATTGAAAAATATAATTTCCATATTCCCAATATCTTTTGCCAGGAGACGTTGGACCATTCCAGTTTTGCAATCGTAATTGTCGTGCTATCAATCGATTCATCAATCCATGCCCTACCAATATTACTTTTTCATTCTCTTCGGCTAAATTAATCAGTTTATTTGCTGCAAGTTCAGCCCGCTTGTTAGCTTCTAAGAATGATTCACCATTTTTGCTAAACCCGAATAACCATCTTAACCTTAAATACACAAGCCAAATTGTCATGGGAATTTTTATTATACTTCTATCATGGTGAGGAATTTCAGATTCAGAAAATATTTTATCCTCTAAATGAATCTCTTTATATCCTATTATATTAGCTGATTTAACTGAGCGATTTAAGTTACTACAAACAACGTAATGTGATTTAAATTTTTCGAAAATACTACTGGGTGGATGTCCTTGTATTCCAGATTGCGCATATGCGCTTGCCAACTGTTTGAATTCTTCCGCGCTTTTCCAGCCAGATAATTCAACCTCTGGTTTACCATGCCTTAATAATATTATTTCCATTTAGGTTAGATTAATTTTTACATCTCTTTATTAACTAGTTGCTGAATTTGATTGACTTTACTCTTTCTTGCTTGCTTGTCTAACTCACCAAATTTTTCTACCGCAACATAAAATTCTTTTAAATTATTATTTTGTTGTTTAAGTATTTGTTTAAAAACTGGCACTAACTCATTATAGGTTGCGATTAGCAGCAAATGGGCATTATTAAGTTCCTGACCCATCCATTTATCAAAAGCATTATGACCATTCCATGATATTTTCAGTTGCTGATATTGCTTCTCTAAATCAGAAAAAATATTTTTCTTTTGTTGTCTTTTTTCTATAGTAGTTAACTTGGTTTTATAAAGTTCTTTTAAACAATCCCGCGTGGCTTGTAATAACTGGTTTAATTGCTTATCACGTTGTTTATCGCGCAAATGTTCTTGATATTCTTGTTCCTTACCGGATTTAATCATCCATCGATGAATACCCTCTTCTTCAACCGCGGTGGCAAAAGCCTCGTTAAATGCCGAGTCATCTTCGATATACACCACCTGGTGCGCCAGCTCATGAAAAATTATACCTGCCCGGCGCGCTTCTGATTTATACATCATGGTATTGAGTAAGGGATCGTCGAACCAACCTAATGTTGAGTAAGCACTTGCCCCGGCTACATACACATCGTAACCCTCTTTTTTCAGCTCATTCGCGTATTCAAGTGCATCCTGTTTTGAAAAATAACCCCGGTAACTCAAACAGCCAACAAATAAAAAACACCATTTCTCAGGCTTCACGGAGAATTCTTTTGCTGCCACCACATTCCAAACCACATAGCGCCGTTTTAAGTCGGCATACATACGGTAACTATCATTATCAGGGAGATAGAGACTTTTAGAGGCAAAATCACGTATATTTTGACTTTTTTCGAGTAACTTACGTAATTGTGTACTGGTTTCCTTGTTGGCAAGTATGTCGGAAATCGGTTTTTGTTTCTCTATTAACTCATTATGACCCGCCATGAGATCCATGTAATAGCCAAATGTAGAGCAGCCTGATAACGTAAAGATACTGAGTAAAAGTACGATATATTTAATGATGTTTAAGCGGATCATAGAAATACGAACAATTTTGATAAATTACGGTCTTATTCCCACTATATAACTATCCAGCGAGCTTATGAATAAAAATAACCACTACGACCAGTTAAATCATATAATTGACGTCGCTAACACCATTATTCTCGGTAAAGATCATAAAATTCGTTTAGCACTCACCTGTATTCTTGCAAAAGGTCACCTGCTTATAGAAGATTTACCCGGTGTTGGTAAAACCACCCTGGCACATACTTTTGCTCAATTACTCGGTTTAGAATTTAGTCGAATTCAATTTACCAGTGATATGCTCCCTGCAGATGTATTGGGTATTTCCGTTTTTGAACAAGCTGCTAACAAGTTTACTTTTCATCCAGGGCCAATTTTCTGCAATGTATTACTGGCAGATGAAATTAATCGTGCCACGCCAAAAACACAAAGTGCATTACTGGAGGCGATGGAAGAAAAGCAGGTCACCCTCGATGGTAAAACACGAAATTTACCTGAACCATTTTTTGTCATCGCGACTCAAAATCCATCTGAACAAATTGGTACTTTTCCATTACCGGAATCTCAATTGGATCGTTTTTTAATGTCAATTTCATTGGGTTATCCTGATGCAACTGCCGAAAGACAATTATTGGCTGCCAATGATCGCCGTGAAGCATTAAATGAAATAACGGCTTGTTTACAAGATAACCAACTTCATCAAATGCAGGACCAGGTACAACACATTAAAACTTCTGATGCTTTACTCGATTATGTTCAGGCCTTACTTTCTTATTCACGTGAATCGGGTTTATTTGCTTATGGTTTATCACCAAGAGCAGGTTTGGCATTGCTGCATGTCAGTAAAGCATGGGCATTACTCAGTGATCGTGATTATGTTATTCCTGAAGATGTCCAGGCCGTCTTACCCAGCGTAGTGAGACACCGATTACAACCAATAGATCCAGCTGTTAGTAAACCTGCCGCATTATTATTAAAAGACGTTGTAATACCATAACTGATGCTATCTGCAATTACATCTAAGTTTGATTTAAAACGTTTTTTTGTAGGTGAAGGTCCGCTTCAACCACCCTATTTACTAACACAGAGGCGTGTTTATATATTACCAACTAAACAGGGATTAGCTTTTGCCCTTTTACTTTTTATTATGTTGCTTGGCTCAATTAATTACAGTAATAGCCTGGGATATTTTTTAACTTTTTTACTTGCCAGTCTTTCCGTTGTTGCTATTTTTCACACCTACAAAAATTTATTAAAACTCAGTTTTGGACCAGCAATCTGTAAACCCGTTTTTGCCGGTGATAATGCTGAGTTTATGGTTAAAGTCGATAATAAAAATTATCAAACTCGGTTTTCTGTTTTAACTTTTACTTCACAAAAACATACAATCACAGCAGATATCCCTGAAAACAGCATTAGCCATATAAATGTCAAACATAGCTTTGACTCACGCGGTTATGTTTCTTTGCCGCGTTTTACTGTTGAAAGTCGTTTTCCTTTTGGTCTTTTTCGGACCTGGGCCTTAATTCAATTTGATCAAAAACAACTTGTTTATCCAAAGCCTTCTAATGACAAAATATTACCTGTTAAAAGTGCAGGCTATGCTGAAGGTAATCAGCAACTTAAATCCGGTAGCGACGATTTTAAAGGCTTACGATCTTATGTGGAAGGTGATCCATTACAACACATTCATTGGAAGAGTTTTGCCCGTCATCAATCTCTCCGAACTAAAGAATTTTCCTCCGCTAGCTCAAATGAATTATGGCTTAACTGGTCAGATACTACAGCTAAAACCATTGAATTAAAGCTATCACAGTTAACACGCTGGCTACTAATTGCTGACAAATCAAATTTAAGTTATGGATTAACTATTCCTGATTGCACGATAAAACCTGGTTCAGGTCAACAACATTTAGAGAGCTGCTTAAAACAGCTTGCTTTATATGGATTAAATGATCTTACTTAATAAATTACAGAATCCAAAAGTAAAACCTGCTGCATTCATTTTATTAGCGGGATTATTATTAGTCTGTGTCCCACATTTTTCTCACCTACCTATTTGGTTAAGCTTAGTAATGCTAAGCTTACTAGTATGGCGTAGTTGCTATGAACTACAGCTTTGCCCAATACCTGGAAAAGCTATTCTTTTTATACTCACGGTAATGCTGATAACCGGCATAGTTTTCAGTTACCATACCATTATTGGTCGTAATGCAGGTTCAGCAATGTTACTAGGCCTGCTATGTTTAAAACTTTTTGAAATTAAGTCTTATCGAGATGTATTCGTTATTATTAATCTTGCCTTATTTTCAATAGTAATTAATTTTTTATTTAATCAATCAATCATCGTTGCTGTGACTATGATATTTGCTGTGCTGTTTTTATTTACTGCACTGATTAGCTATCAACATAACTATAAAAAACTCAGCGAGATACAACCTGTTCCAATACCAGTTATTAAATCAAATGAAAAAAATCATTTTTCACTGGCTTTTAAAATGCTGGTCCAGGCGATTCCTTTTGCTATTATCCTTTTTATACTTTTTCCTCGGGTTGATGGACCACTGTGGGGTTTACCAGAAGATGCATTTAGCGCTCAAACCGGCTTAAGCGATAACATGTCACCTGGTCGAATTAGTAAACTGAGTAATAATACCAGCGTTGCTTTCCGGGTAAAATTTGATTCAGTAACTCCTCCACCGCCAGATAAGCTTTATTGGCGAGGACCAGTAATGTGGAATTTTGATGGCTATAACTGGACGGCTCCTTCAAATGAACGACTTGCTATGCATAATTTTCAATTTACTGCATTAGGGGATAAAACTCGTTATACCATTACACTGCAACCGCACAATAAATATTGGCTATTTGCATTAGATATCCCAGCTACACTTCCACCGAATTCGATTTTTTCTGCAGATATGCAGGTGTTATCACGATCACGAGTACAAAAATTAAAACAATATACACTCGATTCTTATACAAAATATCAATTACCAGCAATTAACCGTTTACCAATGGATCAGTACCTAAAACTGCCTGCTAATAAACCATCTAATCAACAGTTATCAAAAAGTCGTGATTTAATTAGTCAATTAAAAGATCACTCTAATCCTCAAAATACTGTAAATAATGTTTTAAATTATTTTGCCACACAAAATTTTTATTACAGCCGTCAACCTCCTCTACTTTATGATAATCCCGTTGATGAATTTTTATTTGAAACTAAACGAGGTTACTGTGAACACTACGCTTCCAGCTTTACGGTTTTAATGCGGTTGGCAGAAATACCAGCACGCGTTGTTACCGGTTATCAAGGTGGAGAGATTAATCCCATTGATCAGTTTATGACACTGCGTCAATCAGATGCCCACGCCTGGTCTGAAGTTTTCATTAAAGATAAAGGCTGGATAAGAATAGACCCGACCGCAGCTATCCCACCTGGCAATATCGAAAATACTGAAGATGCACTTCGTATAAATTCTACACAGAAAAAGCCAGACAAATTATTTAAAAAATCCTGGCTCACAGAACAAATAAAACAAGTACGCTTTGCCTGGGATGCAGTTAATAATAGATGGAATCAATGGGTTCTGGGTTATAACAATAAACAACAAAAAGCGTTATTTACTGCATTGGGTATAAAAGAAATCAGCTGGCAAGGTTTATCACAATTATTATTTAGTTTTCTTGCCGTATTAACAGCTATCTTGGCTTATATAGTATTTTCAAATAAAACTAAGGAAAGCACTGACACGCAACGCTATTATGCAAAATTTCTCAGAAAAATGGCTAAACATGGCCTGGATAAAGAAGCGACTGAAGGTGCAATAAATTTTGCTGAACGAGCAGCGATTCGATTTCCACAATATAAAAGTAGCATCGATAAAATTACTACTTTATACCAACAACTTCGTTATGATAAATTCAGTGATGAAAAATTACTGTTATTTCAAAAATTTGTTAACTCATTTAAGCCTGGTTAAATTATTTTCCTATACAAAAACTGGAAAATATTTTACCGAGTAATTCATCACTGCTTACATAACCCGTTATTTCACCAAGCGCTTGTTGTGCCTGGCGCAAATCCTCAGCCAATAACTCACCGGCCTTTGATTGCTGAAGTTGTTTTTGACCATTTAATACAAATTCTTTAGCTCGAATTAAGGCATCTAAATGTCGACGACGAGCGAGAAACACACCTTCGGTTAATCCGGTGTACCCCATAATCGTTTTCAAATGATCACGCAAAATATCAACACCTTGCCCAGTTTTTGCTGACAAGGCTATTTCATGATCTTTTTCTGCCGCTTTTGTCTCTGTTAAGTCAATTTTATTGCGCACAAGGGTAACTTCGAGTGAAGCAGGCAATTTTTGCCGAATTCTTTCATCTTCCGCTGTCACTCCGGTTTTATCATCAACCAGTAATAAAGCCCGATCCGCTTGTTCTATTTCCAGCCAGGTACGTTTGATACCCTCTTGTTCCACCACATCGTCACTTTCACGCAAACCAGCAGTATCAATTACATGGAGTGGCATACCATCAATATTAATTTCTTCCCGCAGTACATCACGAGTCGTCCCTGCAATATGGGTAACGATGGCAGAATCACGACCAGCCAGGGCATTGAGTAAACTCGATTTACCAGTATTCGGCTGACCAATTAAAACCACCCGCATACCATCTCGCAGCAACACCCCTTGCTGTGCTGAAGCAAAAATTTTGTCCATTTCAGACAAAATATTTTCTAAACTACCTGTAACATGACCATCAGATAAAAAATCGATTTCTTCTTCTGGAAAGTCTATCGCCGCTTCAACATACATCCGTAAGTTAGTTAGTGCTTCCACACTTTCATTAATCCAATGTGAAAACTCACCCTGCAATGATTTAACCGCTGACTTTGCCGCCTGCTCTGATCCTGCTTCAATTAAATCAGCAATGGCCTCAGCCTGGGCTAAATCGACTTTATCATTTAGAAATGCGCGTTCAGAAAACTCACCGGGTTTTGCTATTCGGGCACCTAAATCAACTACCTGCTGCAGTAACAAATCCATCACCACCGGCCCGCCGTGCCCTTGCAGCTCCAAAACATCCTCACCAGTAAATGAATTAGGCTCAACAAAATAAAGCGCTAAACCAGAATCAATGATTTCTTTGCTTTGATCATAAAAAGGCAGGTAATCGGCAAACCGCGGCTGGGGAATTTTACCGAGTATTTTTTCACAAATTTCAGAAGCCTTTGGACCTGAAACCCGAATAATGCCGACACCACCCCGACCTGGAGGTGTTGCGATTGCAGCAATCGTATCCGTATTTTTAGACATTTTAAAAAATTCCAAACACAAATTTACCGCAAAGACGCAGAGAACGCCAAGAAGATCCTATTCGTTTTTATTATTTACAAAACTTTGCGTTCTCTGCGTCTTTGCGGTGAATATTTCTATGCTTTTATCACTATTCGTGTGATATACCATTGTTGTGCAATTGATAACGCATTATTCACTACCCAGTATAAAACCAGGCCAGATGGGAAAAAGGCAAAGAATATAGTAAACACTATCGGAAGTGCCGACATTATTTTTGCTTGCATTGGATCCAGCGGTGGCGGATTGAGTTTTTGCTGTATAAACATTGTGATACCCATTAATAAAGGTAAAACAAAGTAAGGATCTTTTGATGATAAATCAGTGAACCATAAAATCCAGTCAGCCTGGCGCAGTTCAACACTTTCTAATAATACCCAGTACAAAGCAATAAATACCGGGATTTGCACAAGAATCGGTAAGCAACCCCCTAAAGGATTGATTTTTTCTTCTTTGTACATTTTCATCATGGCCTGATTCATCTTTTGACGATCATCACCAAAACGCTCTTTCATTGCGACTAAGCGTGGTTGTACTTTACGCATATTCGCCATAGATTTATAACTGGCTTCTGATAACTTATAAAATACCAGCTTAATCAGAATTGTTAGCAGAATAATTGCCCAACCCCAGTTATTTACAAAATTATAAATTTTATTTAACAACCAGAATATTGGTTTAGCAATAAAAGTCAGCACACCATAATCAACGGTTAACTCTAAACCTGTCGCAATTTTTTCAAGGGCTTCCTGTATTTTTGGCCCGACATATAAAGTGTTATTCAGCACTGTACTGGTTGCATTTGCAACCTGCACTTCATTTGTCGCTTTCATACCAATTGAATAACGTGATTGATTCAAGTCACGGGTAAAGTAACTTTGAGTACTCTCGACAGGAGGTACCCATGCAGCAACAAAATAATGCTGGATCATTGCAGCCCAACCATTTTTAATATCTTGACTTAAGTCTTCATCGGCCATGTCTGAAAAATCGATTTTCTGATATTTCTCTTCGGGACTGTATAAAACACCACCCGTATAGGTATAAATAAAGGATGACTGGTTTTCATCAGCAAAATCTTTGCGTTGTAACTGTTGGTAAAGATTACCGCGCCAGGTTTTACCACTTTGATTATCTACTTTATGAGAAACGATGATTTCATAGCTATTACGCTTAAATTCATAGCTTTTCACAAATTTCACATTATCCGGACTATTCCAATATAAATTTACTGTTACAACATCCTTATCGTCAGCTAATTTATAAGCTGTTTTTTCTACTTTAAATATAGTGTTGTGGTTTGGTGCAGCAATCACTGTGCCGTCATTATTATCTCGTTTACCTGCAAAACCTGATTGAGCAATAAATAAAGTTTCATCGGCATCGCTCATTAAACGAACCGGGGTGCTATCGTCTTTACTTGTATGTGGATACTTTAATAAATCAACAACTCGAACATCACCACCTTGTGAATCAATTTCTAATCGTAAAACATCTGTTTCTACTGTAATCCGCTGCGCTTGCTTTAATGCTTTAGCCGCTGGTGCAGTAACTACACTTGGAACAGCTGATGCTGATTGTTGTGGTACGGCAGACGTCGTGGTATCTGCTCCCATAGGAACACCGGACGACTGAGAAGAAACTGTTTGATCTGTTTGCGTAAGTGGCACAGGAGCAGGTTTCGGCCCAAACTCTAATTGCCAGGCATCATAAGCTAGATATAAAAGAAAAAATAAGCCAATGGTTAAAAATAAACGTTGTTGTTCCATATTTATACTTCTTTTGTTGTTAGTCTCTTAATGACAATGGTGTTTCTTTTCAGGTTTTTTTTCTGGAACCGGATCATAACCGGACTTACCCCATGGATGACAGCTTACAATACGTTTAATTGCAATCCAGCCTCCTTTTATTACTCCAAAACGTAATACCGCAGTTTGTGCATATTCTGAACAAGTTGGGGTATATCGACAGCTTGGTCCAAGCACTGGGCTGAGCAAGTATCGATATAGTCCGATTATACCTGAGATTATTTTTCGCATTTTTTACTAAGGATATGCCAGTTTTTTGACAATAATTCGAGTATTTCCCGATTTGATTTACGTTCTACGCCAGCTCGTGCAACGACCACGATATCGAGATTCTTTATAATATCGAGGTGCTGACGGAAACTTTCTCGGGTGAGACGTTTAAAGCGATTTCGTGATACTGCTCGTTTAAGTTGCTTTTTTGCAACAACAAGACCTAAACGAGCCGTTCTGTGCTTATTTATTTTTCCTAGCATCAGCATATTTGCGTCTCCCTGCTTCACGCAAGGTTTGGCAAATACACCTTTAAACTCAGAGGCTTGGGTTAACCGTTGCTGCCGAGTAAAACGACCGGTTAACATAATAAAGAGATGACCGGATTATTGGGCTATACGTTTACGACCTTTTGCACGACGAGCGTTAATGACTTTGCGGCCACCAACAGTACTCATGCGAGCACGAAAACCGTGTGTACGAGCGCGTTTTAAATTACTTGGTTGAAATGTTCTTTTCATAGCGATAACCGTTATATTATTTCAAATTTAAGCCAATTTTGGCTAAAACTTCGTTCAAAAAATGGCCGTGAACAATACTGCTCAAACCTACTTCTGTCAACTAATATTTCAATATAAAATAACGATAAATCTTTGAATTTAGTTATATTTTCTTCTTAAGAATATTTTAGTTGTTTTTCATCCTGCCTGTGGATAACTTTTACTGTTACAGTTAGAATTCATATTATTCAGAAAAATTAATTATAAATTCGGGAGAACACGCTGTGTCCCAACCCATCTGGGATCAATGTTATTCCCAACTCGAAAACAATTTAAGTGCTCAACAATTCAGCACCTGGATTCGTCCATTACAAGTTGTTTTTGTGGAAAATGATATTACTTTACTTGCGCCTAATCAGTTTGTTCGTGATTGGGTATGTGAGCACTTCCTAACTGAAATTCAAACAACTCTGAGTAACCTATCTGAAAACCCGCCGTTAGTTTCTGTTGAAATTGGCAGTGAAAAAATATCGAGCGAAACGAACCAAGCTACTCAGCCTGAATTTACTCATTCTACACCAGCACCTGTTAAGCCTAAGAAAAGTCCTACGTTAAATCCTAACTTCACTTTTGCAACATTTGTTGAGGGTAACTCTAACCAGCTGGCTCGTGCAGCTTCGATGCAGGTTTCAGTAAATCCTGGTGAGTCCTACAACCCTATGCTGATTTATGGTGGTGTTGGTTTAGGCAAAACTCATTTAATGCACGCGATTGGTAATGAGCTGATTAAAATCAATCCAGATTCTACCGTTGTGTATTTACACTCAGAACGTTTTGTTGCAGATATGGTTAAAGCTCTACAACACAACCGAATTAATGAGTTTAAAGCATATTATCGAACAGTTGATGCCCTACTAATTGATGATATTCAGTTCTTTGCAAAAAAAGAAAGATCACAGGAAGAATTTTTTCATACCTTTAATGCTTTATTAGAGGGCCAAAAACAAATCATTATGACCTGTGATCGCTATCCTAAAGAAGTCGATGGGCTTGATGATCGTCTTAAATCACGGTTTGGCTGGGGCTTACCCGTTGCAATAGAACCACCTGAACTTGAAACGCGTGTTGCCATTTTACTCAGTAAAGCTTCTTTATGTGGTGTTGAACTCCCTAATGAAGTTGCTTTTTTTATCGCAAAGCGTTTGCCATCAAATATTAGGGAATTAGAAGGTGCTTTACGAAGAGTCATCGCTAACTCCTCTTTTACAGGGAAACCCATTACGCTTGATTTTGCTAAAGAAGCTCTACGTGACTTATTGGCGATGCAAGCAAAACTGGTTACGATAGATAATATACAAAAGATGGTAGCAGAATATTATAAAATTCGTATTGCTGACTTATTATCAAAAAAACGTAGCCGATCAATAGCAAGACCTCGTCAAATGGCAATGGCATTATGTAAAGAGTTAACTAATCACAGCTTGCCAGAAATTGGTGATGCATTTGGCGGACGTGACCATACAACCGTTATTCATGCTTGTCGTAAAATTGCTGAATTAAAAGATGAAGAATTAATGATAAAAGAAGATTTTACTAACCTGTTGAGAACACTTACAACATAATGGGGTTAACCTGTGAATAACTTTTTTAAATGTTAAAAAAGCTTGTTTTTAACATGTTATCCACAGCATAATCAGTATATATCGTGTTTTTTTACACAGGGTTTATTATATTGTAACCTTCTGATTATAAAAAGAAAAAGAGTGTTATCCACTGATTAGTTCAAGACTAATAATAGTAATAATAATTTAAAATATATATTAATAATATATAAGGACAAATATGAAAATCAGTATTTCACGTGATGCAATACTAAACCCCCTACAAATGGTTAATAGCGTTATTGAACGGCGACAAACATTACCTATTCTTTCAAATGTTTTAATATCAGTAAAAGACAACCAGCTATCATTAACTGGTACAGACTTAGAAGTAGAAATTATTAATCATTGTCATATTGATAATAGTGAATCAGGAGATACTACGTTACCTGCTCGTAAATTACTCGATATATGTAAAGCTTTACCCGAAGGATCTAACGTTCAAATTGATATTGACCAGGATCGTGCGGTTTTAAAATCAGGCAGAAGTCGATTTACTCTTTCAACCCTCTCTGCTAATGAATTTCCTAGCATAGATGCTCTGATTTCACCTTTTGAATTTACTATTTCACAAAAAGTTTTGAAAAAGTTAATTGATCAGACTCAATTCTGTATGGCTCAACAAGATGTTCGTTATTACTTAAATGGATTAATGCTTGAACTATCAGATAATCAAATTATTGCTGTTGCCACTGATGGTCATCGCCTTGCTTTTTGCCAGGCAAAAGTCGATTTGAACCCTGGTGAAAGTCGCCAGGTTATTATTCCTCGTAAAGCTGTTAATGAAATATCGCGCTTAATGGAAGATTCTGATGAAGAAATCACGGTTTCACTTAGCGAAAATCATCTTCGTATCCGTATTTCAGATGTTGTATTCACCTCAAAACTTATTGATGGTAAATTCCCAGATTACCAGCAAGTTATTCCACAAAAAGGCGATAACGAAGTTAAAAGCCCTCGCGATAATTTATACCAGGCATTTAATCGCACCTCGGTATTATCGAATGAAAAATACCGGGGCATGCGCCTTCAGTTAAGTCAAAATCAATTACAAGCTACGGTTCACAACCCAGAACAAGATGAAGCTGAAGAAGTGATTGAGGTATCCTATTCGGGGGACGAATTTGAAATAGGCTTTAACGTGGCATACTTACTCGATGCTCTAAGTGCTATAAAATCAGACGAAGTTGTCATGCAGCTCACCGATTCTAATCATAGTTGTTTATTATTTGGCACAGATGACATAGATAGTAAATATGTTGTGATGCCGATGCGATTATAATGACCTGATTTATGCATTTAACACAACTTGATATTCGTCAAGTTAGAAATCTTCATGACGTAAAAATAAAACCAGGAAAACAATGTAATTATATCTATGGTGATAATGCGAGCGGTAAAACAAGCGTATTAGAAGCCATCTATCTGCTTTCCGTTGCCCGATCGTTTCGAACCACTCATATTAAACACGTAATTACACATGAGCAGTCCTCTCTACAGGTTTTCGCCAGGTTAGAAAATCAACATTTTGAACAAACTACGCTTGGTTTAGAACGATCATCACAAAAAACACGGATTAGAATTAATGCTGAAGATGTAAAACAAGTTTCTGCATTAAGCGCTCTGCTCCCGGTTCAAATTATCAATCCTGACGTGCATAAACTACTCGAACAAGGCCCTAAATACCGTCGACAATTTATTGATTGGGGTGTGTTCCACGTGGAACATAATTTTTTACAGGCTTGGCAGCATTATTACCGGGTGTTAAAACAAAGAAATGCAGCATTACGTAAGAAACAAAATAAAGAAGCCATTAATTTGTGGAATGATCAGCTCATTCAACATGCGAAAACAATTACACTTTCAAGAGAAAATTATCTAACGGAATTTATCCCTATTTTTAACCAATATGTCGATGTATTAATGGGTTTATCTGTTGATATTGAATATCAGCGGGGTTGGAATAGAGGCTATAGCTTTACTGATTCCTTAGAACTTACGTTTGATAAAGATTCTCTAAGAGGATTTACTTCAATTGGCCCTCACCGTGCTGATTTAGATATCTCATATAATGATATTTTGGTACAAAATTGTTTTTCGCGTGGGCAGCAAAAATTACTTGTTTGTGCGATGCGGTTAGCTCAGATTTCTCACTTAAAAATCAAAACAGGTCAGCAATCAATTTTATTAGTTGATGATTTAGCAGCAGAGCTAGATATTCATCATCGCCATAACCTGATTCAATTACTGGTTGATACTGAAGCCCAACTTTTTGTGACCGCAACAGAACAAAATTCCTTTGTATTACCAGCTGAGATAGAGTCAAAAATGTTCCACGTGGAACACGGAAACGTAAAAGAAGTGGTACAATAAATCCCCAAAATCAGGAGCTTTTACCGTGAGTGATAAAAATTCATACGATTCTTCAAATATTAAGGTTCTAAAAGGACTTGATGCGGTTCGAAAAAGACCAGGCATGTACATTGGAGATACAGATGATGGCACCGGTTTACACCATATGGTGTTCGAAGTTGTGGATAACTCCATCGATGAAGCCCTGGCTGGTTATTGTAATGAAATAAACGTCACAATTCACACCGACGGCTCTGTTTCAGTTAAAGATAATGGTCGCGGAATACCGGTTGATTATCATGAAGAAGAAGGTCGGTCAGCCGCTGAAGTTATTCTTACAGTCCTGCATGCGGGCGGTAAATTTGATGATAACTCCTATAAAGTGTCGGGTGGCCTTCATGGTGTGGGTGTTTCAGTGGTAAATGCCCTATCTGAAACCCTTCGATTGACTATTCGCCGTAATGGCCAGATTTATCAGCAAGATTATGTTTTGGGTGACGCTCAAAATGAGTTAAAAGTCATCGATGAAACGAAAAACAGCGGTACAGAAATACGTTTTAAACCCAGCACTGAAATATTCACGCTCACTGAATACCACTACGATATCCTGGCAAAACGCCTGCGTGAACTTTCATTCTTAAATTCTGGTGTTTGTATTACGCTTTCAGATGAACGAGACGGAAAATCTGATCGTTTTGAGTATGAAGGTGGGATAAAGGCTTTCGTAGAGCATTTAAATCGCAATAAAACCCCACTTCATGAGAATGTGTTTTATTTTCAGACAGAGAAAGATGATATTACCGTGGAAGCCGCGCTGCAATGGAGCGATTCATACCAGGAAAATATCTTTTGTTTTACCAATAATATTCCACAACGCGATGGCGGAACACATTTAGCGGGATTGCGTGGTGCTCTCACCCGCTCAATGAACAGTTTTATTGAAAGTCAGAGTGCAGCTAAAAAAGCAAAGGTGAGTACATCGGGTGATGATGCTCGCGAAGGTTTGGTTGCGGTTTTGTCTGTGAAAGTACCCGATCCAAAGTTTTCATCGCAAACCAAAGATAAACTTGTCTCATCAGAAGTAAAAAGTGTCGTTGAATCCGTAATGGGTGAAAAATTCCAGGAATTTTTACTGGAAAATCCACAAGACGGAAAAGCGATCGCATCGAAAGTTGTTGATGCTGCCCGTGCACGAGAAGCAGCGCGCAAAGCCCGTGAAATGACGCGCCGTAAAGGAGCACTTGATATTGCTGGGTTACCTGGAAAATTAGCCGATTGTCAGGAAAAAGATCCCGCATTGTCAGAATTATTCCTGGTGGAAGGGGATTCTGCTGGCGGATCCGCTAAACAAGGCCGTAACCGTAAAACACAAGCAATCTTACCGCTTAAAGGTAAGATTCTAAACGTTGAAAAAGCGCGTTTTGATAAAATGTTGTCCTCGGTTGAAGTTGGAACGCTTATTACAGCGTTAGGTTGTGGTATTGGGAAAGATGAATTTAATTTAGATAAATTGCGTTATCACCGCATTATTATTATGACGGATGCGGATGTTGATGGTTCACATATCCGCACCCTGCTTTTGACATTCTTTTATCGTCAAATGCCTGAGTTAGTTGAAAATGGTTATATCTATATCGCTCAACCACCTTTATATAAGGTTAAAAAAGGCAAACAAGAGAGATATGTTAAAGATGATATTGAGTTAGCAAGTTATTTACTTCAGGTTGCACTAGATAATACAGAACTCTTTGTTAATCCGAGTGCACCTGCATTAAGCGGCCAGGCTTTAGAAAGCCTTGCAAATCAGTATATTATGGTAATGGAAAGTATTAAGCGGTTATCACAGCGATATCCTGCTGCCATTTTAGAAAAAATGCTGACGATGGAATCGGTAGATAGTGATACCAGCAAAGAAGAAGCTAGGAGCTGGTTCCAGGAACTAGAACGTCGAGTAGCAACTGATATGAGCGATCTTAGTTATAACATTGAAGTTGATAATATTGAAGGTGAAGCCAGTCACTGGTGTGCAAAAATAAATGTAGTTCGCCATGGAATTAGTTCTGAAAAAGTTATTGATCGTAGTTTTTTTGAATCAGGTGAGTATTTAGCTATAAAAACCCTTGCTGAAGAGTTACAAGGTTTATTAGGTGAAGGTGCGTATGTTCAACGTGGTGATAGAAAACAAGATGTCGTTTCATTTAAGCAAGTAATGGAATGGTTGATGGAAGAAGCTAAGCGTGGTCAACATATTCAACGATATAAAGGTTTGGGCGAAATGAATCCTGAGCAGCTATGGGAAACAACGCTTGATTCAGAAAATAGACGTTTATTGCAGGTTCAGATTGAAGATGCGATAGCGGCTGATGAAATATTTACCACCTTAATGGGTGACCAGGTAGAACCAAGACGAGACTTTATTGAAACCAATGCATTAAATACGGCAAATCTTGATGTGTAAAATTAAAAGATTTTTAGCCACAAAGGTCACCAAGTAAAATCTTTAATTAGTAAAAAATATATTTATTCCTTGGTGTTCTTCGTGGCACATATTTTTTTTGGTTAATAACTTCTTAGCTGGCCCACCAGGATCCCCTGAATTTTTACTCTCGATGCTTCGTAAACCATTGGCTCTAGCTCCTGGTTTTCAGGACTTAATTCAACTCTTCCATCTTTTAAACGTTTATACCTTTTTAATGTTGCTTCTTGATCATCGATTAAGGCAACAATGACATCACCAAATTCAGCCGTGTTTTTAGGTTCAATAACAACAATGTCACCATCAAGAATACCAATATCGATCATTGAATCGCCTTTAATTTGTAAAGCATAGCGATCTTTTCCAACGAACATTTCGCTTAAGTTGACTTCTTCTTGATCGTGAACAGCTTCAATAGGTTGGCCCGCGGCAATCCGCCCAACTAATGGGAGGGTTGTGGAGTGATTCAGTGCATCATCAGCAAGACGAATGCCGCGCCAGCCACGCTCGGGTTGTGCCAATAACCCCTGATTACGTAAATTTTGAACATAACGATGAATAGTTCCTTTTGAACTAATTTCCATTGCTTTTCCAATCTCAACCAGGGTCGGACTATGACCATGTTTAATGATGAAAGCATGAATAAAGTTCAAAATACGTTTTTCAAGTAGTGTTGGCATTTTGTTCTCTAATTGTTCTCAGTGAAATTAGTGTAGAGGACAAAAAGAGAACTTTCAAGTCCTTAATAGATTATTTTTTGAAAAAACATTTGTCAGAAATGCCTTACAGTAATTTCATCTTTGTCTGACAGATTTATATATTTAGAAGAGGATAAAATTGGAGATACTAAATAAGAAGGGATTAGTAAGAATATGGAAAGTAAAAAACAGACGCACTCAGGTGAGAAACAAGCTTCAGTTTACCGATCTGGTAGATTTTACACTGTCGCAAATGAGTGGTATTTCTCTGTAAGAGAAGCGGAGGATCAGGGACCGTATTCAAGTAAGTCAGATGCTGAAAAGCAACTTAAAGTTTATATTTTAGATCAACAGCATTTTAATGATAAAAAACTGTTTAAATTAGAGTTAATTTAGTTGTTAAAAATTTTGCCAAATATTATCTGAAAGTTGGGTGTTATCATTGTTTTCAATAATAATTTCAGATGTATCCTGGTGATGTAAAGAATTGCTATCATTGTTTTGAGATTCGTGTATTTCGTAAACATCAAAAGCTGTCGTAGTCAGTACTTTATTTTTTAAATAAATTTGAGAATGTTGTTTTTGATGTTCGAGTTCAAGCTTTTTACCATTTAAATCTGTTGGTAAAGAAGGAATAAATATCATGAGTTTTTTTCTATCGAGCCCCAATAAACACGGAAGTGGTTTGCTTAAGCCATGGTTTGCTTCATAGCGAATATTAATTGGTAATACATGGTGGCTTAATATTTTTAAACCAAACTGGACATCACCCATTTCAGAAAAATGTAACCATTTTACCTGGGCTAAAGCCCATGGTGCTAAAGCGTGCTCACGAACAGCGACTAACTCATTATGTTTCAGGCTATCAACCGTGTTCGCATTGACGCTAAGACGATATCCATCTTTACTGTAATCCAGAAGTATACTTTTAGAAAAATTATAAACTTTGTGAATACCGCTTTCCGTCCAGTTAGCTACTGGTAGTGTTTCATTGATCGAATTTTCATAAACTTTATCCCATATATCTACTTCTTGATCTGAAGTACTTAAAAAATGGTTTAAGTTTAAGGTGTCGTTTTTAATTGTTGGGCTGATTGGTTCTATTTTTAAGGTAGATTCAAAGTCTATGACATTGTCAGGTAAGGTAGTGGTACCTTCATCAAAAGCAGGTTGATCTTGTTGATTTAATACAAAATGTATTGCAGTAATCCCAGTAACAATATCGACAAAGCCTGTTCCTTCTTTACGTACATCAGATCTTAAGTGGATACGTGACCAGCTATTTAGTAAAGACTGGATAGTCGATTTTGATAATATATTTCGACCAATTTTTATAGCGCCATCTTTATCTTCAATTCTGCTCAAATATTTATTTAGTAGGTTATTTAATTTTGAGGTAGATAAAAAACGTTTGTCGATAATTTTTTTAGAATTGTCTTTACGGGTACCAGCCAGGTAAGGTGGTATATCGCTAAGTAAATTTAATGTGAAGCTGTTTTTCTTATCGTCAGTTTCTTGAAGTAAAATATTGGTATGTTTAACCCATAAAGGCATCAGGTTATGCACTTCCTGCATATTTTTTTGGCCAAGGTTATTGGTTGAAAGAAGAGATAAAAGTAGTAATTTTTTAAACTCAAAATCTATTGATGTTTTATCTTCGTTCTCATTAAAATTTCTAAAGCTTTTATTTGTTAATTTAAGTTTTTCAGCTTGTTGATAGCACCAGAAAATTTCATGCCATAATCCTTTTGTATAAGGCTGATAAGAGAGTCTTTGAGTGCATAATATATGTGAGCTAAAAATTAAACAGCGATGTAAAGCTAGAGAAAAAGATTTTTTCCAGCCAAAAGGTTTGTTTGTAATTTGAGTTTTAATAACAGCCTGATAACCCAGCAAGAATTCTTTTAATAAAGAACTAGTAACATGAATAGCATTACGGGATTGTTTTCCCAGTGGTAAAGCGATATCGGTGAAATATTTTGCTAAACGTGGGTAGAGTAAGGTTAGTGTTGGCGCAATTGTCTCAAGAAACTCGAGATGTTGTTCCGGTGAAATATTTTGTTTGTTGACCTTTTTTAGCGCATGATAAAGCTGTTTACTGGTTTCACCGGTGCTACCCATGGGCAGGTTGGAAATCCATTTTTTAGTGGCAGCTGGACGTATATCGAAGTCTTCCTGAATGTCATTTTTGCTTGAGCTCACTAAATTTCCACGGTAATCATTTAGATTATTAATTAATTTGCGATTTTAAAAAAACTGTATTTTCAAATAAATACCAGAAACTACTACTTTTAGCGTAGGGTTTCTCTTATTTTCATTATGTGATCATAAAGGTTGTTCAATATTAGGCTAGCTATATCTATGATAATTAACAGAAATTTGCATTTAGAGAAGATTTTAAGATGAAGTGCTAAAATGAAATTTGGCTAAACTTTAAGCAATACGTACAATAGCGCTCCTTATATTTACAGCACAGTAATGGGTGAATTAAATCAATGTTTTATCAGCAACAGTTTGACGTAATTATTGTTGGCGGTGGTCATGCTGGCACCGAGGCTGCGTTGGCAGCAGCTCGTATGGGTGTTTCTACATTATTGTTAACACATAATATCGATACCCTGGGACAAATGAGCTGTAATCCTGCCATTGGTGGGATTGGTAAAGGCCACTTAGTAAAAGAAATTGATGCCTTGGGTGGTTTAATGGCGCAGGCAATTGATAAAGCAGGAATTCAGTTTCGTATTCTGAATGCCAGTAAAGGCCCTGCTGTGCGGGCAACCCGCGCGCAAGCTGATCGAGCTCTTTATAAAAAAGTAGTGCGTGAAACGCTCGAAAACACCGAAAATTTAACTCTATTTCAACAAGCAGTAGATGATTTAATTGTTGAAAATGGTCAGGTGGTCGGTGTCGTTACTCAGATGGGACTTAATTTTAAGGCTAAAACGGTTGTATTAACAGTCGGTACCTTCCTCGGTGGGCTAATACACATTGGGGAAGCAAATTTCCAGGGAGGCCGGGCTGGTGATCCACCATCCAATGCCCTCTCTCGTCGGTTGCGTGAATTACCGTTTAATGTGGAACGGCTAAAAACGGGCACGCCACCCCGAATCGATGCGAAAACCGTCGATTTTAGTCATTTAGAACAACAGCCAGGTGATACCCCGACCCCGGTATTTTCGTTTTTAGGTAAAAAAGAAGATCATCCTGAGCAGGTGAGTTGTTTTATTGCTTATACCAATGAAAAAACACATGACATTATTCGTGGGGGATTAGACCGCTCTCCCATGTACAGTGGAGTGATTGAAGGTGTAGGTCCACGTTATTGTCCGTCAATTGAAGATAAAGTGGTACGATTTGCAGATAAAATCTCTCATCAGCTGTTTATTGAGCCAGAAGGTTTAAATACTCACGAGGTCTATCCTAATGGGATTTCCACCAGTTTACCTTTTGATGTTCAATTAGATTTAGTACGGTCGATTAAGGGTTTTGAAAACGCATTTATTATGCGTCCGGGCTATGCGATTGAATATGATTATTTTGATCCTCAGGATTTACAACCTTCGCTTGAAACCAAGCATATGAAAAACTTGTTTTTTGCGGGCCAAATTAACGGTACAACCGGTTATGAAGAAGCCGCAGCCCAAGGATTGATAGCGGGTATGAATGCCGCTTTAAAAGTTCAGGGAAAAGAGTCATGGACGCCTCGCCGAGATGAAGCCTATATTGGTGTGTTAATTGATGATTTGATCACGCTTGGTACCCAGGAGCCGTATCGTATGTTCACGTCACGTGCTGAATATCGTTTGATGTTAAGAGAAGACAATGCCGATTTGCGCTTAACGGAAAAAGGGCGTGAGCTTGGATTGGTAAATGACGAACGTTGGCAGCATTTCGAGACAAAACGCAACGCAATCACTGCAGAACAGCAACGTTTGCAAGAAGTGTTTATTCGTCCCGAAAATGTGACAATTGCTGAACAGGAAAGAGTGTTTAAAAAACCATTGAGTCGCGAAGCCCGTTTGCATGATTTATTACGTCGTCCAGATGTGAGCTATTCAGACTTAATGAGCATATCAGGAGAAAGTCCTGAAGTTGATGCGACTGTTGCGGAACAAGTTGAGATACAGGCAAAGTACTCCGGCTATATTGAGCGTCAGAAAGAAGAAATTGAACGCCAGCTGCGTCATAATGATAAAGTGATTCCAGAAGAGTTCGATTATTCCCTTATTTCGGGTTTATCAGCTGAAGTACAAGAAAAACTATATAAAATTAAGCCGACAACCATTGGTCAAGCTTCTCGCATTCAGGGTGTGACCCCTGCTGCTATTTCATTGCTATTGGTGTTTTTGAAAAAACATAAACGCCAAGCAACAGTAAGCAAGGTAAAACAAGCTTAATATTTTTGTATTACATATATAATTTATAATAAAGATGTTCTGTTATGGAACATAAATCACTATGAAACGTCTTATTTAACGGAAATAACAATAATACGAGGAAAATAGTATGAAACGTTTTATTCTTTTATTTAGCTTAATGGCATTAATACCGGTTGCATCTCAAGCAGCAGATGACGGTATGATTTCAAAGAAAAGTAAATTTAGCGTAAAAGTAACTCTCGATCGCCTGGAAAATGTATTGAATAAAAAAGGCATTAAGATTGCGACTCGTTGGAGTCATGATCAGGGAGCGAAAGGTGCGGGTATAGATTTGCGTCCAACTGAACTCTTAATTTTTGGTAACCCGAAAATTGGCAGTCACTTTTTTACCAGTAACCAAACGGCAGGTATCGATTTACCCATGAAAGCCCTGGCCTGGCAGGATAAAAATGGTCAGGTATGGCTTACATATAACGATCCGGCTTATATTGCTAAACGCCATGGCATAGATGATCGTGATAAAATTAAAGCGAAAATGACAGGCGCACTTAATAAATTAACCAATGTCGCTACTGGAAATAAATAAAAGTAAAAAATATTAGTGAGCCAATTAGATTTACCTGAAATCCTATCAAACGGTTTGCGCCAACTTAATTTGGCGCAGCCACTTGATGACACGCAACAAGCTGCATTATTAAAATATGTTGAGTTGTTGGAAAAGTGGAATAAAGCTTATAATCTGACAGCGGTTCGTCAGCCAGATCAAATGATCATTCGTCATTTGCTCGATAGTTTGTCGATATGTCCCTATCTTCGGGGAAAAAGCATTCTAGATGTTGGAACGGGTGCCGGGTTGCCGGGTATTCCGCTGGCAATAGCCTTCCCTGATCGTCAATTTACCCTGCTTGATAGCAATAATAAAAAGACCCGATTTGTTGTTCAGGCTGTTTCAGAGCTCGAGTTACCTAATGTAGATGTGGTACAGTCAAGGGTAGAGAATTTCCAGTCTGCGGTACGTTTTGACACCATTATTACCCGGGCATATGCCACAATGGGAGATATGGTAAGGCAAACAGACCATTTACTGGAGGACGATGGACAATTTTTGGCAATGAAAGGAACAAATCCAGTTGCAGAAATTGATGAGTTGCCATCAAAGTACGTGATAAGTGATAGTCATGTAATAAATGTTCCTGGTCTTGAAGAGCAGCGGCATTTACTGGAAATTACGGTAGCTTAATAATTACAACGATATCAACCACCATAAAAGGGAGTGGTCTGAATGAGCAAGATAATTGCCATTGCAAATCAAAAAGGCGGTGTAGGTAAAACAACAACCTGCATTAACCTGGCGGCATCTCTGGCCGCGACTCATCGAAATGTATTATTAATTGATTTAGATCCGCAGGGAAATGCGACTATGGGTAGTGGTATTGATAAAAATAATACCGAATATACTACCTGTGACTTATTATTGGGTGATGTTACTTTAGCAAACCTGGTAGTGAAGAATGAAGAGGTTCAATACGATATTTTGCCGGGTAATGGTGATTTAACCGCAGCAGAAGTCGCTTTAATGGATATGCCAAATCGTGAAAGACAATTGCGCGATGCACTGGCTGATGTACGAGATCAATACGATTACATATTAATAGACTGCCCGCCTTCACTAAACATGCTGACTTTAAATGCTTTGGTGGCAGCGAATTCCGTGATGATTCCGATGCAATGCGAGTATTTTGCACTGGAAGGCTTATCCGCACTCATTGAAACCGTTGAAAGTATTCAGGCCAGTGTCAATCCAGATTTAAAAATAGAAGGCTTACTTCGTACCATGTATGACCCACGTAATAACCTGGCAAGTGATGTATCAGGCCAATTATTGCTACATTTTCCGAAAAAAGTTTATCGAACCATTATTCCACGTAATGTTCGTTTGGCTGAAGCACCGAGTCATGGTATTCCGGTCATTAATTACGATAAGTCATCGCGTGGTGCCCTCGCCTATCTTGCTTTAGCGGGTGAAATATTACGCAATGACGAAAACGCGACTCTTGTTGGCGCTAGCGCTTAAAATACCATTGGTTATAAGGTTAAGTATTTAAAATGGCTAAAAAGCGCGGCTTAGGTAAAGGGTTAGAGGCATTATTGGGTTCAGGTGCTACGCATTTAAAAGATGATATTGCGCCTACTTCAGAAGAAGTCAGTTTATCCACCTCATCAGCAGAATTTCAACATTTAGCGATTGATGTTATTCAGCGTGGTCGTTATCAACCACGCACCAACTTTAATCTTGATGCACTTCAGGAATTAGCTGACTCTATTAAGGCACAAGGCGTGGTACAACCGATTGTGGTACGGCCACTTTCAGCAACGCCAGGTCAATATGAATTAGTGGCAGGTGAACGTCGTTGGCGTGCTGCACAATTAGCTGAATTGCATCAAATTCCAGCTATTATTCGTGAAATTTCAGATCAAGAAACCATGGCGGTGGCGTTAATTGAAAATATTCAACGCCAGGAATTAAACCCGATTGAAGAAGCCAAAGCCCTGGTGCGTTTAGTAGAAGAGTTTGGTTTAACCCACCAAGAAGCAGCTGATGCGGTAGGCCGATCACGAGTATCGGTATCTAACTTATTACGTTTGTTAACCCTGGAAACCGATGTTCGACATATGCTTGAAGATGGCCAAATTGAAATGGGCCATGCCCGTGCTATTTTGGGTTTAGATCAAGTAAAACAATTACAAGCTGCACGTGAAGTCGCTAAAAAAGGTTTATCTGTTCGAGAAGCTGAGCAATTAGTACGTCGGTTAAATAAACCAGAAGAAGAAAAAAAACAAAAAGCGGGGATTGATCCTGATACCCGCCGTTTACAGGAAGACTTATCCGAAAAGCTCGGCGCTAAAGTTGTATTTCAACACAGTGCAAATGGTAAAGGGAAAATGTTGATTCACTATAATAACATTGATGAATTAGATGGTATTTTGGAACATATAAAGTAAGCTATTTTTCTTATTTTATTGGGTTATTAAACTAATTATTGACCCTCATTCGTGCCTCGATTATAATTCGCGCGCCTTGAACTTGTAGAGCACTATTTTGGATTCATGTCGACGATGGAACCTGCAGTAAATAACGCATTTTCCCATACTCTACGTAAGATTTTGATGGTTCAAGCTGGCCTGGTTGTTGCCACCGCGGTGGTTCTTGCTTTGGTCAAAAATCACGAATATTTTTTGGCAACGCTGTATGGCGGTGCCGTTATCATAGTCAGCACAAGTTATTTTGGCTGGCGGTTAAAGATAGCAACACAATCTGCCGACAATAAGCCCGCTGTGAATACGGTGGAGCTGTTTAAAGGCATTTTTATTCGATTTTTACTGGTCATTGTGTTGCTTGCATTGGGTCTGGGTTGGCTTAAATTAGAACCCGCAGGCGTATTGTCTGGTTTTATTGTTGCCCAATTAGCATTTTGGTTTAGCCGTAGTAGCTATGGTATGACAAGGCGTAAGTAAGCCCTTGTTTGTAAACGAATTTTTAAAATTTTTAGGTTAGTAATCACAATGGCAAGCGAAGCAATTACTTCTGCAGATTATATAAAGCATCATTTAACTAATTGGACTTACGGTCAATTCCCTGAAGGTCATGAACAAGCTGGGCAGTGGGGTTTTGCCCACACAGCTGCTGAAGCCAAATCTATGGGCTTTATGGCAATTCATGTTGATACCATGATTTGGTCTCTTATTACCGGTTTAGTTTTTTTGTTTTTCTTTTCTAAAGCAGCAAAAAAAGCAACAGCCGACACGCCTTCAGGTTTTCAAAACTTTGTTGAAATGCTGGTTGAATTTGTTCAAACCAGTGTTCGCGGTTCGTTTACTGCAAAAAATGACATAGTTGCCCCACTCGCCTTAACGGTATTTGTCTGGATTTTCTTGATGAACTTAATGGATCTAGTCCCGGTTGACTGGATTCCGCATTTATCGGGTTGGATTGGTGCTACTTTCTTTGGTATGGATCCACATTATGTTTATATGAAGATTGTTCCTTCGACGGATCCAAATGCCACTATCGGAATGGCGTTCTCGGTTTTCTTCCTTGTACTATTTTATAGTTTCAAGATGAAAGGAGTGGGTGGTTTCATGGGTGAACTTACTCTGATGCCTTTCCAATCAAATAATAAAGTAGTTCAGGCTTTATTTATTCCGGTTAACTTCTTACTCGAATTTGTTTCGCTTATCGCGAAGCCAATTTCATTAGCTTTACGTTTATTCGGTAACATGTATGCTGGTGAAATGATCTTTATCCTAATCGCGATTATGTTTAATGCGGGATTAGTTATGGCAACACTAGGTGGTTTCCTGCAACTTGGTTGGGCAATTTTCCATATCTTAATTATTACGTTACAAGCGTTTATCTTTATGACGTTGACTATCGTATATCTTGATATGGCACATAGTGAGCACTAAACAGTTTTTAATTTTTAATTTTTTAAGTATATAAATAGGAGAATACAATGGAACAAGCACTGCTTTACATCGCTGGCGCTTTAATGATGGGTTTAGGTGCATTAGGTGCCGCTGTCGGTATTGGTATCTTAGGTGGTCGTTTCCTCGAAGGTGCGGCTCGTCAACCTGAATTAATTCCAATGTTACGTACACAATTCTTCATCGTTATGGGTCTGGTTGATGCGGTACCTATGATTGCTGTTGGTATTGCAATGTACGTTCTTTTCGCGGTTGCTGCGTAAAACGTTTATAGATTCCATCTTAACTCAAGTAAGGATATATAAATGAATATAAACCTCACTCTGATCGGACAATCTATTACTTTCGTTTTCTTCGTGATATTTGTCATGAAGTTTGTTTGGCCCCCACTGGTTGCGGCCTTAGAAGAACGTAAAGCGAAGATTGCTGATGGACTCGCTGCTGCTGAAAAAGGTAAGCACGACGGTGAACTAGCAAAACAGAAAGTTATTGATACCCTGAAAGAAGCGAAAGAAAAAGCTCAGGATATTATTAACCAGGCTGAAAAACGCGCTAGCGAAATTGTTGAAGAGTCAAAAGATAATGCACGTGTAGAAGGCGAAAGAATTCTTGCCGCTGCTAATGCTGAAATTGAACAAGAAGTTAATCGTGCTCGCGAACACTTACGTGGTCAGGTTGTAACTCTCGCAGTTGCAGGTGCTGGCAAAGTACTTAAGCGTGAAATCGATGAAAAAGCTAACGAAGATCTTCTTCAAGATCTGGTTGCTCAACTTTAAGGGACGCTGAACAATGGCAGAAAAAAGCACAATTGCTCGCCCCTATGCTCAGGCAGCTTTTGATATCGCACAAGAAAAAGGCGATTTAAAAAGCTGGTCTGATATGTTGCAACTCGTTGCTGCTGTAACTTCTGATGCCACTTTGCAAGACATGATTTCTAATCCGAGTATCGAAAGAGAAAAGATTATCGATATTATCTTTGCAGTTTGTGCTGATAACTTAAATGATACCGGTAAAAACTTTGTAAAAGTTTTAGCTGAAAATGGTCGTTTAAATGTTGTTAATGAAATTGCCGAACGTTATGAATGGCATCGTTCAGAAGCAGAAAAAACAGTTGAAGCAGAAGTGACTTCCGCCTTCCCATTAAGTGATTCACAGATCGCGTCAGTAACCGAAGCGTTGAAAAAACGTTTAGGTCGCGAAATAAACCTGGTAGCTAAAGTTGATGATTCAATTGTTGGTGGTGCCATTATTCGCGCAGGTGACTTAGTAATTGACGGTTCTGTTAGTGGACAGCTCGATAAGCTCTCTACTTCATTAATGAGTTAGTTTTTTTAATAGTTTCTAAATATTTTATAAATTTTAAGGATTACAACTATGCAATTGAATCCATCTGAAATCAGCGAACTGATTAAGAAACGGGTCGAAGGCTTTGATGCGGGCACAGAAGCTCGTAACGAAGGTACCGTTGTTAGTGTTGCTGACGGTGTTGTACAAATACACGGCTTAAACGATGTAATGTCTGGTGAAATGATTGAGTTCCCAGGTAATACATACGGTATGGCACTTAACTTAGAAGCAGACTCAGTTGGTGCTGTAATCCTGGGTGATTACGAGCAAATTTCTGAAGGCGATAAAGTTAAATGTACCGGTCGTATCTTAGAAGTACCAACTGGTGAAGCAATGCGTGGTCGCGTTGTTGATGCTCTTGGTTCTCCAATTGATGGTAAAGGCCCAATTAAAGCTGAATCATCATCACCAATTGAAAAAGTAGCGCCAGGTGTTATGGCACGTAAATCAGTTGATCAACCTGTTCAATTAGGTTTGAAATCAGTTGATGCGATGGTGCCAATTGGCCGTGGTCAGCGTGAATTAATCATTGGCGATCGTCAGACTGGTAAAACAGCTATCGCTATCGATGCCATCATCAACCAAAAAGACACAGGTGTAACTTGTATCTATGTTGCGGTTGGTCAAAAAGCTTCTTCTGTAGCTAACGTTGTACGTAAGCTTGAAGAACATGGCGCAATGGACCACACCATTGTTGTTGCAGCTAACGCATCTGATTCAGCTGCGATGCAATTTATTGCACCCTATGCTGGTTGTGCAATGGGTGAATACTTCCGTGATAAAGGCGAAGACGCTTTAATCGTTTATGATGATTTAACCAAGCAAGCCTGGGCTTATCGTCAAGTATCATTATTATTACGTCGTCCTCCGGGTCGTGAAGCATACCCTGGTGATGTTTTCTACTTACATTCACGTTTATTAGAGCGTGCAGCACGTATCAATGCAGATGAAGTAGAAAAATTAACAAACGGTGCGGTTAAAGGTAAAACAGGTTCATTAACGGCTTTACCTATTATCGAAACGCAAGCGGGTGACGTATCAGCATTCGTACCAACTAACGTAATTTCAATTACTGACGGACAAATCTTCTTAGAATCAGATTTGTTCAACGCAGGTATTCGTCCAGCAATTAACGCTGGTCTTTCAGTATCGCGTGTTGGTGGTTCTGCTCAAACAAAAATCATTAAGAAACTCGGTGGTGGTACTCGTTTGGCACTTGCTCAATACCGTGAACTAGCAGCATTCGCTCAGTTCGCTTCTGATTTAGATGAAGCAACACGTAACCAGATTGAACGTGGTCAACGTGTTATGGAATTAATGAAGCAGAAACAATATTCACCAATGAAAGTCGCTGAGCAAGCGTTTTCACTATACGCAGCAAACGAAGGTTACTTAGATGATGTTGAAGTAGCAAAAATCGTTGATTTTGAAGCAGCAATGCAAGCGTATATGAAATCAAATGTTGCAGACTTAATTGCGAAAATTAATGACACTGGCGACTTTAACGACGAAATCGAAGGCGCGATGAAAGCAGCTCTTGATAAGTTCAAAGAAAGCGCGACTTGGTAGAAGTTGGTAACCGGAGAAATACACCATGGCAAGTGGTAAGGAAATCCGTACACAGATAAACAGTGTTCAAAACACGCAAAAAATTACGCGCGCAATGGAAATGGTTGCCGCGAGTAAAATGCGTAAAGCACAAGATCGTATGGCAGCATCTCGTCCTTATGCGGACAAGATGCGTGCTGTAATCAATCACTTGGCTTTTGCTCACTCTGAATATAAACATGCCTATCTTGAAGAGCGTGATGTAAAACGTGTTGGTTTTATTATTATTTCTTCAGATCGTGGATTATGTGGTGGTTTAAATAATAATTTATTCCGTAAAACATTGAATGAGATCCAAGAGTGGCAAGGTAAGAACATTGATGTTGACCTGTGTACTATAGGTTCAAAAGCAACGGGCTTTTTCAAAGCTGTAAGCGACATTAAAGCATCGGCGACACACTTAGGTGACACACCGGGTATAACTGACTTAATTGGTACAGTTAAAGTAATGTTAGATGCCTATGATAACGGTGAAATTGATCGTTTATTTGTTGTTTATAACCGTTTTGTTAATACTATGACGCAAGATCCTACCGTTCTTCAAATGTTACCTGTTATGCAGGCTGAAGAAGATAAAGAACTTGTTCATCATTGGGATTATATATATGAGCCTGATGCAAAAGATGTACTGGATGGTTTACTCGTTCGTTACATTGAGTCACAAGTTTATCAAGGTGTCATTGAAAACATTGCCTGTGAAATGGGAGCTCGTATGGTAGCGATGAAAGCTGCTTCTGATAATGCCGGCGACCTCATTGGTGACTTACAACTGGTTTATAACAAAGCGCGTCAGGCAGCGATTACACAAGAGCTGTCAGAAATTGTTGCTGGTGCTGCAGCTGTTTAGCCTAATAGGTTAATAAGCTCGTACTAAAAAAGAATTGCTAAGCAAATTTATAGGGGAACTGAGATGAGTTCTGGAAATATTGTACAAATCATTGGTGCTGTTGTTGACGTGAAATTCTCACGTGACGCAATGCCAGCTGTATATAACGCATTGACTGTTGGTGACACAGGCTTAACGCTTGAAGTTCAACAACAACTTGGTGATGGAATCGTTCGTGCAATCGCAATGGGTACCAGTGATGGTCTTAAGCGTAGCATGGAAGTTGCTGATACTGGCGCACCAATCCAGGTACCTGTAGGTCAAGGTACGTTGGGTCGTGTTATGGATGTTTTAGGTAATCCAATCGATAACGCGGGTGAAGTTAAAGCAGACAAACTAATGCCGATTCACCGTAAGCCACCTGCTTATGATGAACAATCTTCAAGTGTTGATATTCTGGAAACAGGTATCAAGGTAATCGACTTAATCATGCCTATCGCTAAGGGTGGTAAGGTTGGTCTGTTTGGTGGTGCGGGTGTTGGTAAAACCGTAACACTGATGGAATTAATTCGTAATATCGCGGTAGAGCATAGTGGCTTCTCAGTATTCGCCGGTGTTGGTGAACGTACTCGTGAAGGTAACGATTTCTACTACGAAATGGAAGAAGGTGGCGTACTTGATAAAGTAGCCCTGGTTTATGGCCAAATGAATGAGCCTCCCGGTAACCGTCTTCGTGTAGCTTTAACTGGTTTGACTATGGCGGAAAATTTCCGTGATGAAGGTCGTGACGTATTAATGTTCGTTGATAACATTTATCGTTACACATTAGCGGGTACAGAAGTATCAGCCCTTCTTGGTCGTATGCCATCTGCGGTAGGTTACCAACCTACTCTTGCTCAGGAAATGGGTGCGTTACAAGAACGTATTACTTCAACTAAGACAGGTTCGATTACCTCGTTCCAGGCAGTATATGTACCTGCGGATGATTTAACCGATCCATCACCTGCAACAACATTTGCTCACTTGGATGCGACACTCGTACTGTCTCGTCAAATTGCAGAATTGGGTATTTACCCAGCGGTAGATCCTCTAGATTCAACTTCACGTTTACTTGATCCACTGGTAATTGGTGACGAACATTACAACGTAGCACGTGGTGTTCAAGGTACGCTGCAAAAGTATAAAGAACTGAAAGATATCATCGCGATCCTGGGTATGGATGAATTATCTGAAGAAGATAAATTAATCGTTGCTCGTGCTCGTAAAATCCAACGTTTCTTATCTCAACCCTTCTTCGTAGCTGAAGTATTCACCGGTGCACCTGGTAAATATGTTTCTGCGAAAGAAACTATCAAGGCCTTTAAAGGTATTGTTGATGGTGAGTATGACCACATGCCAGAACAAGCGTTCTACATGGTGGGTACCATAGCTTTAAATTTGGAGAAAAGGTATGGCCATGACCATGCATGTAGACATAGTAAGTGCTGAAACAGAGCTTTATTCTGGTGTAGCTGAAGTTGTTATTGCACCAGCAGTAATGGGAGAAGTGGGTATTTACCCACGCCACACTCCCCTGCTAACACCATTAAAGCCTGGTGAAGTACGCATCACTAAGCAAGGTGGTGAAGAAGAGGCGATTTATGTTTCAGGTGGCATGATGGAAGTTCAGCCAGGTACAGTGACTATTCTTTCTGATACCGCTGTTCGAGCACATGATCTGGATGAAGCTGCTGCAATGGAAGCAAAACAGGCTGCTGAAGAAGCAATTGCTAACCGAGAAGGTGAGATGGAGATTGCAGAAGCGCAAGCCAAATTACTTGAAGCAGTAGCGCAGTTACAAATGATAGAGAATTTGCGTAGAAAGACGCGTTAATTAGCTGATTTTAAAGCGGTTCTCAGAATAGGAAGGGCAGTATATAATATATACTGCCCTTTTTTTATTTTCTCAGTTTGTCATTGCCGGCATAACGGCGTTATACCCTCTAATTTTAAAAGAGTGGCGGGGCACGATGGGAATGGATTTAAAATCATCACATACTGAAATGTATGCTGTGGTTTTTCATCAATTTCTGCCACGTTATAACAAAAAAGACTTTCTGAGATGATTATTTGAACTTGAGATATAAAATGCCAGAAGAAGTTGTAAGCAAAAATAAGGTTGTGACATTTAAATGCATTATTCTTGATGAAGATGAGAATATTGTTGAAAAAAATGATGTACCGGTGAGTTATGTTCATGGTGGAGAAGCCGGTGAATTTCTTGATGATATGCAGGTCATGGAAGGTGCCAAGGTAGGCGAAACAAGAAGAGTTACCGTTAAACCTGAGCAGGGTTTTGGCAAATACGATGAAAGCAAGGTAATCCGTGATAAGCTAGAGAATGTC
>CAMYJG010000006.1 GCA_947258695.1 uncultured Ectothiorhodospiraceae bacterium | reverse complement strand
GGCTAAGACATACAGGAATAATGTGAATATGCTGAGCTCAATCCAGCACCAGAACAGCCATAAACTTCGTCCAAGAAAATGTAGCATGATGGTTGCTCATCCTTTTTTTATACTTATACCTAAGTATAGCGGATAAACAGGCCAGGACTTAAGGAAAAGACAGCTTAGCTTATAAGCTTAAAGGGTTTTTTGGGTCAACATTTTCCTGGAAAGGTTTCTTTCTATCCATGTTTGTGATTTGGTAAACTTGGCCAATCCAGTTATTCAGTATTGCTTCGGCAGTATCATGCCATGTATTATCCAGTTTTTTACTAATCAGGATTTCAGGAAAATCTGGAATGACCTGTTTGTTATTTTTAGCCTGTATAACCTGGTTTTTATATTCGTTTAAAGAAGCTTGTGACTGTAAAGTAAAATAATTTTCAGGGAAGGGAGGATAATCACTTCTATGATTATTATAAAAACGTTTTACTTCACGTTTGTATTCCTTTAACAAGCTAATAATGTCATATTCCGGATGGCCCTGGAAAAAGACAATGCGAAACTGATCTTCACTCACTGCCAGGTGTACGCCAGCTTCTGTGCTTTCCGCCAAAATATGTAAACCGGCTTCTTCAAATTGGCTATGATCAATCTGGTTGTAGCGTGAATGAGGTACATCAAAACGCGTATTAACACCATTCACTAATGGATGCTGTCGATTTGTTACATGATGTGAGTAGACACCCCAGCGTTTAAATCCAAGAGGTTTTCTTTTTTGTTGATAACGAAATTGTAATACCGCGTGGGTTGCCAGGCATGAACAGAGTGTTGATGTCACGTTTTCATAGGCCCAATCAATCACTTCAATCAGTGGTTCCCAGAAGGGTTCCTCTGAAAGCTCGGGCCCAGTTACATTCGCGCCGGTAATAATCAATGCATCAAGACCTTGTTGCTTGATATCCTCGAAACTTTCATAATATTTTTCCACATGCGCACGACCCTCTTCACTGCGTGGTAACTCACTCAGGGTGAATGGGTGCATATAGAATTGTGCAATTGAATTACTCTCACCAACCAGGCGAAAAAACTGGCGCTCAGTTGCAGATAACGCAGCATCAGGCATCATATTCAGCAAACCGATATGCAGTTCACGAATATCCTGTTTAACCGCGTTATCCCGATTTAATACCGTTTCGCCTTCTTGTTGCAGGCGTTTAAATGTCGGTAATGGTGAGTTAGCAACCAGTGGCATTATATAATTTCTCTATTATCTATTTTAAGTTTGTCTTTCTATTGCTGTTTCAATTAAAGCCATTAATTCATTTTCATTGGTTACCTGGGACAATTCGTCCGTGGTAATAGTGTATCCATATTTGTTAGCAATCGCATCATAGCGAGGTATGCGTGAATAAAATAATTTTGAAAAAATCCAGCGAACAAATTCATCCGGATCGATCATCGCAACATACTCAAGATTATTATCTTTCATATACACGGCAAGCTGCTCATCCAGAAAAGCCTCCCGGTAATATAGTGGCTTGGGATCAGATTCAGCGCGTTGAATTAATGATTTTTCATTTTTCTCCGTTGCCTTGATATATAAAATCAAAGTGTGTTCTGCCAGGATGTCTAATGTTTCTTCATCATCCAGTTCACAAACACTACCGCCGGCATCATTGATAAAATGTTGATAGTCATAAAGCTCCTGAGCTTTACGAATGAATGCCGGTACATCACGCATGCTAGCAATTTCTGCCTGGCGATGAAGCTCCTGGCGGTATTTAAACTCATCAAGCGGTAAACCATCTTTCTCCGGATCACCCAGCTTACCCAGGAAACTGGAAACCGGTTGCAGATTATTCACGCTGATATTATTTTGTATATAAATAGAATCAGAGCGTAATAAATCACGTAAAAACGGAACTTGCATCGCCTGTTTTTTTATATTATCCAGGATTGGTTCATCAAGGTAATGAGTACCAATTCTATAATCACCCGAAAAATGAAACCATTCATCTGTTGGCAGCATATTTGAGAGCCGTGTTTTACCTACACCTGACATGCCCAACAAGGTGATACTTTTATGTTGCCAGTTCCTGAATTCATCTACACTGAGTTTCACTCGTTTTCTCCGAATAATCTCTTATACAGGCTATTGTAAGATAGTTTGCGGCTGATGTCCGTAAATCTTTGACCACAGAGTGTACCGAGGTACACGGAGAAAAATTATTATAAATTTAGTGTTGGCTCTGTGCAGCTCTGTCTCCTTTGTGGTTTAATGTTCAAAACATATAAATAAGGCTTAATATGAAAATAGGAACACCCCTATCAGCTACAGCAAAACGCGTTATGTTACTTGGCTCAGGCGAGTTAGGAAAAGAAGTTATCATAGCATTACAACGATTAGGTGTTGAAGTTATTGCGGTCGATCGCTATGAGAATGCCCCTGGTCACCAGGTTGCTCATCGAGCCTATGCTATTAATATGGCGGATGGGACAGAAGTGCTTGAGTTAGTAAAAAAAGAACAACCACATCTAATTGTGCCTGAAATTGAAGCGCTCGATACGCAAATGCTAGCCCAAATAGAAGAGCAAGGATTAGCTGAAGTTATCCCTAAGGCACGAGCAACTCAATTGACGATGAATCGTGAGGGTATCCGCTGCCTTGCGGCAGAAGAACTTGGTGTACCTACCTCAAAATATGCTTTCGCCGAAAGTGAGCAGGAAATAAAACAGGCCATCGACAATGGTATTGGTTACCCCTGTATTATAAAACCTGTTATGTCTTCTTCGGGTAAAGGTCAGTCAACCATAAAATCTGAAGCCGATATAAAAGTTGCCTGGGATTATGCAAAAAGTGGCGGTCGGGTTGATCGTGGACGAGTAATTGTTGAAGAAATGATTAAGTTTGATTATGAGATTACGTTATTAACCGTGCGCGCATTAAATGAAAGTGGAGAAATAGAAACACACTTTTGTGAGCCAATAGGGCATATTCAGGTAGACGGGGATTATGTTGAAAGCTGGCAACCACAGGCAATGAGTGCTGCAGCTATACAAAAATCGCAAGACATCGCTAAAGCAGTAACCGGTAATTTAGGTGGCCGGGGTTTATTTGGTGTTGAGCTATTTATTAAAGGTGATGATGTCTGGTTTAGCGAAGTTAGCCCACGCCCACATGATACCGGGATGGCAACCATGGCAACACAATACCAGAATGAATTTGAACTTCATGCACGTGCAATTTTAGGCTTACCAGTATCAACCGCATTACGTGAACCTGGCGCCAGTGCCGTGATTTATGGCCAGATGAATGAAAAAGGGATTGCATTTAATGGTGTTGAAAAGGCACTTGCTGTGCCACAAACAGATATTCGATTATTTGGTAAACCGGAAGCCTTTGAAAAACGTCGCATGGGGGTTGCACTTGCTTATGGTCATACCGTTGAAGATGCAAGAAAACGCGCAAAACAAGCCGCGAGTAAAGTCATACCGGCTATAAAATAAAAAAGTATTCTTGTTTTTTATCATATTAGGTTTAATCTGGCTTTAACTTTAGTGTTATTAATCTAAACTATTTAAAGTAGTTTAGATATTGTCATATTCTGCAATAAGCGGTTGAGATAAAAGAAATGCCAAATTTAGCACTAAAAACAATTATTATTCGAATGGCGATCATTATCTCGTTAGTAGAGTTGGTGGTCATGGTGGGTTTTGAATACTTGCCATATGAGCTTAGTTTCATTAAAGCAGCGATTATAGATGTAGTATTATTAGTCCTGCTAGCCTCTCCTTTTTTTTACCTCTGGATTATTAAACCGTTTATATTGGCGCGAGATGAAGTTTTAACCCAGCTTTCAAACATGGCTTATACCGATCAACTAACAGGTTTACCTAATCGTAGGGTGTTAGTCAGGAATATTGAAAAGCTTATCGCGGAATGTGTACGACATAAATATTATGCGGCCTTATTATTAGTTGACCTCGATGATTTTAAGCCGGTCAATGATACTTATGGGCATTTTGCAGGCGACGCTCTCCTGGTAGAAATAGCTAATCGTTTGAAAAAACATATTCGGGCAGAAGATGAGGCGAGTCGCATTGGCGGTGATGAGTTTGTTATTTTATTAAATCGATTGAACAGTAACCTGCCCCTGGCAATTAAAGAATCAATTAGCCTGGCGGAAAAATTGCAGAAAATTATATCCGAGCCTTTTAATTACCAGGGAGATGAACTACAAGTAGGTGCCAGTTTTGGTATTCGGATTATCGGTGAAAACATGATCGGTGTTGATGAAGCAATGCGGGAAGCCGATGGTGCTATGTATAAATCTAAAGAAGGAGGAAAAGGACGAATAATCGTGTATGGCCAGGATAGTAATTAGAAGAAAAGTTACATAGAATTTTATTTTAAAAAAGAGTTTATCGTATTCATAAAGTTAATAATATTGATTGGCTTAGTTATATATTCATCGAAACCAGCACGTAAACCTTCTTTTATATCGTGTTCCGTAGCATTAGCGCTAATAGCAATAACAGGGATATCAGGATTTTCCGGGTTAGCTCTGATTACTTTTAATATTTCAAAACCGTTGATATCACCGGGTAACTGGATATCCAGAAGAATGAGAGTAAATTTATTCGGCGATGACAATAAATCCATTGCGACAGAGCCATTTGGTGCATCATAAAGAGTTACCCCTTCCTGTTTTTTCAAAAGACGTGATACCAAACGAAGATTAGCGGGGTTGTCTTCTACATATAAAATAGAATTTTTATTATCAGTCTTGTACTCTGGATGGCTTACTGATTTGACAGTACTTTGAGAAACATTATTACTGCCTTGTTTCATTTCTATCCAGAAGGTTGATCCCTTTCCTTCTTCACTGGTAAATCCAATATTGCCATCCATAAGCTGAATCAATTTTCTCGAAAGTGCTAAGCCAATACCTGTGCCTTCAATATTAGTTGTATTAGCATTTAGCCGCTCAAAGGGCTCAAAAACATGTTCATGAAATTCAGCTGCTATACCTATTCCAGTATCTTTAAATGATAATAAAATTATGTTGTCTCGCTTTTCATATGTAAGCTCAATTTTTCCATTTTCAGTATTATATTTAATTGCATTTGCCAGTAAGTTAATAATTATTTGTTTGATACGTACACGATCAGCCATGACATAGATTTGTTCACTGCTAGCCGGGGATATAATCTCAATATTTGATTTTTCTATCAGAGGTTTAATTAAGGCAAGGGATCCATTAACGATTTCGGTTAGTTCTATATCTTTTATTTTTAATTTTAAATCCCCGGTTTCAATTTGTGATAGATCAAGTACCTCGTTAATAAGTTCCAGTAAATGTTTGCCTGCTATACTAATTTCATCGATAGACTCGAGGTCATCATCTTTAAAACTATTATCGGTATTAAGCTCTAGAATCTGGGAAAAGCCAAGAATAGCATTCAGTGGCGTGCGTAGCTCATGGCTCATGCGGGATAAAAAAGCTGATTTACTTTGGTTTGCACGTTGTGCCTCATCACGAGCAATAGTGAGTTCTTTTGTGCGTTCTTTAACCTCATGTTCTAAACGGCGATTCCAGAATATGAATAAGAATAAAAGTAGTATAGCAACAACTACGATTTGATAGACAAGTGTGTAATCAATTTTTTCAACATATTTATCTTTTATCCATTTATCAAATATCAATTGTTGTTCTGCAGGAGTGATTATTGCAATTGCTTTATTGAGTATAGATAAAAGATTATGTTGATTCTTTTGCACTCCGAGAGCAAGCTTGGTATCAAATTCTGTTCTTCCGGTAATTCTAACGTCATTTAGTCCTAACTCGGAAATAGTATAACTACATAATGCATGTGTACATAATAGTGCATTGACTTCACCTGTAGATACTGCAAGCAAGCCAGATTGTATATTTTCTACAGTGATAAAATTAATATTTGAATATTTTTTTCGAATTTTTGAGGCATAACCATAGTCTTTAATTAGTGCGATTTTTTTATTTTTAATGCTGGTGATGTTTTCAATATAGTTTTCCTTGCTGGACATTGCTATGACAATAGGGTTAGAAATATAGGGGGTGGTAAACTCAAGGTGTGTACTTAAATCTGAGTCATCTGTTTCTGAAAGTACATCTACTATACCTTGTTTTGCTTTATCAGTTGATTCAGTCCATGTTTTACTGGGGCTCATTTTAAATATTAACCCGGTTTTCTCAGAGATTAATTTAATATGTTCTGAAACAATCCCTATGTATGTGCCGTCAGCTTTAAAAGCTTCATAAGGTAACCAGTTTGGGTCACCTGTAAACTTTACCGTAGGATTTTCGGCTAGCCATTTTTTTTCATGGGCTGTTAATTTTAACTCGACAGAAGTTTTGCTCCTTTTTTGCAGGTCTTGTTTAACTTCATTAAGCACTTTGTCATAGAGATGCTTTCTTGGCATTACGTCCCAAAGCAACATTTTCTTGAAATAATTCTCTTCATTTACAGGTAAGAAATTTATCTCATCTTTATTTAGAAAGTTCTTTGTTTTGCTATTTGCAGGAATTAATCCTGTAACTCGAAACATTTCTGTTTGAATGTTATTGCTGATTTGAAAGTTGATATATTGGTGCGCAAGTGTGGTCTTGCTTGAACTTGAACTTATTAAATAACTGTCAAACATACCGACAGCCCCTTCTTTTGGAATAATCATCTTTAGTTGATGACCTTGTTTGCGTAACCTTGCAGAAGGGTCATACCAGCTATTTAACATAGATATATGCCCATGCTCGATAAACTCTTCCGCCTGGTCGCCACCGCTATAGTAATCAAATACCTGGTTATTTAGTTGAATTAACTTATGTTTTACTTCATCGAGTTGCGTCTGGGTCAGGTTATAAATATTTTTATGACCTAAAGTAAGTGCTGTTGTCCATATCATGGACACGTCATCCCATAATGATATTTTTCCCTGGTATCTTTCGTCCCATAATATATTCCAGCTATCAGGTTCTGCTATTGTTTTCGTGTTAAAAAGTAACCCCGTCGGACCCCATGCCCATGGAACTGCTTTAAGCTGATTATTATGCTTAATCCATTTACTTAACTTTAGGCTGGGATATAAATCTTGAAAATTAGGTAACTGTTTTATTTGCAAAGGGGCGATGAGTTCCATTTGCGACAAGATATGAATCCCTTCGTTAGATACTATAATGACATCATAATCTGTTGAAGATTCAGTCGCCGTAATAATGTCATCAAGGTTATTTAAGGGCGTAAACTCAATCGTGACACCATGCTTCTTTTCAAATTCTTTATAGCCGATAGTTTTATTCTTGGTTACCGGGTCTGCATACACATCCCAGCCAACAACACGCAAAACGGTATTGTTATCTTGTTTTATCGTTTTCTGTAGAGAAACATCGCTTGCCACACAAATGGAAGTTAATAGCAGTAGTATGAAACCGCTCAATACCTGAAAAAATCCAGATCTATGAACCAATACATTTATTTTTTTATGAGAATTTTTTTGATCCATATATCATTACATTATTAAGGGGAAATATTGTATGTTGTTAGTGTTTATACTATTAATATAGTTATAGAGAATATAACAGTAAATGAAAGGATATATTGATTTAGAACAGAAAAGTTTAACTTGTTCACAAAGGTTTAACTTGTTCACAAAGGTTTACTAACCATTGATAGTAAGCCTGGTAACTGGTTTATAAGAAAGCGCGAATATTCTGGAATAGGTTTAACGTTTACTTTCTAAACTCGCATCTAAATTCAAATCATCGCAAAAAGTGATAAATTCATCGCGTAAAGATCGTACAGAACTATCAGCCGGGATACTAATGGTCATATCCAGAGAAAACATTGGTGTACCGGTATGTGCAGCCGGGTAAGTCTTAGTTTCTATTTCTTCAATATTGAGTCGCCGGCTGGAAAGAAAATCAGAAATATCATGAACAATACCGGGATGATCCATAGAAACCACTGTAATCTGGTATGGTAGTCGTTTTGACTCAGAGGTCTGTGGCTGTGTTTCTTTTGCAATTATCGTTAAGTTTAATTTCTCACCAGTTTTATCAAGCCTGGAAATAATATTATCGATACATTCCGGGCTACCCGTTACCAGTAACATCATGGCAAACTCACCACCTAAAACGGTCATCCGGCTTTCAGTAATGTTGCCGCCTTGATTAAGAATAGCTTTTGATAACTCGTTAACAATACCTGGTTGATCATTGCCCAGTGCTGAGATAACCAAATGTTTGTTCATGATAAATTCCTAAGATTTAATCAACTATAGCTATAATAGATAAGAAAATAGACTGTTGCTAGCAATTTAATTGCTGAGATGTGAATATGCCTGGAAGAAAACCATATTACTGCACGATCTGTTAAACTGCTGGCATGCTTAAATTTGTAAATTTATCATTACGCCGTGGTCCGCGCGAATTATTACATGATGTTAATGTAACCATTCATCATGGGCAAAAGGTGGGTATTACCGGCGCTAATGGTGTTGGTAAATCAAGTTTATTTTCTTTAATTCTTGGTGCTCTGCATGCTGATACAGGTGATGTGTCTTTACCTAAAGATCTTGTGATTGCTCATGTTGCACAGGAAACGCCCGCGCTGGATAAGACAGCACTCGAATATGTTCTGGACGGTGATATTCAGTTAAGGAAGCTGGAAAAAGAAATTAAACAAGCAGAAGAGAATAACCAGGGTGAAGAGTTAGCACATTTATATGCTGAAATGGAAGCCATTGATGGTTATACCGCGATTAGTCGTGCTGCAACATTACTCCATGGTTTAGGTTTCAGTAGTGAGCAAGAACAATGTGAAGTAAAAATGTTTTCAGGTGGCTGGCGTATGCGCCTTAACCTGGCACAAGCATTAATGTGTCGTTCAGATATCCTGTTACTTGATGAACCAACGAATCACCTGGATTTGGATGCAGTAATTTGGCTTGAAGCATGGCTTAATAATTATAAAGGCACACTGTTATTAATTTCACATGACCGCGAATTTTTGGATAACGTGGCAGATAATATTGCACATATCGAAAACCAGGGAATAGCATTATATGCCGGTAATTATTCTTCTTTTGAAATTCGTCGCGCGGAACAGTTAGCTTCGCAACAATCAGCCTATGAAAAACAACAACGTGAAGTGCAACATATGCATAAGTTTGTTGAGCGCTTTCGGGCTAAAGCCACAAAAGCAAAACAGGCACAAAGTCGGGTTAAAGCATTAGAACGGATGGAGCTGATAGCCCCGGCACATGTTGATTCGCCTTTTAGTTTTAGTTTCCGCCAGGCAGATAAAATGCCTAATCCACTTATTACTTTAATCGATGTTGCAGTTGGTTATAGTGCGGCGCCGCTTTTATCCAATGTTAAACTCAATATTCATCCGGGGGATCGCATTGGTTTGCTTGGGCATAATGGTGCAGGTAAATCGACCTTAATTAAATTACTATCAGGCGAGTTAAAAGCATTAAGTGGAAATATAACAACAGCTAAAGATTTAAACATCGGGTATTTTGCCCAACACCAGCTTGAACAGCTGGATTTTGAAGCAAGCCCCTTATTGCATTTGCAGCGTATTGATCCGAAAGCAACTGAAAATGATCTGCGTAAATACCTTGGAGGCTTTGCCTTTAATAATGATATGGCCATTGAACCTGTTGCCCCGTTGTCTGGTGGCGAAAAAGCACGTTTAGTATTGGCTTTATTGGTATATCAAAAGCCAAATTTATTATTGCTGGATGAACCAACTAATCATCTTGACCTTGAAATGCGACATGCGCTAACTATTGCAATGCAGGAGTTTGATGGCGCGATGATCATTGTTTCGCATGACCGCCATTTATTAAGAACAGTGTCAGATAATTTTTACCTGGTGGCAAACGGCCGTGTCGTTGAATTTGATGGTAGCTTAGATGATTATCGTCAATGGCTGAGTCAGCAGCTTAAGTCACTGTCTGCTTCAACAACTGAAAATGAAATGCCGCAAGATGATGCTTTAAATAAGAAAGCATTAAGACAGCAATCGGCTGAAAAAAGAAAACTGTTAAAACCCTTGCAAAATAAATTAAAAAATCTTGAGAAACAATTGCAGGAGTTAAGCTCAAGCAAATCATTGCTCGAAGAAAAGCTATCTGATAATGCGATATACAATGAAAGCAATAAAGAAAACTTAAAAAAACTATTAAAAGATCAGGCCGAAGTTGAAAGCTCCTTGCAACAAGTCGAATTTGACTGGCTGGAAATTAGTGAGCAGCTCGAAGCGGCTAATAATTAATCTCAGTGATAATTATATTGTTGCTTTAAATGTATAATATGTTGCTTTTGATCATAAATTTCCCCATCAAGAATCTGCAGGTTGCTTTTTGCTCTTCCTATTTCTTCAGCGATTTCTTTTGATTCTTTTAAAATGATAAGGGCTTTAACTTTTGAGAGTTTTCCGCTCACCAGCCAGTCTTCTTTCTCATGCAGTTCAGCTTCTAACCCGGAAATATAATCCAGTTCCCGAGAATATTTATTTTTAAGATTATTTAATCGACGTTTAGCTTTATATATGGTCAAACCATAATTAAATGCATCGACAAATATTTTTTCATTATAACCAGCACATACACCATTGTAACTGTAACCAGACAAGCCTTTTCGATAGGCAGTAGTAGGGATACAATATTTTTTCAAACCTTGCTCTCGGCCCTGGTTGTATAGATTTAAATCTGGACTAATACCATGCTCTGCACAGGCAGAACGATGCTGGCCAATTCTCGAGGCTTTATGACCTTTTGTGCCGTCTTCATATCCAATAGTTCGCCAGTTTGCAGTTTTACATTCATCTTTATTTAGTGTCGCACATGATGAAATAAGCATAGTGATGGTTATGAATATAAAAATATATTTTATTTTATCAAGCATCTCTAACCTCGAATTCTGATTATTGGAGTAAAGCATTAATTTTTTCTATAAACTCAGGCGAGTCCCATTCGATAGCGGCATTGACACCATACTTGATATTCCCTTTTTTATCGATAACAAACGTTGATGGGTAAGTAATCACGTTCCATTGCTTGGCGAAGGAGCCATCATGATCAAGTAAAACGGGAAAATCGACTTTTACTTTTTTCAGAAAATTGAGGATAGTGGTTTTATCTTCAGCATAATTAATCGATATCAACTCAAAAGGCTTGCCTTGCATTTTTTCCTTTAGCCGGTTTAGTGATGGTATTTCCTCAACACAGGGGGGACACCAGGTTGCCCAGAAATTAATAACATATACCTTATCTGTATAGCTTGCTTTATTTACAAGCCTGCCATACGCATCTTTCAGGTGAATCGGAATCGGCTTGATGGAGCCCCGGTATTTTTTTAAGTAAATATCAATCCCGCTTTTTTTATGTTTCGCTTTTTTTAATGCAACAGGCTTTTTAGGCAGGGGGTGTTTTTCTAAAATAGAAATCATTTTTTTTATGTTATTGGCCAAAGGTTTCATCTGGCGCAACATTTTATTAGTCGGCTCATCTTGGTAAAATAAACTTATCTCTTTTGCTATAAGACGGGTATAAACCGGGTTGCCATGTTGCTGCAGCTTTTGCACCAGGGTATCAAATTGGCCAATGTTACCGATATTTTTCCCCTGGTAAATCATGATCGGAATATTAGTTGCTGAAATGATGGGCATATATTCAGGTAATTGCCCGAGTGGTGGAATTGTAGAATAGGTATAGGGAGAAAACAGGATGGCCCCAACCAGGTATGGTTGAGCGTGTTGTCTTTTTTGCCATTGATGTGCAGCCATTAATGCACTGATGCTTGCATAGGAGTCACCAGCGAGAATGACTTTTTTCCCCGTTTTCTGATGCGCATATTCGATTAAGTCCGCGACATGCTTACCATCTAGTTTTTTAATCGAGGTCGAGCTTTGCGGTAAGAATAGCGATTGCAGGATATCCGCATGCCACACTTCAATATTTTGCTTGCTCAACAGATTTGCCAGGGAACGGTGTGCTCCGCGTAAGCCATATTCCGGAGCCGGCCACAGTAGCAGGTATTTTCCGGAGGCAGGGTATTTTTCAACATTAATTTCATCCCCTGATGAAACGGCTACGACGATTTCATTTTTGGCCAAGCCAGTTTTTATCGATAACAGGCAGCAGATGAAAAAAATTATGAACTGTCCTAAATATCGGTTTGTTATGTGCTTCATCGTATTTATGGGCTTTGCTTGCGCTTGGGAAAATTCGAAATTATTCGGAAATAATATTAATCTTTATTCTGAGTTAATACTATAAATGTCTTCTCTTGCTGTTTTTGAAATATTCGATAGAATAGTCTGAAATTACCCATTTTATGGAAAAAATTATGGCTTTTAATCTGAAATCGATGTTTGGTGGTGGTCAGAATAATGACCAGGAAAGGCGAAGTAACGAGCGGGTAAAACTTCCAGATGAAGCAACAATTCTCATTGTTGATGACTCCAAAACGGCGATCGCTGTTTTAAAGAAAACGCTGGAACCAACAGGTTACAGTATTATCAGTGCTGCAAACGGTGAAGAAGGCATTGAGATGGCGAAAATTCACAGCCCTGATTTAATCTTGATGGATGTGATAATGCCTGGCCTAAATGGTTTTCAGGCGACACGAATTTTACGCAAAGACGAAGCGACCAAGACAATTCCAATTATCATTATTAGTGGTAATGAGCAGGCTACCGAGAAGTTTTGGGGCTTGCGGGTTGGCGCAAATGGCTTTTTGGCTAAACCGGTTGAGAGGTCTGAGTTATTTCACCTGTTCCGGGAACACCTGAAAAAATCTGAGCTGATATAAATATCTATTGATATCAATATGTTACAGGTTATTTTCTTTTCCCTTTAGTAAATTTTATAGCATAGCCAGGCATTAAATTAACTAAAGATTGTCAGCTAAATTCCGATACCAACTCTATAAATATAAATAATGGTATCGGAAAGTTTGTGAAATTGTTAAAAGCCCCCTTTATTCAGTCTGAACGCTTTACTTATATATTATTGCTACTGACACTTGTTGTTTTATCGTTAGTTATTTTACAGACACAGCAAATTTTCACTTTGCCGGTGGCGTTTTATGTCACTGCTTTTATAACTTTGTCAGTCTTTACCCTGATTAACTTTGTATTAAGGTTTTCAAACAAAAATGCAGTAGTTGTATCCAACGAGCAATTACATGATTCGTTAACGCATTTACCCAATCATCCTCTTTATCTTGAGCATCTTGAAACTGCACTAGCACTGGCAAAGCGGCACGATAAAGTTCTTGCAGTGGTTAACCTGGATATTGATAAGTTATCGGAAATTAACCATCACTATGGCTATAAAAAAGGGGATGTATTAATTTCTGAAATTGCATCGCGCTTACATAACTTAGTACGGGATAGTGATACAGTTGCCCGGCTGGGCGGAAGTGGATTTGGTTTGATTATGAATCTTATCGATCACAAAGAAGAAGTGGATCGTGCATTACAACGCATCATAAAAGGCATGAGTGACCCGTTTCAAGTTGACGGGGAAAACATCATTTTAAAATTAAGTTATGGTATCTCTGTTTATCCTACCGATGAAGGCTCAGTTGATAATTTAAGCCAGTACGCTGCGTTAGCATTAGACAATGCGAAACAGTCAGGTGGTAATGCTTACCGATATTACAATAGCGATATGAATATCGTTAATACAAAACGCCTGAATGAAGAATACGATTTACGTAAGGCGCTGGAACAAGGTGAGTTTTGTTTGTATTTTCAACCTAAAGTGGATGCCGCGACTGGTAATATCAAAGGTATGGAAGCTTTAATTCGCTGGATGCATCCTGAACGTGGAATAGTTTCACCACTAGAATTTATTCCCCTGTTAGAAGAAAGCGGGATGATCGTTGAAGTGGGTGACTGGGTGTTACGTGAATCTTGTCGTCTCAATAAAGCATGGCAAGAGCAGGGGCTGGAACCATTAGCTGTTTCAGTTAATGTTTCAAGTAAGCAGTTTAAACAAGGTGATTTTATTGAACGCATTGAACTGGCCTTAAAAGAAACAGAACTCGAGGCCAAATATCTTGAGGTTGAATTGACTGAAAGTTGTTTGATGGAAGATGTTACAAAAAATATTGATATCCTGCATGAGGTTAAAAAACTCGGTGTGGCAATTTCGATTGATGATTTTGGTACCGGCTATTCTTCTTTAAGTTACCTGAAAAAATTCCCAATCGATACCTTAAAAATAGATCGTTCTTTTATTACCAATGTTCAGGACAGAAGTGCAGGTGATAACGCTGCTATTGTAACCGCCATTATGGCGTTGTCCCACAGCTTACGCCTTGATGTTGTCGCTGAAGGTGTTGAGACGGCACAGGAACTTTCTTATTTACATGCGCTGGGTTGTAAAACTATCCAGGGCTTCCTCTTTAGTAAACCGTTGTCTGTCGATGAGTTTACTAAAATCCAGCAAGACTCAATACATATGAAAAATGTTTTAGAAAATGTGCGTAGTGAACTTTCAAGATAAAACTATAAAGTTATAAGGCATTTCTTGCTTGATCGATTAAGTCATTCATATCCTTTTCCATTTTTAATCGTGCGGCTTCCATTTCTTCTGCATTGAGTTTTTTATCAATCATGTGTGGTTCGCCAATCGCAATGACAATACGTGAAAAAGGTTTGGGGATAATAAACTTGTCCCATGAACTTAATTCCCAGTAACGACTTGCGCTATAAGCAATGGGCAACATTGGGCTTTGAGTGAGTTGTGCCAGCATGACAGCCCCTTGTTTAAATTTATGTATGGGACCGGTTGGACCATCGGATGTGGTCACCGGTGAGATCTTATCTTTAACAATCGTGTTATACATGTCTTTTAAAGCGCGGGCACCGGTTCGGTTACTTGAACCACGAATGGCAACAGCGCCCCAGGACTCAACTATTTTTGCCGGTATCTCACCATCCACCGATGGACTAATTAAAAAACCAATTTTAAGACCACGCTTTTGTAGTTGTCGCATATACCAGGAACCAAAAATATGCATCTGGTGCCAGTAACAGGGAATAATAGGTTCGCCTTTCTCAATTAATTGTTGTGCATGCTCATCGCCGATGATTTTTTCAACACGACAGGTCCACCAGAAAAACGACATAATGAATTTTATTATCGGGCGGAGAATTGCGTAACCAAGCTTACGCTTCCATGTCATAGTCCGCATAGTAAGTACCTTTTATAATTGAGAAACATATTGGGCTTTAATTTTTTTATCTGCACTATTGCTGATTTTTTCTGAACAAGCAATGTGACAAGTATATTCTTTATTTTCATCGGCACAAAGAATTTCAACCGGGTAGGTATACCAGAACTGATCCTGATAATAAGCACCATCTTGTTGGTATTTCAGATCATGCATGTTAAATATCGAACCAAAATTAGCCGCTTTAATAATGGCTTCGTTTTTAGTCCAGATATCAAAAAACTGTTGTTGCCGGTTTTTAGCACTATCTTCGTTAAGTGGAATTGCAGCGTCATTTAAGAATTTATTCATCGTCGCAGGGGTAACCTGACGATGCAATTCCACATCGATGCCTACTTTGAATTGCTCAGATATTACACAACAAACCACATCACCTGAATGCGAGATATTGAAGTCAATATTGCTATCAAAATAGGGTTTGGCTTTATCAGGGAACTGAAGCTGGTTCAGAGAAAAAGGCAGGCCGGTGAGTTCAGAAATGCCCAGCTTTAGAAGTTGCAGACCGGCTAACGACAATAGTTGATCTTTTGGCTGGCGTAATCGCAGGATCTGTTGTCGCTTAATTTCGGGTAATTCTTCAACCCAGTCAGCAATTTGTGCAGATAGTTGTGGCGAACTTATTCTTTCCTGACTGACTTTATAATATAGTATCGATACTGACATTTTGTCCCAAACAATCCATAAAATGACCTCAACTCAAGCTCAAACACTCAATTTACCTGCTGGCCCGGATACGCCGTATGATCTGAATACCACGGATGAGTCGTTTCCAAAGGTGGCAGATTATATCGCAGAATACGGTGATTTTTGCCTGATAAAACCCGTTACCCGGGCTAATAATACGATTTTGATCAATGATCCGGATGCGGTGAAAGCCATCCTGGTGAAAAACCATGAAAACTATAAAAAAGGCCCGGGTTTTGAGCGGGTAAAAATGCTGTTGGGGAATGGCATTATTGTCAGCGATGGTGCGTTTTGGCGTAAACAGCGAAGAATGATCCAGCCGGCTTTTAGCCGTAAGTGTATCGATGGCCTGGCGCAGAAGATGCAAAAAGCGAATCAGGACTGGTTAGCTAAGTGGCAAGAAAAAGCAGATAACAACGAGTTAATTAATCTTACTGCTGACATGAGTGAACTGTCACTCGAGATTATACTGCGCTGCCTGTTCAGTGATGACCTGGATAAGCTGACACAACAGGAAGGACAAAATCCGTTTGACGTTCTGACTCAAGACCTGGCGCGTGATATTCAATTTGTTATGAAGTTCCGGGCTTTACAGTCTTTAGTGCAACAATTAATTAATGAGCGTCGTGAATCATCTAAACGTTATGATGATTTCCTCGAAGCATTTATGCAAGCAGTGGATAAAGATTCCGGTGAAGGCATGAGTGATAAAGAAATCATCGATGAAGTCATGACGATGATCATTGCCGGGCATGAAACCGGTGCCACTACTTTAAACTGGGCCTGGTATTTATTAGCGCTTCATCCTGAAGAAGAAAAAAAATTACATGATGAAGTCGATAGTAACGTAGCCGGTGATATTCCTACTTTTGCAGAAGTGGCTACTTTGCAGTTTACTCAGCAGGTGCTTGAAGAAACCTTACGCTTATATCCACCGGTCTGGCTTTATTCAAGAACAGCAATCGCTGATGATACTATCGGTGGCTATAATATTCCTGCCGGTACTAATATCTTTTTTGCACCGTATTTTATACACCGCCATCCACAGCATTGGGATAAGCCGGAAGAGTTTAACCCGGATCATTTTTTGCCTGATGAAGTAAAAAAACGTCATAAGTTTGCCTTTATTCCTTTTTCAGCCGGGCCACGTCGTTGTATCGGCGATTATTTCAGTATTGTTGAAATGCAGATTCATCTTGGCACCATGGCGCAACAATTTAAGTTAGAACTGGCGGAACAAGAAGCGGTAGAGATTGATCCGCAGGTTAATCTGCGCAGTAAAACAAATATAATGATGAAGTTAACAAGAAGATAAAATTGGAAGTTATTTAAGTATTATGATCGCATTTTCTAACCTGGTTGAAACATTACAACAACATTCCAGCACCGACCGTTTTATTACTTATATTGATGGTAAAGATAAAGAAGTTACCATCAGTTATGCTGATTTATACGATCGTGCTCAAAACCGACTTTATGCATTGCAACAACGTGGTTTAAAGCAGGGCGACGAATGTATTATTTTTCTACGTAGTAATGAAAATTTTATTGATATTTTTTGGGGCTGTATTTTAGGCGGCATTATTCCTGTCCCTATCGCGGTAGGTATCAGTGATGAGCATCGTTCTAAATTATTTAAAATTTTTTCCAAGTTAGAGCGACCCCACCTGTATACCTCGGATGATTTGACTGAACGTTTACAGCAATATGCAAATGACAACCAGGCATTGGCTGCGTATACACAAATAAAAGAAAAAACGTTATTAGTCAGTGAAGTTACTGCGGTATCCGGTAAAGGTGAAATATATACCCCACAGCCTGATGACTTAGCCTTTATCCAGTTCTCGTCCGGTTCAACCAGTGATCCGAAAGGCGTTATGCTGACGCATAAAAATATTATCACTAATCTGAATGCTATCGGAGAAGGTGCACATTATAGCGATCAAGATATCAGCTTTAGCTGGATGCCTTTAACCCACGACATGGGTTTGATCGGCTTCCATTTAAATATGGTGGCTTACAATATGACTCAATGTTTAATGGCAACCGATTTGTTTAGTCGTCGCCCCGTACTCTGGTTAGAAAAAGTCAGTGAGAAAAAAGCGACTGTTTTATGCTCGCCTAACTTTGGTTATAAACATTTTCTAAAATCATTAAGCAAGAAATCCCTGGACAATGTCGACTTATCTTGTGTTCGTCTTATTTATAATGGCGCAGAACCGATTTCAACCGATTTATGTGACACCTTCTTAGACACCATGAAAGATTACGGTTTAAAACGTGAAACCATGTTTACCGTGTACGGCATGGCAGAAGCAACATTAGCAGTTTCATTTCCTGTTGCTGGTGAAGAGTATCGCGCTGTGCATGTAGATCGCCACAACTTAAATGTCGGTGAGACAATTAAATTTGTTGAAGCAAATAATTCGGATGCATTAAGTTTTGCCATTGTCGGTAAGCCAGTTTTAGATTGTTTAGTACGCATAGCCGATAAAGAAACTGTTTTTGCCGATGAAACGGTAGGCAGCATTCAGATCAGTGGCCCGAACGTGACCAAAGGTTACTATAAAAACGAAGAAGCCAATCATGCCGCGATTACTTCGGATGGCTGGTTAGATACCGGTGACCTGGGATTTATTACAAACCAGGAATTAATTATTACCGGTCGTGCCAAAGATATTATTTTTGCTAACGGTTTAAATTATTACCCGCATGATCTGGAAGACCTGTTACTTGACATCGAAGGCCTGGAGCTTGGTAAAGTGGTGGTCTATGGCGTCTGGAGTGAAAAGCTACAACGTGACGAGTTGATAATCTTTATTTTATACCGCGCAGACATCAAAGATTTCATTGGTTTAGCGAAACAAGCGGCTAAGTCATTAAATGAACAATCTGGTCTGGAGATTGACCATGTTATTCCGGTCAACCGCATACCGAAAACCACCAGCGGAAAAGTGCAACGCCGTATGCTCGGTGATGCCTATGCTAATGGTGAATATACCGATGTGTTAAATGAAATCAGTTCATTACAACAACCTAAAGCAGAAACAACTGATGAAAACCTGTCGCCATTAGAGCAGGAAATTAAATCGATTTGCGATAACGTGATTGAGGATAGCAGTTTAGGTGTTAATGATAATTTCTTTGAGTCAGGCATAAGCTCATTAACCTTAGCTGAAATTCATCAACAAATTGATGATCGTTATCCCGAAAAGGTGGATGTCACCGATTTATTTGAACATCAAACCATTATTGAATTAGCGAAATTTTTGCAAGATAAGATTTAAATTCAATATGATGACTGTTTTTGACCGGTTGAAGTAGCAGCTGCTAACAGACAAACCACTTAAATAATTCTTTCCACTGTATCTTTTATAATCTCAGCCAGTTCGCGGGTTGCCGGTCCTATATTCTGAGGATGACCATAGCTCATATACAGATAGGCTTTGTAACTTGCACCTTGTTCCAGCAATAGCGGTTTAAGACGGCCATCGGCTAAAGGTTCGATTAAGCGATTACTGGGTATCCAGCCATAACCAAGTCCATGTTCAATGGCATTGAGGGCACTATCAATGCTACTGACAGTCCAGCGATCCTGTGCGCTTAAATAGCCAACATCCATTTTCTCATGTTGACCAGAATCACTAATGACCACGTGCATGTGTTGGGCGAGGTCGGTCGCGTTAATTTTTCGATTTAATTGATTCAATGGGTGGCTTTGGTGTGCAACGGCAATCATTTCGACATTAATGATTGGATCTGAGAGATAACCTGCAGGGGTTTCAACGCCGATAACCAGCTCAGCAGCATCGCTGACCAGGGCATCAATCGCGCCGGAGAGAATGACCTCCCTGAGTTGAACCCGGGTTCCCTGGCTTTGACTGGCAAAGCGAGACAAGGCATTCATTAACAGGTCATTAGGAAACGCGGCATCCACCACCAGTTTAATTTCAGCTTCCCGCCCCCGGGATAAGTGGTGAGCAAAATTCTCTATTTCACTGGCTTCCTCGATGAGTTGTTGGGAGCGGTTTAATAAGATTTGGCCTTCATCGGTTAGCATCGCTTTACGGCCTTCTATTTTTAGCAGGGCGATACCCAGTTGTTCTTGCAAGCGTGACATGGAATAGCTAATCGCAGACTGGCTGCGATGCAAGCTAGCGGCAGCCTGGGCATAACCACCTTGTTCAATAATGGCCTGGAAAACTCGCCATTGGTCTAATGTTACTCGAGGATGCGTCTTCATACGGTTAATATATCAATTAAACTGATGTATTTCAGCAAATTATTGTACTTTTATATCTAATAAATTGCTCTATAGTATGTTTTAACAGCTTAATTAAACACGAGGAGAAGGACAATGAGTAAATATAGTAGCGTAGTTGCCCGAATATTGCTGGCCCATATTTTTTTATTGGCGGGTATTTCAAAAATCACTGGCTATGCCGGTACCCAGGGCTACATGGAGGCAATGGGGGTGCCCGGTATGTTATTACCGCTGGTTATTATCTTGGAAGCCGGTGGTGGCCTGGCTTTAATCGTGGGATGGCAAACACGTTTAGTGTCATATGCATTAGCGGCTTTTACCGTCGTGGCCGCGATAATCTTCCACAGCAATCTGGGTGAGCAGATGCAGATGATTTTGTTTATGAAAAACTTCGCTATTGCTGGTGGCTTGTTATTATTAGCCGAGCATGGTCCGGGTGCATTTAGTTTAGAAAATCGTAAATAAATAAAATAGACAACAGATAAAGTAACAATACTAAGGAGAAGAAAATGTCAGAACCATTAAGTCCTCAAAATGAACCGTGTGCGGTAGAGGTTGAAGCCGGTCAGTCATATTACTGGTGTTCTTGTGGAAAAAGTAAGAATCAGCCTTTTTGTGATGGCTCTCACCAGGGTACGGAATTTCAACCAAAAGAATTTACTGCTGAGAAAACTGAAACGGTGTATTTATGTGCTTGCAAAAAAACAGCGAATGCACCTTTTTGTGATGGTTCACATAGCAAGTAAAAATACTGTTACCCAGGTGACTTAATAGTCACCTGGATATTTTGAATAAATGTAATTATTTAAGGACAATATCGTGAGTTTACTAATTAACGGACAAATAAAAGAAGACTGGTTTGATAAGGTCAGTGATGATGGTGAATACGTTAGAAAAGATTCGCAGTTTCGTGACATCATCACAGCGGATGAGGCAGAAAAAGGGCGTTATCATTTATACGTTTCTTATGCTTGCCCATGGGCACACCGTACTTTGATTTTTCGTAAGTTAAAAAAACTTGAAGATATGATTAGCGTATCGGTGGTTCATCCTTTTATGGATAACCTGGGCTGGGACTTTAAAGATAATTACCCCGCGGCGACTGGCGATACGTTATATAACTATAATCGTATGCATGAAATTTATACAAAAGCGCAAGCTGATTACAGTGGAATTGTAACTGTACCTGTTTTATGGGATAAAAAAAATCAAACGATAGTCAATAATGAATCCTCTGAAATTATTCGTATATTAAATAGCGCGTTTAATCATTTGATTGACGATGAAGAAGCACGTGCACTTGATTTTTATCCTGAAGATAAACGAACAGAGATTGATGAAATCAATAGCTTGGTTTATGACAATATTAATAATGGTGTATATCGAACCGGTTTTGCGACAACCCAGAAGGCTTATGAAAAAGCCTATAACAGTTTGTTCAATGCCTTAGATAAAGTTGAATCGATATTAAGTCAGAACCGTTATTTAACCGGTAATGTATTAACTGAAGCTGACTGGCGCTTGTTTGTAACGTTAATTCGTTTTGATGCGGTGTATGTCGGGCATTTTAAATGCAATAAAAAACGCATTGCGGATTATCCTAACCTGTTTAACTTTATGTTAGAGCTTTACCAGTATCAAGGGATAGCTGATACAACGAATTTTGATCATATCAAATATCATTACTATTACAGTCATGACATGATCAATCCAACACGCATTGTGCCTTTAGGGCCAGAACAGGATCTTACTCAACCACATAACAGGGGGGACATGTAATGGAAACCACTACAACTGAAAATACCACGTTTATTAAACCCGCCATGGAAATGAGCGAAGGTGATGGTGTGGATGTGAATCGTTTATTCCCAGTCAGCAGTAAAATGATGAATTATGATCCGTTTGTATTATGGGACAATTTTAATATTGGTGCAGGGCATGGTTTTCCGACGCATCCGCACCGCGGCTTTGAAGCCATTACCTATATGTTTAGTGGCAGCATTGAACATAAGGATAACCTCGGCAACCAGTCAATAGTCACCACTGGTGGGGCACAGCGTTTTACCGCGGGTAAAGGCATAGAACATTCTGAAATGCCAAGTGATAAAGGCATGAGTAACGGCATACAGTTATGGATTAACCTGGCTAAACGTTTAAAAACCATTGATCCCGATTATCAACAGGTAGATAAAGAAAATATACCCGAGATAAAAAAAGATGGTGTTATCGTTCGCGTTATCGTTGGTGATGAATCACCGGTTAAGCTAAAAACGCCGGTACGCTATTTAGATGTTAACCTTGATTTAGTTGCAAAATTAACGGAAAAGGTTCCACAAGATTTTCGTGGATTTATTTATTTGTTAACAGGAAAACTGAAGGTTAACGGAGAAACAGTTGATGCCCGTGAAGCGTTCTTTTTTGAGAAAATCAATGAGCTTGAAATTGAAGCTTTAACCGATAGCCACTTTATGTTGTGTATGGGTAAACCGCATGGTGAGCCGATACGTCAGCATGGCCCCTTCGTGGATTAACATGAACAGTGAGATCATAAATTGCTGCGTTGAAAACCACCTCAAAAAATTCATTTACATTGAACAGGGATGTTCAGGTGCTGTAAAGCACAGGGAAGTGCGAGAGCGGCCTTATTGTAAACCCATTTTTTTCGTTGGCTTTCGCCTTTCACTTTAAGCTCTCACAGTCCATGTGATAATGTTGATTTATTTAGAAATTATTAATTTGAAAAGTTTTTAAAAGGACGTAAATATGAGTAATCCCGTTATCGCCGATAATAAACCGGTTAAGGTGACCTTAGGCAAAGGACAGGAATACCATTTCTGTACTTGTGGTCGTTCTAAGAGCCAACCCTTTTGTGATGGTTCACATGTTGGTACGGATTTTACCCCCAAGGTTATTGTTTCTGAAGAAGAGGGCGATGCTTATTTATGTGCATGTAAACATACAGCAAATGCGCCTTTTTGTGATGGTACGCATAATAACTTTAGCCAGGAACAGATTGGTACAGAAGGGCCAGGCGTACAAGCAAAAGCGGGTGAGTTACCAACAGCGATAGATACATTGGAAGAACCCACGGTCACTTATATTCATCAACTTGCTCGTGAAGGTTTAGCTAAAGTTGGCCATCATGGCCCCATGGTTTCAATGGGAGTACCTCGTGTTGAATTGCCACATTGGGATGATTTACAGATCATGACTGCGCAAATGGCGAGAAAACCTTTAATGGAAGATCATCCGGTTAAAACACAACTTGTGATCGGGCCAAAAGCGAATAAGCCTTTAAATCTCGATATCCCGTTATTTGTTTCAGACATGAGTTACGGTGCGTTATCTGAAGAAGCCAAGATAGCCTTAGCTAAAGGAGCAGAGCTAGCCGGTACCGGCATCTGTTCTGGTGAAGGAGGAATGTTACCCGAAGAGCAAGCTTCTAACTCACGCTACTTTTATGAGTTAGCGAGTGCAGGTTTTGGCTATAAAGAAGAGTTATTAACTAAAGTCCAGGCCTTTCATTTTAAAGGTGGGCAGGGTGCCAAGACCGGAACCGGTGGTCATTTACCGGGGGCTAAAAATATTGGGAAAATTTCACAGGTAAGAGGAATTAAAGAAGGTGAAGCGGCGGTATCGCCACCGACCTTTAAAGAACTTTCAAGCGTTGATGATTTTAAACGGTTTGCTGACAGGGTAAGAGAAGTTACCGATGGTATACCGGTTGGCTTTAAACTGAGCGCCAATCACATAGAACAAGATATTCAGTTCGCATTAGATGCAAGCGCTGATTATATTATCCTCGATGGCCGAGGCGGTGGAACTGGTGCGGCACCTGAAATGTTTCGCAACCATATCAGTGTTCCTACTATTCCTGCTTTAGCACGAGCACGTCGCTATCTTGATGAACAAGATAAAAGTGGCGATGTGACGCTTATTATTACAGGTGGTTTACGTGTACCGGTTGATTTTGTAAAAGCCTTGGCATTAGGTGCGGATGGGATTGCACTATCAAATAGTGCAATGCAGGCAATCGGCTGTGTGGCGGCAAGGATCTGTAATAGTAATAATTGTCCTGCTGGAATTGCGACACAAAAAGCTGATTTGAGACAACGGTTAAATATCGAAAAATCAGCAGAACAATTAAATAATTTCTTTACTGCTTCAGCAGAATTAATGAGTGTTATGGCACGTGCTTGTGGTCATGCCAGTTTAAGTGAGTTTAATAAAAATGACCTTGCAACCTGGCATCGAGAAATGGCCCTTTTGTCAGGTGTGAGTTTTTCAGGATTAGGTTAAAGGTAGTAATAACCTTAAACTTCCTCATCGATACCACGTAAAGTAGTGACGTTGTTGTTTGTCGTAACATCGTCACTTCGTCCCGATTTTGTTCGCCGATCATGCTGGCTTCGAGTATCGAGTAACACGGCAGTATCTGTCTGACGGCGGTCAAACTGTCGGCGTTGTGACTGATGATCATTATGACTTCTTCGATCGGTCTGTAAAGTCTTGACAGGTAAATTCTCAGGTGATTTTTGTACGGGCTTACTTGCTGTAACAGGCTTCACTGGTCCGGTTATGACAGGTGTTTTATTCCCTTCCTGTAATCCACGCACGCCGACATCATCATTTGTAATTTTAAAACTGGTCATAATCTGCATCGTAATAAATAATTCATATTCTAATTTTATGCCAAATATCGACTATTTTCCAAGTAGAACAGGAATGATGTGTTATTTATAGGCCTATTTTAAAGGTAATATATAAAATATTTGAGCTATCTCACTGAAACTTTTCAGGTTTTTATTGCCAGAGCCGATACATAAGGACAAGATATAGATGTGAACAATATTGTAAAAAACAGGTCTAATTTTTTTATGCGGCTGGTTTCAGGAGCGTCTTTTGTTTCGATCATTAAAGGTACAAATTGCAACAGCACTGGGAATACAATTTATTGTATTAGCCGTCATTGTTTCAAGTACACTTTATTTACTGAACTTACGTAAACATGATTACCTGATTTTAAATTTATCCGGCCAGCTAAGAGTGATAAGCCAGTTAATAATAAATCACAGTGCTGGCTATGCCGACAACGCACCACGAGATTATAAAAGTTATTATCGTGATGTTGCTTTGTACCATAACCAGCTACAAATGCTCATCTCTCGCTACGACAAGATTATTGATTCATTTAAAGCCCGTAAACTGGCACCAGAACTTTTTCAAAATGAATTTCTTAGCCTTCGCCAAACTAAAAAGAGCGTAGCAAAAATTTCAGATGAGTATGATCCGATTTATTGTACCTGGAATAAAACAGCACGAAATGAGCTGGTTAAAGCATCCCAGTCATGGGACAACTTCAAAGCGGGTTTGAACAAAGAGCTGGGAGTTAATCTAAACGAGCCCAGGCTGGAAGCGGCGGCCCAGTATGTACTTTATAATGAAGACAACCTGATTCTTGCAGCCACTAGCCTGACGGCGGCATTTAGAAATATGATGGAGTTGAAATTACAACAAATTACTTTGTTAAACCGGACATCGATTGTTTTATCCTTGCTTATCGCGCTGACTATTTTTTTTGTGGTTTATAAAAAAGTATTCAAGCCGATGTCGATGACGGTTGATGCTTTTAACCGCGTGGCACTTGGTGAGCTTTCTCACCAGGTTGACGTTAGTGACAGCAAAGAATTAGGGCAGCTAACCTCCAGCTTTAATCGCCTCACCGCAAAAATAAATTCATTGTTTGGTTTAACAAACCGGATATACCAGGCCACCAACCTGGATGAAATTATCAAGTTTATTTACCAGGAATTTAATACCCTGTTACCGATAGAATGGGTGGCAATGTTAAGAATGGATGTTGAACAAGAAAAAATGGTGATTGGACATATTTATTCTAAAAAAGAACAAATATTACATGAGGGGGATGCAGTATTAAATTCTCACCCTATCATTGAAAGGGTGTTCAATGAAGATCATGTCATTAGCTATGATGATCTGGAAGAAGATCTAAAAGATATAAAAGGTGAGGATGGTGTCTTTAGTCGTCTGCTGCAAATGAAATTGCATTCTATGATTGTTATTCCATTGCGTATCAGCGGTAAAGAACGGGCCTTACTGGTGTGTGCGACATCGAAAAAGAAAGCATACTATAGCTCACATAAAGAGCTATTAAATAATATTACCGTGCAAGTTAGTAGCGCCTTTGATCGAACAATAGGCATGGAAAGCCTGGTTGTTTCCGCGGTAGAAGGTTTGGCCAAGTTGGCGGAAAGTCGCGATCCTGAAACAGGTGATCACCTTGTTCGTATGAGTTTGTATTCATACATACTGGCTCAGCAACTTTATGATGAAGGTATATACCAGGGCGAGTTTAAAAGTAGTTACCCCCGCCATGTTTATCATTTTGCGCCGATGCATGATATAGGTAAGGTTGGTATAGAAGACAGCATATTATTAAAGCCGGGAAAACTGACTGAAGAAGAATGGGCTGAGATGAAGCAACATCCTGTTATTGGTGCGGATGTATTACGTCGTTGTGAACAACAGGTTAACCAGGCAGGGTATTCAATGTTTAAAATCGGGATTGAAATTGCAGAAGGCCATCATGAAAAATACGATGGTAGTGGTTACCCTTATCAACGTAAGGGACAGGAAATTCCATTGTCTGCACGTATTGTAGCGTTAGCGGATGTTTTTGATGCACTAACATCGCGTCGACCTTATAAGCAAGCCTGGCCGGTAGAAAAAGCATTAAAATTAATTGATGAAGAATCGGGTAAACACTTTGATCCTGAAGTGGTAAAAGCGTTTAAAACAGCACTTCCACAAATTATGGAAGTGTATGAAAAACATAAACACGTTTAATCGTTACCAGGTTAAATCATCAGGCACCTGGAATTCAGCGTAGGGATCATTTTCGTCAATAACAGTTTCTTCAGGCTCGAATAATATTACCCGTTTATCGTTTCGTTGCTGAATTTTTTCAGCAATGATTTTAGGCACCAGTTCATAGCGGCCTTCTATGCGGGCAATGCCCACTTTGCCATCGACAATTTGTTGTTTCATATCGGCATTAACATAAATGCGATTGACCTTTTTTCGATGCTCGAAGTTATAAACAATATCGCACTCATCATCACGTTGAACGAGGTTTTTTGTAATGAGCTGATCAATTTCTGCTGATATGGCTTTTTGCTTTGCCTGTTCTTCTTTTCTCAGGTTTAACGCTTTATCCCGTTCGGCTTTTTCTTTTGCGACTTGCTGGGCTTTAAGCTTGTTTTCATCAACCGGTTTTTCTTTTTTAGAACGTTGTTCTTTTTTCTTTTTATTGGCAGCGGATTGTGCCTTTTTTACCTGTTGCTTAGACACAACCCCGGCTTTAAGAAACTGGTCCTGAAATGCATTAGCCATGATATGTTCTCTTAGTTTACCGGTAAACGTGAACGCAGATCATCCTTATCAAACCACCAGTTATCTTCAACAATCGAGCTAACCACTAAAGACAGGCGTGGTAAAAAGACTTCAGGATCTTTTAATTCAAGCTTAAATAACCAGGCATCCATTTCTTTTTGTGTTTGCACATTACTGTGGCGCTTAGCAACATTGCCTAAAATGGTTTTTGCCAGGAAAGTCATACTGTCGTGATTTTCATCGGTAGAACGAATATCGGCAATATAATAACCTGCCATTGCAGCAACCGCGGCACCATCTGAATCAGCGGGTGTTTCATCAACAATATGATTGAGCACAGCAATAGAGGTATCGGCCTCGATTGGATAGGTAACTGCTAACCAAACACCATGGCCTAACGCCACAATAGAAGCGGGTTGCTCGGTTTGGTACATCACGTTGCAAGCTTCAACCGCATGTTGCCATTGTTCATTTTTGATAAAGGTATCAAATGTCGCACGCGCTTCGTTCCATGCTTCTTCCTTAAGATCTAAAGCCAGCATCAGCTCTGAAATATCAAGTTGAGTTAATGCTTTTTCTAGTGGCGTCGCATCAGCAGGCAAGTTTTTAAACTTTGTTTGCATCTCACTGAGTCTGACAGCAATTTCCTGGCGTTCTTCGCCTGATAATGATGCACTGATGTCGTTTGATTCACTCATTTATAACTCCTACTGTAAAACCTGAAATTTTCGGTTGGCTATTATAACGAAAAAACATCAGGATTTGCTTATATAACAGACAATTTTAACCATTATCTTCTAGGGTTATTTGGGTTTTATTGCTGTCGAAAACAAGGTTTGCACATCCATCCAGATACCATCGCTGGTTTTGAGTTTGTCGATTTCCCGTTGATGATTTTCTTTGAATTTCGCACGATGTTCTTCTGGCAACTGTTCGTATAACCCTCGGTAGCCGGCGCTTTGCACGGCTTCCCACCAATGACTAAACTCATCCAGGTTATATCCCAGTTGAGATTTAATGACTTGTGGGTTTACAAAACCATTATCCAGCAGTATTTGTTTACACAAATCTTCTTCCGCAAGTTTTAACCAGCGAGGTGTAGGCGGAATGACATCGTACTCCGCCAGGTTTTTTATAAAGATATCGCTCAAGGGCTGAAAAGCCGAAGGCGCAAAACTACTGAATATCAATTTACCGCCGGGTTTTAATACGCGTAACCAGCTTTTTAGAGCGGCTGACATATCTGGGATAAAAAACAGGCCGTAAGAGCAGGTAATCACATCAAAAGAGTCACTGTCGAATTCCAGATTTTCTGCATCCATGACCTGAAACTTAACATTCTCAAAACCGGCATCTTGTAACTTCGATTGAGCGGATTGAAGCATGTTTTCAGATAAATCGATGGCATCTACCTGGCCTTTGTTACCCAGGCATTGTGCCGCTGCCATAGCAACCACGCCGGTTCCTGTTGCGATATCCAGCACCTGGTTACCTGGTTTAATGTTGATGTGCTCCATCATTTTATCTGCGCAAGCAGGAAAAAATCGTAATGATGGGTTGTCGTATTTACTTGCAACCAGGTTGAAGATAGAAGTTATTGCTTGTTTTTCGTCCATAAAAAATAACCTGAAGATAATAAAATTTTGTGGTTTATGAATATAATTAAATTATATGTTGTCAATGTGTGTAGTACTTAGTTATCCAACAATTGTAACAGGGAGAAAGTCATGCCGGATAATAATTTCTCAGATTTCTTTTTGACTGCCTTACAGATTATGTCGGCACTTTTTATCTTTGTTATTGGTCTGGTTGCGCTGGCGATTGTTGTCACCTTTATTTTAGATATAACACAAAACAAACAAGCCATTAGGCGTAACTATCCTGTTATTGGTCGCTTCCGTTATTTATTTGAGAACCTTGGTGAATTTTTTCGTCAGTATTTCTTTGCCATGGATAGAGAGGAATTGCCGTTCAACCGTTCACAGAGATCATGGGTTTACCGGGCAGCTAAGAACACGACGAATAACCAGGCTTTTGGTTCGACCCGGGATTTAAGTTTTCCTGGCACAGTTTTATTTGTGAACTGCCCCTTCCCAACTTTAGATGATGATGCGGTTAAAACCAAAGCGATCACGATAGGTGAGTCGTGCGCAAACCCTTACACCACCGATTCACTGATTAATATTTCCGGTATGAGCTATGGTGCATTATCAAAACCAGCGGTATTAGCGTTATCGCGGGGAGCTTACCAGGCAGGTTGTTGGATGAATACGGGTGAAGGTGGTTTATCTCCCTGGCATTTAGAAGGCGGCGCTGACCTGGTTATGCAAATTGGTACGGCTAAATATGGTGTGCGTAATCTTGCAGGTGAATTAGATATAGAAAAAATAAAAGAAGTGGCTGCCCACCCACAGGTAAAAATGTTTGAACTTAAATTGAGCCAGGGTGCTAAGCCGGGTAAAGGTGGCATATTGCCCGCAGTCAAGGTCACAGAAGAAATTGCAGCCATTCGTGGTATCAAACCACATGTCGCTTCGATTAGTCCAAATCGTCATCCAGATATCAACTCGGTAGACGAGTTACTGGACATGATACATAAAGTACGACAAGCCGCTGATAAACCTGTTGGAATTAAAATGGTACTCGGCGCCTACGGCTGGCTTGATAATTTAATGAAAACGATTAAACAACGCGGCCCGGATTCAGCACCTGATTTTATAACAATAGATAGTGCCGATGGAGGAACAGGGGCAGCACCGATGTCATTAATGGATGATGTTGGTTTACCATTACGTGAAAGCTTACCCAAATTGATAGATAAGCTGATTGAATATGGCTTACGTGATCGTATTAAAGTGATTAGTTCAGGCAAGTTAATTACCCCGACAGACGTTGCCTGGGCATTATGTATTGGCACAGACTTTATTACTTCGGCCCGTGGTTTTATGTTTTCACTTGGCTGTATCCAGGCATTGCAATGTAATAAAAATACCTGTCCAACCGGAATAACAACGCATAACAAACGATTACAAAAAGGCCTGAATCCTGAACATAAAGCTGTACGCGTAGCGAACTTCGCAAAAAACATTAAGCATGAAGTGGGAGTGATTGCGCATTCATGTGGGGTAAAAGAGCCAAGAGAGTTAAAGCGTTTTCATGCCCGTATTGTGACAGAAAATGGTTTATCGATAGGGCTGGATGAATTACATCCGGATGTTAAACCACCCATTTAAGTTTGAAAAGAAAAGTTATTTAGCCACTAAGAACACCAATGACACAAAGAAAAGATCTATTGTGTCAAAAATGATTCAAATATTATCAATCAAAAATTCTTGTTCTTATATTTTTCTTTGTGCTCTTCGCGTCCTTCGTGGCTGAGAATTTTATTACGCGTAATTGGCCTGGATAATTCGTTGTGTAAATTCAGGACGTAAATAAAAACCACGCGGTAATGTTTTTATCGAGCGGCCTTCTTCATCCAATGTTGTGGTTAACGATTTTGCATTTGCGCCTTTAGGTCGTATTTGTAAATAGTGACCCATATGCGATGTGATTTGTTCCAATCTACCCAGGCAGACCAGCTCCATTAATTCTTCCCAGTCCTGTTGTAGCTGAGATATTTCCGCATCACTTGGGCTCCAGATAATCGCATTGCCTATTTGTCGTTCAGCAAGTGGAATTCGATTGTCAGCTTGTAACGGTAGCCAGAGCACGCGTTGTAACTTTCTTTTTAACCAACAGGTTGTCCATTCCTGCTCATGTAAATTTGTTAACGGAACAGTACAAACATAGGTTGATTCTTTCGGCTTGCCACTGGCTGTTAATGGTAATGTTTTTAATTCAATGCCAATAAGTTGAAAGTCGGGTTCAGCCAATGAGGATGCGGTTGCCCCTAAAGTGGATTCAACTAATTGGCCTATCCAGCCTTTGGCATGGCGCGTGTCTTTAGGAACGGGTTGATTAAATTTATCAGCCAGATCATAAAGTGTTAGTCCTGCAAGTTGTCTTGCACGATTGAGTAACTCTTGTTCACTGCGAGGGGGAGAAACTGACATACGGATATTGTATGTCAGTTAAGCTGAATAAAAAAATTTTAATTTACCAGTGTGTTACAAATTAACTAATTCAAAGGTGGATGTGCCTTTGCTACAGCTAAGTGTGTTTTTATTTTTCAGGCTACAGCTTAGTGTTTTACTTTTACCTTGCTTGCCTTTTTTTATTCTTAATGGTGCCTGTTCGATGACCTCACCATCGCCATCAACAGCGGCATGTGCCGTTACTTCGAGTACGTTGTTGGAATAGACGATTTCAAAATTCTTTTTACCTTTGGTGTTAATTATGCTTTCTGTATTGTAAGTAATCACTTCTGTACCGGTATCACGCTCCTGTGAGGTCGAGATACAACGCATTTTACTGTAAGAATCTTTAGTGCAATTTGCTATAGCAGAGGGTAAGTAGCCGACAGGTTTATTTCGTTTATGCCAGCGTCCATTTAAAATCATTTGAATAATCGGGGATGGTGCTTGCTTAGCCTTGGCAACGGCCTGGGGGGTTGCCTTGCGTTTAATAGTGCCACCACTGTCCAACAGTTTTTGTAAGCGGATGACTTTTGCTTTTGCCAGGTAATAGCCGTATTTATCGGCTTGTTTATACCAGGATATGGATTGTTGTAAATTTTGTTTTACCCCTGTACCAAGTTCATACATATTGGCGAGTTGGTACTGGGCGCTCGGGACATTTTCTTTTGCTGCTGAGTTGAGTAGCTTTAATGCTTTCGCATAATTTTGTTTGACACCTCTACCTTCAAAATAGAGTATGCCTAATCGAGCCTGGGCAGGTGCATAATCACCATTTGATGCTTTTTGAAACCAACCGGCGGCTGTGGCGATATCTTTATTAACACCACGACCACGTTCATAAAGTTTGCCTACATCGTACATAGCCTTAACATTTCCAGCATTGGCGAGCTTTAGTTGTTTATTGAAGCGTTGCACCATACCCCAGTCTCCGGGGTTAGCAAACACCGAAGTAGACAGGCTTATGTGTAAACACAAGATTATAAAAAAAGAAAAAAATACTATGAATGGTTGTTTATAACTAAGCGTCATAAATTGATTCCCTGTATCGCTAAACTATTTATGTAAATAGAGATTACATTAAAGGCTCTTATAGTATTTATCGCCTTCTTTTTGAGAAAGTTTAGATTTTTTTTATTATATTTCCCTTATATGACAGGTAGGTTTAAACCATATTTTCCCTACTAGGCCGGCTTTTTATCTGTTTGTTGCCAATGACCTGATTTTCCCCCTTTTTTCTCAATCAAGCGGATACCCGTCATGCTCATACCCCGATCAACGGCTTTACACATGTCATAAATGGTGAGTAATGCGACCTGGATGGCGGTTAACGCTTCCATTTCAACACCAGTTTGGCCACGTGTTTCTACCTGGCAAGTACAGTAAATGCTGTTATTTTCTGGCTCTGGGGTAAAGTCGATATCGACATGAGTCAGCATCAGTGGGTGACACAAGGGAATCAGCTCAGAGGTTTTTTTCGAAGCCATAATGCCGGCTATTCTGGCTATCCCAAGGACATCGCCTTTTTTATGATCGCCTTGTAGAATTTTTTCTAACGTCTCTGCCTGCATCGTAATGCGGCCTTCGCAAACAGCGGTGCGGTGAGTTTGATTTTTGTCACCGACATCCACCATGTGGGCTTCTCCACGGCTATTAAAATGGGTTAAATCTGACATGCTAGTCCTTATAAATCAATGGGTTACGATTATCATGATTGGTTAGATAGTTAAATCATGATAGGCTTGCGTGCTTTAATACGCAAATGCAGAGAACGTCTTTTTTATGTCAATTACAGTTAAATTTTTTGCTAGTTTAAGAGAGCAAGTCGGGCAGCCCGAAGCTGAAGTCAGTGAAAACGTGGTGAAAACCGTTGCTGATGTATGGAATACGACAACCAATGATATGAGCATACCTGAAAATACTTTAATGGCGGTTAACATGGATTATGTTGAATCTACTCATGCTGTTAAAGCCGGGGACGAGGTTGCTTTTTTTCCTCCTGTGACGGGTGGCTAAGTGATGTTAATTGAAATTAAAGATTCACCTTTTGAGCCTTACCAACGCTTGTTAGAGTATCAATCAGCAGCAGGTTTTGCCGGAAAATATGGCGCTACGGCGGTATTTGTTGGCAGCATGCGTGAATTTAACCAGGGTGATGATGTTGAGGCAATGTTACTTGAGCATTACCCTGGTATGACCGAAAAGTACCTGCAAAAAATCAGCGAAGAAGCGGCTAAAAAATGGGATATCCTTGATTCACTGATTGTTCACCGTATTGGCGAAATGCTACCTAATGACCCAATCGTGTTGGTTGCGGTGTGGTCTGCACATCGGGCCGCGGCATTCGATGCCAGCCGATACCTGATGGAAGAATTGAAATCACGCGCGCCGTTCTGGAAAAAGGAAAACCTGGTAGAAGGTGAGCGCTGGGTAGATAAAAATACTTAGAGTTATTGCAGGCAGTAGTTAAGAACTTGCTCTTATTTCCCCCTCCCTTAGGGAGGGGGTTAGGGGGGAGGGGAAAGTTATATATTACTTCACCCCACCCTAGCCCTCCCCCCTTAAAGGGGGAGGGAATAAATTTATCCAGAGTATTATATTAGCTATGTTTAGACACCGGGACTTTGTTGTAGCTTAGCTCATCATCAACCGGCACTTCACAAATTTCAAATACCATGCTTTCCATGTCGCCCATGACGTAAGTGGGTGCAGCACCAATTCCGCCTACGGTGCCGGGGTTAATATATAAGGTTGTTTCATTCTTAATATTTTTTATATCCCGGATACTGGCCTTATGGTCATGGCCACAGCAAACAATATCCCAATCACCCGTTGTGCCCATGGCTTCGGCATAGTGAGGATAGTGCACCATGAAAATCTTTTTGCCAGCAAGCTCAATGCCGGCATCCTGACCATAATATTGAATAACGTTGTCTTGATGGTGAGAAAGACGCGACATGCTGTACATGTCGCCGGTATTGTTGCCATGAATCACGTGTACCGGTAAGCCAATTGGATTGAGTACTCTCAATGTAGTTGGCGCAACCACGTCACCACAGTGCAGCACAGCTTCTGCGCCTCGTGATTTAGCATCATTAACCGCCGCGGCAAGCAAAAAACGGTTATCGTGACTGTCTGAAACAATACATACTTTCATGATATGACTCTGTTAGAAACAAGGTTTTTCTGGTGCGTCCTGGTAGCGTTGTATCCCAGAGTTGATCTCCGCTTTTGCTTCATCAGGGCCAACCCAACCTTCAACTTTTACCCATTTGCCTTCTTCAAGATCTTTGTAATGCTCGAAGAAATGGGTGATTTGAGCTAGCAACTGCTGCGGCGCATCATCTGGGCCTTTAATGTCTTTATACAGTTTGCATAGTTTTGTAATAGGCACGGCCAGCAGCTTGGCATCCGGGCCGGCTTCATCGGTCATGTTCAACATACCAATAACACGACAGGTAATGACTGAGCCACTAATCAGAGGAATTGGGGTGATTACCAATACATCAACCGGATCCCCGTCTTCTGAAAGGGTGTGCGGGATATAGCCGTAGTTACAGGGATAGTGCATCGCGGTATTCATAAAGCGGTCAACAAACATCGCGCCAGTCTCTTTATCGACTTCGTATTTGACGGGATCACTATGAGATGGAATTTCAATGATAACGTTTACTTCATCAGGGACATTTTTACCGGTGCTTACTCTATCCAGGTTCATATGTTTAATCCTCGTGATTACACAGAAAAAATTGCATGCTATTAGCAGCAGAAAAAGGCCGGCTATTCTAACAGCATGTCGCAAAAACACATAATTATGAGCGCTTTATCGACATCACACCCAATAACTTGATATTTGTTGTGATTAGCGTGATTTGCACCATTTATTGTCATATTTAAGGGCTATGCTGGTATAGGCAATGGGTTTTTATTGCTTATTTCGCTAATAACCGCTTATTTATGAGTACTTGAGCAGAATACTGTCAGAATTTATTAATATTGTTATTTGAAAATATTTAAAAGCACATCAAAATTCACAGTCAATTGCATTGACTTAGTGGAGATCAACGATTAGTTTTAATGCTTAACGCTGATTATTAGAAAATGGATTGACTTGAAAGTGTTGGAATCCAGACGCGAACATAACAAGATTAAAAACCGAGTTAATGGAGTATAAGAATAATGAGAATCGTATTAATAGGTGCCCCGGGCGGCGGAAAAGGCACACAAGCTAAACTGCTAGTTGATAAATATGCTATTCCACAAATCTCAACAGGCGATTTATTACGTGCAGCAGTAAAAGCAGGCTCACCATTAGGGATGAAAGCAAAACAAGCCATGGATGCCGGTCAACTGGTCTCCGATGAAATCGTACTAGGTATGATTAAGGAACGTCTTGCCGAAAGTGATGCTCAAAATGGTTTTATTCTCGATGGCTTTCCTCGCAATATTCCGCAGGCAGAAGCACTGGACGAATTACTTGATGAAGTTGGTAAACCACTTCAGGCAGCATTATTGATTGATGTCGAGTTTAATATTTTAATGCAGCGTTTAACGGGTCGTCGCACCTGTGGTTCATGTGGCCAAATGTACAATGTTCATACTTCTCCTCCTCGTATCGAGGGGCGTTGTGATAAATGTGGTGGCGGATTAGAACATCGGGCAGATGATAATGAAGATACCATCAGCAACCGATTAAAAGTTTATGAAGCAGAAACTGCACCCTTGGTGGATTATTTCCGTAAACAAGGAAAATTACGTACTGTACGCGGGGTTGGTGAAGTTGATTCAATTTTCTCGGCTATTCAACGTGTTTTGGAAAGTTTACCAAGCAGTATAGAAGCTAAATCTGAAGCAATTGCTGCAGAACAGAAACCAGCGCAAGCTGCTCCTGCTAAAAAAGCAGCGAAAAAGAAAAAAGCCAGTAAAAAATCAGCGGCTAAAAAGAAAAAAGTAACCAAGAAAAAAACAAGCAAGAAAAAAGCCGCTAAGAAGAAAACAGCGAAGAAGAAGGTCGCTAAGAAGAAAGTCGCCAAGAAGAAGGCCAAGAAAAAAGTAATGAAGAAAAAAGCCAAGAAAAAGGCGAAGAAGAAAGTCGCCAAGAAGAAGGCCAAGAAAAAAGTAACCAAGAAAAAAGCCAAGAAAAAGGCGAAAAAGAAAGTCGCTAAGAAAAAGGCCAAGAAGAAAGTCGCTAAGAAGAAGGCCAAGAAAAAAGTAACCAAGAAAAAAGCCAAGAAAAAGGCGAAGAAGAAAGTCGCTAAGAAGAAAGCCAAGAAAAAGGCGAAAAAGAAAGCAGCTAAGAAGAAAGCCAAGAAAAAAGTAGCGAAGAAAAAAGCCAAGAAAAAGGCAAAGAAAAAGGCAAAGAAGAAAAGTTCACGTAAAAAACGTTGATTTTTCTTGTTGAGAAGTGACTAAAAATGCGGGCAATATGCCCGCATTTTTAGTTTAAGGCATATAAAAATAATGCATATATCGGCTCAATTTAATCGAATTGTAACAGTGTTAAATTTTCACAGTAAATAATGAAATAAGGGTTAATATTTTTAACCACCTTGCCGATAAACTCTTTACCACTGGACAGTTAAACACATTTATCTACAAATAGTATGATTGAAGAAAAAAATATAAAAGAAGCCAAAATATTAATCGTTGACGATCAACCAGCAAATGTCACCCTGATAGAAAAAATGCTGGATATTGATGGTTATCTAAACGTTATTTCCACGACTGATCCGACCCAGGTCGAATCAATTTATATGGAACAAAATAGTGACCTGGTATTGCTAGATTTAAACATGCCTGTGATGGACGGTTACGAAGTTTTAAGCAGAATTCGCGAAGTTGATCCGGATTACCCACCAATTATTGTTTTAACAGCGCAAAGTGATCGTGAATCACGGATCAAAGCCCTTGATTTAGGTGCCCGGGATTTCTTAGCGAAGCCGTTTGATCGTGTTGAGTTAATGACGCGTATTCGAAATATGCTTGAAGTCAGAATTATGACTAAAGCCATGAAGAACCAAAATATCATTCTTGATGGAAAAGTGAAAGAACGAACTCAGGAGTTAAATGATACCCGGCTGGAAGTTATCCGGCGTTTAGGTCGTGCTGCTGAGTACCGTGATGATATGACCGGTTATCACATTATACGTATGAGTCGTTATTCACAGCAGCTTGCTTTAGCAGCAGGGATGTCAGAACAGGATGCTGAAACGGTTCTCAATGCCAGTCCGATGCATGATATAGGTAAAATTGGTATTCCAGACAGCGTGTTAATGAAGCCAGGAAAACTTGATCCTGATGAATGGGAAATTATGAAAACCCATGTCGATATTGGTGTAGAAATTCTATCGGGTTCCGATTTTAATTTAATGAATATGGCGGCAGAAATTGCGCAAAGTCATCATGAAAAATGGGATGGTACAGGTTACCCGGGCGGTTTAGTCGGCGAAGACATTCCCTTAACCGGCAGAGTTGTCGCGATAGCGGATGTTTTTGATGCCCTGACAACAGAACGACCTTATAAGAAAGCATGGCCAGTTGATGAGACTGTTGCATTTTTAAAAGAACAAAGCGGAAAACATTTCGACCCCAATTTAGTAGAACTTTTTTTAGGTATCCTTCCTGAAATTCTACAAATTCGCGAACATTACGCCGAAAAAGAATAAAAATATCATAAGTGATGAGTAAATCTAAAACAAAAATATTAGCCGTTGACGATAACATAGTTAATATTAAAGTCCTTAGCCAGTATCTTCTAAAACAAGATTATGAAGTTATTACTGCTGAGTCAGGTGAAGAAGCGATTGAGAAATTCAAGTCTGAAACTCCCGATATTATTTTAATGGATATTATGATGGGCGGTATGAGTGGGCTTGAAGCGACCGCAAAAATAAAAGCCTTATCCGATGATGTCTGGATCCCGGTAATTTTTATGAGCGCGCTTGCCTCTGAAGAAGATAAAATTAAGGGGCTTGATGTAGGCGGTGATGATTATATTACTAAGCCGATAGAGTTCAATATTCTTGGTGCAAAACTAAAAGCGGTTCAACGTATTTCTGATATACAAAATAAACTTTCTGACACCATGTTAGAGCTTCAGCAATACCAGAAAGCTGAAGAGCGTGAGCAGGAGATGGCTTACGATTTAATGGAAAGTTTATTTGATACCGGGCATCTTGAAGGGCATGATTTTCATGTCTGGCATACACCTGCAACAAGATTTAGTGGTGACTTGATCGTTGCAGAAAAGCATTCAGACCATCGTTTTTATTTGTTGCATGCAGATTCCACCGGGCATGGCTTAACCGCGGCACTACCTTTATTGCCGGTATCACAAACTTTTTATCATATGGCGAAAAAAGGTTATTCAATTGGCCAGATAGCTAAGCGAATGAATAAACAACTTAAATCGATTATGCCAATAAATCGTTTTGTTGCCCTTTCATTATTACTTGTTGATTTCAGAAATAATGTCGTTGAAGTATGGAATGGTGGTAACCCACCTGTTTTTGTGACCAATGAAAAGAAAAAAGTTGTTAAGCGGTTTGAATCAACACATTTAGCATTAGGGATATTACCTGATGAATCATTCGATGAGACCACTGAATTTGTTAGCTGCGAAGGAAATAATTCAATCGTCTTATATTCGGATGGTTTAATTGAAGCGGAAAATGCTGCAGGTAAAGCCTTTGATGAAGATATGTTATTGCAGTTATTAAAAACTGATATTAACGCAGTAGATTTACGCAATAATATTGTCGATGCGGTGACTTCTCATCTTGATGGAGAGAAGGCGCATGACGATATGTCCTTGATAGTTTTAAATACACAGCAAACACCTGATTAAGTATTAACGCCTGAACTTCCTGCTGATATAGCCCAGCCAGTTAATAACAATACCTGAAATCCATTCTTTAAATTGTTGAATAAAAGAACGGCTAGACCATTGGTTTAATATTATTAATTGACTATCTGAAAAATCCGATTCAAATAAATTAATTATTTGTTGATGGCTATGCTTATCGTAAATTTCAATATTCGCATCGAGGTTTAGAAACTGGTTCCAACGGTCAAGGTTGCTTGAGCCGACAGTAAACCAGTTATCGCATAAAATTACTTTACTATGGGTAAAGCGTGGCTGATATTCATACACAGCTACATTCGCTTTTAATAGTCGTTGGTAGTATCGCCTTGTGCCATAAGTAATCCATTTATGATCACTATGTGGCCCTGGAAAAATCAGCCTGACATCAACACCTTTTTTAGCCGCGGCTCGCAAGGCCCGTCTTATTTTCCAGCTGCTGATGAAGTAAGGTGAGGTCAGCCATATTTTATCTTTACTACTACGAATACGGGAAACAATGGCTCTTATTATTTCATTTTGCTCTGCCCCAGAAGCTACCAGGATTCGAGCTTTATCCTTAGTTGAATCTGTTTCATGTACAGAAGGTTTATTTTCTGTCGTATGGGCAGGTTTTTGCTTGTTCCATATGGTGTTAAAAGAATGAACAAGATCAGGAACAATATCACCATTAATTTTAACCATGACATCGTGCCAATAATTATTGCTTGTCTCGGGATTAAATTCATCGGTAATACCGGCACCTCCAATAAAGGCGGTGTGATCATCAATCGTCAGTAGTTTTCGATGATCTCGCTTCAGGCTTTTACTCATATGTAGGAAATTAACCGGGTTGTAGAGTAATAATTCAACTTCAGCGTTAGTAAGTTTATCTTTATCAGCGCGGTTTAATTTTTTTGTACCATACTCATCGAGTAAGACACGTGTATTAACCCCCCGTTTTTTTGCAAGACACAGTTCTTTTATAAATAAGTCTGCAGTATTACCAGACTCAAATAAATAGGCTTCAAATAAAACGCTGGTTTTTGCTTTTTTTATTTCAGTTAACATCGAAGAAAAAAAATCATCACCATCAACCAATACATGAAATGTATTATTGTAGCGCCAGGGATAATGATAAGATTTATTTTTTTTCATAACAGAAATAAAAAATAGGCTATTGATTATTCAGGGCATCTCGGTGAGTAATACTTTATTATTTCGAATATGCAGATAAGATTTCCCGGAAAGTAATTGCTGAATTTTATTTCCAGCCAGTTGAAATCGCCAGCCAGATAATAAAGGTACCCCTGTTTCCCCTGCGATGACTTTTTCAATTGCTTTTCTATTTGCTATATTTGCAGGACTGATATTATGCTCATTCGCAATTAACTTTAGTTGCGTCAGTAATAAATCTGCAATAACTTCCTGTTCAGGACTAAGGCGTTTGGGTTTTACGACTGAAGGTAATTCAGATTCGTTCAGTTCACATGCTTTTTTAACACAATCAAGAATAATATGCCCTGAATTTTCAATAACCGCTTTTTTAATATTGGCGATGCTTTCGAGTTGTGACTCGTTTTTAGGTAGTAATTGTGCCGCGGTGAGCAGAATATCATCGGCTAAAATCCAGCGTCTAGGTCGATCTTTTTCAATCGCCATTTCTTCACGCCATTTTGCAATATTTTTTGCCGCGGCTAATTGCCGTGGTCGTAAACGGTTAATACCTTTAACCCTTTGCCAGGCATCTTCCGGGTGGGTAATAAATAGTTCCGGCTGGCACAAGGCATCAAATTCCTCTTGTAACCAGTTTTCCCTGCCTAGCTCAATGAGTTTGTTTTTTAATAGCGGGTATAGTTGGCGTAAATAAAAGACATCGTCACTGGCATAGCGAATTTGAGCTTTACTTAACGGGCGCTTGCTCCAGTCTGTCCTTGTATGGGCTTTATCAAGTTGTACGCCGAGCATTTTGTTAACCAATGCGCCATACCCGACTTGCTCTCCGTAACCTAATAAACTGGCAGCAAGTTGAGAATCAAACAGAGGCTGAGGTAATTCCTTATTCAAGTCATAAAATATTTCATAGTCTTGTCGGGCTGAATGCAGTATTTTTATTTTGCTTTGATCATTAATGATCTCCATTAACGGGCTAATATCATGTAATGCGATAGGATCAATACAAGCAACAATATCATCTGTCGCTATCTGGATAAGACACAATTTAGCCCGATAGGTTTTTTCCCGAACAAATTCAGTATCAAGTATTAGAAGTGGGGCGGACTGGATTTGCTGGCAAAGTTGTGTGAGTTTTTCAGCATTATCGACATATAGTATTTCGTAATTATTTTCACCCATGATGTAACCTGCCACCCAGTAAAGTCCGTAAAGTTGATTAAGTTCATATATTAACAAAATGCTATTTCTTGTACGAGTCATGCAGGGTAAGATATTGGTTTAATAGCAATATCTCGGGAAAAGAGTAAAGCTCTTACATGTTGCACTTACACAGAATTTTCTGGTCTATTTGCCGTTTACAAACGGGACCACAGGAATTACCAAAAAGTATTATTCTGCTGCTTGCCGTCATATTTTTTGGCATGATAGCTGATACGGTCGCTACCTCTATTCTTCTACCAAAGTTGTCAAATGTTGATATTGTTAAAACCATCATTATTTATAACCTGTTACTTTTAGCGGCAATTTATTTATTATTATACCTGGTTGGCTATAAAGAACGTGGGTTGCAAACTATCACTGCAATCGCGGGTTCTGGTTTATATATCAGCCTGATTTTGTTGCCCGCTTTGCTGATGATGAACTCGGTAGAACAACAGGTTAAGTCATATATTTTACTTATTTTAATTGATAATGTCTGGCGCATTGCGGTAAATGCACATATTTTTCGGCATGCATTATCAGTCAGCTTTTTAATGGCTATGATATTGTCGGTGAGTTATATGCTTTTTGGTATTCTTTTGGCGGATTATTTATTGCCATCGCAAACTCCTTAAACCAGGTGCTTAGGAAAAAATTTATGCACATTCATATTCTTGGTATTTGTGGCACATTTATGGGCGGTCTGGCACTGCTTGCGCGTGAGTTAGGTCATACTGTTAGTGGTTCTGACGAAAATGTGTACCCACCAATGAGTACGCAACTTGAAGAGCAGGGTATTATTCTCAAACAAGGGTATGATCCAAAGCATTTAAAGCCAGAACCAGACATTGTTGTGATCGGAAATGCGCTGTCACGAGGAAACCCGGCGGTAGAGGCGGTGTTAGAACAAGGCTTACGTTATACTTCGGGTGCGCAGTGGTTGCTTGATTTCGTTTTACAGGATCGTTGGGTGTTGGCTGTAGCAGGAACGCATGGCAAAACCTCAACAGCGAGTTTATTAGCCTGGCTATTAGAGGATAATAATTTATCCCCCGGGTTTTTAATTGGAGGGATTCCCGGTAATTTTGGTATTTCTGCGCGTTTAGGCGATACCCCATTTTTTGTTGTTGAAGCTGATGAGTATGATACGGCTTTTTTTGATAAACGTTCAAAGTTTGTACATTATCATCCGCGTACATTGATCTTAAATAATCTTGAGTATGATCATGCCGATATATTCCCTGATATTGAAGCGATACAAACCCAGTTTCATCATTTGTTACGTACCGTACCAGCAAATGGCTTAGTCATTAGTCACCAAGATGATCTCTATCTTGAGCAAACAATAAAAAAAGGTTGTTGGACACCGATAGAATATTTTTCTGGCAAAAAAACAAAACAATGGCAGGCAAAACCTGTTACCGCTGATGGTCAGGAATTTGATGTCTTTTTTAACTCAGAAAAAGTCGCTTCTGCAAAGTGGTCAATGCTGGGTGAACATAATATGCTGAATGCACTGGCAGCAATTGCTGCTGCACGACACGCTGGAATCCCCGCTGAGTTATCGGTAGAGAGCTTGTCTGGTTTTAAAGGTATTAAGCGGCGCATGGAAATTCGTGGTGTGATCAATGATATTACTGTGTATGACGATTTTGCTCATCATCCTACGGCAATCAAACTTACCTTAGACGGTTTGCGTAAGAATGTAGGTAGCAAAAGAATAGTAGCGATTCTTGAACCACGTTCAAATACCATGAAAATGGGAGTGCATAAAAATTCATTAGCGGCTTCTTTAGCTGAGGCGGATGATGTCTATTGCTACCAGGCGGATAATCTGGGCTGGGATATGAGTGCGGTGTTAAAAAATGCTGACACGATACAGGTATTTTCTTCAACTCAGGCTATTATTGATAAGATTATGTTGGATATTAAACCGGGTGATCATATTGTCATTATGAGTAATGGTGGCTTTGAAGGCATTCATCAACGAATACTGGATGCCTTAAACGAAAAGTTTAATTAGAGATTTGAAAGTATGACAGATAATAAACAAACTCCGGTTATATTAGCATTAACTGGTGCCTCAGGTGTGCAGTATGCATTACGGTTACTACAATGTTTAGTTGAAGCAGGTTCTCCGGTTTACTTAATGGTATCCAAGGCGGCGCAAATAGTTTTATCGATGGAAACAGACTTAAAAGTACCGGCAAAATCAGCTGAGATGGCCCGTTTTTTTACTGAGCTTTATAAAGCGAAAGAGGGACAGATCGAAGTTTTTAGTCAGGAACAATGGACAGCCCCTGTCGCAAGTGGATCACACAAGGCAATGTCAATGGTCGTTTGTCCCTGCACCACGGGTACCCTGGCAGCAATCGCAAATGGTAACAGTGATAACTTGCTTGAACGTGCAGCAGATGTGATGTTAAAAGAAAAAAGGCAACTTATCATGGTAGTGAGGGAAACACCTTTTTCAAATATTCACCTGGAAAACATGTTACGCCTGTCACAGGCTGGGGCAACTATAATGCCTGCCAATCCGGGGTTTTATCACAACCCCAAAAACCTTGATGAAATTATTGATTTTATGGTGTCTCGTATTCTGGATCACCTGAAAGTTGAGAATAAACTACAACCTCGCTGGGGTGAGTAAATATCACTGGGAATTTCGTTATTATGTGCCACAATAATAGTCTGATAAATTTTTAATAAAAGTTAATTGAGCATGGATGTTTTAGACAACTTAACAATACCTTTGTTTCCACTCGATACTGTGTTGTTTCCGGGCGGTGTCTTACCACTGCGTATTTTTGAGCCCCGTTACCTGGATATGATCAGTGACTGCATGAAAACAGAAAGTGGCATCGGTGTGATATTGATTGAGAAAGGGCATGAATCTGGGGCAGCTGCAAAAGTCCATGAGTTTGGAACGTTGAGTTTTATATCTTACTGGCATAAACGTAATGACGGTATGCTGGGTATTACATTAAAAGGGCAACAACGTTTCCGGGTTTTATCAACAGATGTTAAAGACAATCAACTGACTATTGCTGAAATAGAACTATTACCTGATTTTATTAAAACCCAAACTGCCCATGACAGTGAAGAGCATATTAATTTACTACAACAAATTATAAGCAGGCTCGAACCTCCATACACGACCATGGAAAAGCATTACGATGATTTAGACTGGGTCAGTGCAAGGTTAATAGAGCTGTTACCTCTTAGTTTAAAGGATAAACAAAATATGCTGGTAATTTCCGATGTAAATGAGCGAATGGAATATCTTCAGCCATTATTAGTCTCTATGGAGATGATTTGATTTTACTTCAGCAGGAAAATAATCCTGTTTTCTGGTATTACTTTTGCATTGATGGTTAAGTTTTTATTCGCTAGCGTTAATTGTTTGACCGCTTTTTCCTTGGTAACCAGGTAAGAAACGCCCAGGTTATTTTTTAATTTCATAAAACTAACATTTCCAAACCAGAGAGGCCGTAAAGGTTTATCTTGTGTTAGTTTATACTTTGACTGCCATAACCGAATAACGGTTAATTCTTGTTGCCCTTTTTCATAACGATAATAGCGCAGGCTTTCGTATTCACCTTTATGGATATGAGGCAATATTGGCAGCTGGTTGATTTTAATGTTATCTAAAAACCAGTTTGAAAGTGATTTTGCCGTATTCTTGCTTTTTACAAATCCGTTTTGTGATAAATAGGTAGCTATTTCACTTTGAGTGCCGAGCCATTGTAAATTAAATAAGCTATTTTTATTTGAGTTAATACCTTCTCTTTTTACTGGCAACAGTTCCCAGCCCGTTTCTAACCAGCTAGCTGTACCCATAACCTGGTAATCATCATCAGCAAGATGAATATCATCATGTTCAATTGTTTTGAAAAACGGATAAATCAAGAGTGACAGCGTGATAATAATCAGCCATTTACGATTTTTATTTATCATCGTTTTTTGCGAATGCCGGCGATATGCAATGGCTAATAAGTTAAACCACAGCAGGCCAATAATTAAGCCAGTAATAACCTGGCTAACAACCTGCTGAGCAAAATATAGCTGTGACAACATTAGAAATAAAACTAATGTTGCAGATAAATAATAAATAATTTTCTGCCTGGAAAATGACAAGCCTGAGTTAATAATAACCGTCAAAAATCCCAGTGCTGAAATTACAGAAGCAAACGTCATGGATTGTATCTCTAAGTTTAAATTTTCCTGTAATTTGCTTGTTAACGAGTTACCCAGCCAGGGTGTGAGTAACAGAGGCAAGGTGATGGCGGCTAACCAGTGCCACAGAGAGAACAGATCTTTTTTATAAATTAAAAAACTACCCAGGAAAAAATAGAGTAAAGCTATAAATTGAGTACTACTGATGTAGCTCAGCCATAACATGATATTGTCAAATGGAGGCGAACGCAGGGCTTGTAGCCGGTGATAGATTAACTGGTTAAAAGAATTAATATCAAACGGTAGTAAGTCGTAATGAATAATAACGCCATGATACAACTGGTTTAAAGTAACAGTAAGGATGAAAATAATAACGGCTACCGCAATCAAACCACGTAATTCAGGATGGCTTTTATCAAAAATAGCTGCAGGTACTTCACCGGCAATTTCATGTTTTTGACCCCAGTTTAATAACCAGGTAATGGCTTTGTCTTGATATGGTTTTGAAAAAACGTACAAGCGCTGGATAGCCCACAATGCAAAAATGATAATGAGCAATAAGAAAATAACCAGTAATATAAACTTGCCGGCAAACTCACTGGCCATTTCGATAGAAAGACCAAATAAAAGGCCTGGCAGTAAATACAAGGGAGCCCAGATAATGGCGGAGCCTATGTTTGCACTAAGAAATATTTTGCCCGGCATTTTTGACATCCCGGCAACTGCAGGAATGACCGGACGTAAAAGACCTATGAAGCGTGATAAAACAATACTTTTTACGCCATGCTTTTGAAAAAAAGCATTAGCGCGATCCATTAGCTCTGGATGACGAGAGAGTGGCCAGATGGTTTGCAGTTTATATTGATAGCGTTTACCCAGCCAGTAGCTAAGACTATCACCTGAAATAGCACCGAGAATGGCACAAACTACAGCTGGCCAGAAATCCAGTGCATTCATCGCTATCAGTGCGCCGATGATAATCATCAGAACGGCACCGGGTACGATGAGTCCGACAATAATTAGTGACTCACTAAAGGCAATAAGAAAAACAAATAATAAGGTAAGCGTCGAGTGCTGTTGTAATGTGAGAACCAGCTTTGCAATGATATCTTCTGACATATGAACATTATACGCCACGTCCGGCGTGATTACTGAGAAGGCTTAGCTAATATTTAACTTTTTGAGTGAATTTTTGTTTTGTTGAGTATTTTTAAAACAATACGCATCCGTGCGAAAGTTGTTTTTAGCGTCTATTTTATAAGCTTGAAAATACTTTTTCAGCTGCATCCAGTGTTTTAGCGATATCCTCATCACTGTGCGTGCTGGACACAAAACCCGCTTCATAAGACGATGGCGCCAGGTAGACACCTTCTTCAAGCATACCGTGATAAAACTTTTTAAAGCGCTCAGCATCACAGCCGCTGACTTGTTCAAAGCTGCTGATATTTTTTTCTTCTGTGAAAAAGTAGCCAAACATCGCGCCCGCCTGGTTGGTGGTAAACGGAATGTTCGCTTTTGCTGCACGTTCCTCTAAACCTTTAACCAGCTTTTCGGTTTGTTGACTTAATCTGTCGTAAAAACCCGCTTGCGAAATAATGTTGAGTGTTGTTAAGCCTGCTGCCATGGCGACAGGGTTACCAGATAACGTGCCTGCCTGGTAAACCGGGCCAAGCGGGGCAATCTGTTGCATTATTTCGCGTTTACCACCAAATGCACCAACAGGCATGCCACCACCAATGACTTTCCCTAAAGTAGTTAAGTCAGGTTTTATGTTGTAATACCCCTGGGCACCACTTAAAGAAACACGAAAGCCGGTCATTACTTCATCAAGTATTAAAACACTGCCATGTTTGTCACAAACTTCACGTAAGCCTTCAAGGAAACCGGCTACAGGTGGAACGCAATTCATATTACCAGCCACTGGCTCAACAATAATACAGGCTATTTCACTGCCGATTTCGTCAAACGTTTTTTTAACTTGTTCAATATCGTTATAGCTTAAGGTTATCGTATGCTCTGCTAAGGCTGCGGGTACACCCGGTGAAGTAGGTACACCTAATGTTAAAGCGCCTGAACCTGCTTTCACCAGTAACGAATCTGAATGTCCATGGTAGCAACCTTCAAACTTCACAATTTTATCCCGGCCGGTATAACCACGCGCCAGGCGTAATGCACTCATGGTCGCTTCTGTGCCGGAGCTGACCATGCGGACCATATCCATAGAGGGAACAAGCTCGCAAACTTTATCCGCCATTTGTGTTTCCAGTTCAGTTGGTGCACCGAAGCTGAGCCCATTTTCCATGGTAGCTTGCACACTTTGTAAAACATCCGGGTGTGCATGGCCAACTATCATTGGTCCCCAGGAAGCAACGTAATCAATATATTGATTATCATCCTCATCATAGACATAAGGGCCTTTTGCTTTTTTGAAAAAGACCGGATCACCACCGACACCTTTAAATGCACGCACGGGTGAGTTAACACCACCGGGAATATGTTTTTGAGCTGCAGTAAAAAGTTGGCTTGAGCGGGACATAAAATTTCCTTTATTCAGTTGCATGGTCATTGCGAGGAACGTAGTGACGAAGCAATCTCTGGACTACATGCAATTAACTATGAGATTGCCACGCTGCGCTCGCAATGATGTGGATACTTAATTTGTTTGGCCATATTATAAATCAGAGTGGGGCTTTAGGTGAATTGATTATTTCAACAAAATCTCGGGTGGCCGTTAAAATATCATCCTGGCCAAAAAGCCCGTGAATAACCGCAAGCATATCGACACCTTGCTTGAGTAATTGTGGTGCTCTTGCATGGGTAATACCGCCAATGGCCACAATTGGAATTGTGATAAGTTGTTGGGCTTCAGTTAACAGTGATAATTCTGCCTGTGGAGCTGATGGCTTGGTCTGTGAGTGAAAGAAACGACCAAAAGCGACATAATCTGCACCTTGCTGTTGTGCTAATTGCGCAAGCTTTATTTGGTTATGGCAGGTTACACCAATGATTTTATTTTTACCTAATCGTGTTCGTGCTTGCTCTAGTTGAGTATCTTTTTGTCCAAGATGAACCCCATCTGCATTCACTTTAACTGCCAGCTCGACATTATCGTTAATCAGAAAAATAACGTTATGTTTGTTACATAATTTTGCCAGGGTAGTCGCTTCTTGTTCTTGTTGTTCAGGTGGTGCGGTTTTGTTTCGGTATTGAAGAACGCTGATACCACCTAGAATTGCCTGTTCAGCTTTGATTATCAGATTATCAGCCATCAACTCAGGATCAGTTATTGCGTACAGTCCCGATAATTTCTTATTATTCATCAGCATGTTGCCAATAAAAACGGTTCGGTATCAGCTGGCCCTGGTGACTGATCTTAAAAGCATGTTTTAATGTATTCCAGCTATATTCCTGGGCTTCGTTAACGGCATTAAAGCCATCCAAACCCTGGGCGACAAGTGCCGCAATAGCCGATGCCAGGGTGCAACCAGACCCGTGGTACTCATGCGGTAAACGATCCCAACTAAATGTTTCCACGTATTGGCCCTGATCAAACCATAAGTTATCAACGTGTTCGCTGTTTTCGTGGCTACCGGTAATCAAAACGGACTCACAGCCATGATTCATTAATTTTTCAGCAGATGCCTTCAGGTCTTCAGTGTCACTGAGCAGCCGGGCTTCCTGGCTATTGGGGGTGAGAATGCTAGTGAAGGGTAATATCAGTTCTTGAATGACTGACAGCATGTCAGTTTCAGTTAAACTTGTTCCGCCGCCTGCCGCTAAAACAGGATCATAAATGACGGGTAAATCGGGGTATTGTTTCAGTAGGCTGTTTATAGACTCAATAATACTAAGAGAACTGGTCATGCCAATTTTAATTGCTTGTACCGGTACATCTTCAAGTAGCTTATTGGCTTGATCGAGAAATAAATGCTTGTCGACAGCTTGAAAAGAAGCAACATTTTGCGTGTCCTGCACGGTAAGGGCAGTAATGACAGGTACTGCATGAGCTCCCATACTGGCAATGCTCTCAATATCAGCCTGTATACCCGCGCCACCACTTGGGTCAAAACCAGATAAACATAAAACGGTTGGATGAAGTTGCGTCATGATCATTGAATACTTTTGTTACACATATAGCAGTCAATTATAATCTAATATAGACTAAAATAAGTATAGCTAATTACCTTAAAGGAATTTCAGCTTGTCCGGTCCAAAAACTAGCAGTATTGACATTGAACAACAGCTACTCGCTTTACAGGAAGAAGTGGCGCTGCTACGTACACAAAATAAAGATCTGGAAGAAAGACTAAAAGCACACTCGCTGGTTAATACCGGGCAAATTTCTTTAATCAATAAATTGATAGATAAAGTTCCCTTTGGCGTCATCCTTATGGATGAAAAGCAGGAAATTATTCATGTAAACGCGGCAGCCGGAAATATACTCTCAACAGAAGTTGAGAAAATGAAAGGCCAGCATTGTAATAAATATTTTAAAGATTATGACTTTTATAAGTACGCTTCAATAAGGGAAAATAGTAGCGAGGTACATTTAAAGCAAATTGCATGTGTAAATAATGATAAACATATTGTACATAGTTCATTTGTCAGTGACGAAGGCAGTGATAAAGTTATCGTCGAATCATTTATTGATATTTCAGAAATTAAACATGCTGAACGAGAATTACTTAGAACAAATAAAACGAAAGATGAGTTCCTGGGAATGATAAGCCATGAACTACGAACACCATTAAATGTTATTCAGGGTTACAGTTCATTGTTAGAAGAAGAATTAAGGGACTCTGATAATGATGATGTATCATCTTATGTAGAAAATATTCATCGTGCGGGAGAGAACCTGCTTCAGGTTGTAAATAATTTACTACAACTTTCTGACCTGACTGCCGGTAAAGTACGGGTTGATTATATCCCCATAGATTTGCCCATGGTTGAATCTCAGCTTCAATATCGTTTAGAGAAAGATTATCTGGGCAGTGGTAATAAACTGATTTTTAAGCATGATGATGTTGAGCCCTTTGAACAAGATCTTGCCTTGCTAATGAAGGTTCTTTACGAGTTATTACTTAATGGCAATAAATTTACTGAAGCGGGCGAAGTCATATTAACAAGCACGGTAGAGAAAAAAGATAGTGCAGACTGGTTATGTTTTGAAATAAAAGACAGTGGCTGTGGAATGACGGAACAAACCATCGAACAGATATTTACTGCTTTTCACCAGGCTGACTCATCTTTAAATCGTTCTTATGAAGGCTTGGGTTTAGGCTTAAGCCTGGTAGAAAAAATTGTTAATATTATAAATGGTTATATTGAAGTAAACAGTACTCTGGGCGAAGGGACGGTTTTTACTGTATTTTTGCCTTATTCTCCGTTGAGCTACTAAAAGGCCGTAATAATATTCGACGCTATGGGCTTAACATATTTTTCAATAGTAAACTTTACCACTTGAATTTAGTGTTTATGTTTTTCATGTTGTTTCCTTTTTACATATCTCATAACCCATAACCAGGTTCCACTTGAGGCAAGAAATATCATAAATATAGCGATAAGATCCATGAAGTAAACACCCCAGCCACCAAATATTCTGCCACTGTGAAGATCAAGAACAATGCGTTCCAGACTTAATCCTTTACCACGATAAAGCCCAAGAATGGTTTGCTGAAGTGCTTTAGGTAATTTTGCAGAATCAGACCAGATACTAATTGCCGCCGGTGATTTTTTCCAGAATAGTAGATCTTCGTTCGTAGTAAAATTCCCAGTTGCTGCTCTTACAGAAATCAGGTTTTTATCTGTTATACCGATGGCTTCTATTCCAGAAGGAATGCCATCGCTACCTGAAACACGCTCAACTAATTCACCGTCAGGAGTAAAAATATATAAAGTATTGCTCTGAGCAATGATTATCATGTTTTGTATGAAAATAGCTCCAACAATATTTTCATCAGTTATTCTGATTGGTTTTGAATTTAAGTATAATTGATTGTCCCATTGGCTTACCCAGTGTTTAGCTGCAGGAAAACTTTTAATTTTTTTCGGTACAGATATTCCGTAATGGTTAAGTAGAAAATCTGACTCAACATATTTTTCATTCAGGTTAAGTTGTTCTGTATGGTTTAGCATAATACCTGTAACAGATAATATGATAATAAATAGTGCAATGCTTACACCAATATAGCGGTGCCATTGATACATCGAACGTAATTTAATGCCGTGTTTTTTATGTCGTGTCATGGTTATTGTATTTTAGAAGATAAAAATAATGCTACCCGCGATAACTTTGTTAAAGCGCGTACAGACATGGTTGCACCAGAGATACCATCAATATTCTGATTAAGAGAAGTATCAGGTTTTATTTTTGCCTCGCTAAACTGGCGAGTAAAAAAATCATGACGAACTTCATCACCACGGCTTTCACGAAAAATTAAGACTTTCACTCTTTCAATTTTATTATTGTTAATAACAAAACCAACGGTAATCGGTTTTTCTTTACCAATTTCTTCCAGTATCCATGCACTACGCTGTTCTTGTTTCCAGTAACGAACCCGCAGGCGATCAGGCTTGTGTTGCAGAATTGTTGTTACCGTTTTACCGGTATCACCGGTGAGCCATATTTTTTTTGCAACAGGAACATTGCCTTTAAAAGTATCTTCTAAAAATGCGGCCGGTTCCTGGTATGTTCCCCGGGCATGTAATGCTGACACGGTCAGAAATAAAAAAAGAAAAGTTAAACTATATTTTTTCATAATTTCTTAAGCTAAAAAATCCGGCCTCAGTAAATACTGAAGCCGGACAGTATAGTTGATTTATTGAAGTCTTAGAATTGATAACCAATGCCAATATTAAAACCGTTTTGGTCTGCGTTATTGGCGTTGTCCTGAGTTTGGTAATCAACTTTAATAACAACATCTTCATGTGGCCAGTAATTCACGCCAATATCCGTTTGCTTTTTTTCTGTATCACCAGCTCCACCTGTTCCAGCCTGGTTGTCGTATTTATTGTAGCGTGCAAATACGCCAAGTTTTGGACTGATTTTGTATGACGGCTCAATATACCAACCTGATTGTTCATCGTAGCCTGTGGTTTTACCATCAACATCCCATGTTGCATATAAAGCGCGTAATCCAAAGTTACCCGTATTATATACAGCGTGCGCTTCAATCATAGTTGCACCGTTTTTAGTACCCTGACCCTGGGTGTAATCATCTATGGTCGCAACAGTGGTTGCCAGTTCAAGTCCAGGAGTACCTGTATACTTGAGGCGACCCGTGATCATTAGAGAGTCAGCACGTGCTTCAGCGACTTTTTGACGACCAGAACGAATTTTATCGGCTGTATTAAGGTCGAGGCCTGATGTTAGAGCTAAATCATAAGATAGCCCTTTACTGAATTCACCACTTAAAGCAGCACCGGCTTCCCACCAGGTAGCTGGAATGATATTTTTTTCTACCGGGTTACGTTCGGTGCCGTAAAAGGTATTCGGTTCGTGAGTTTCATTCATAATACCAACCGGAACAAGGAATAAACCACCTTTGGCGCGCATCGTGTTATTAATGTCAAACTCGATATAGGCCTGTTCCAGTTCCACTTCACCTGGTTTATCTGCGCCATCTCCCGCTAAAGAATGCTCTAGTTCAAGCTCGGAAAAGAAGCGAATATCTTTAGAAAACTCGTGACCAAAGAATAATACGAAACGATGGAAATCCATTTCTGTTTTGTCAGAAGCACCACCTTCGCCATTCAGGTTGTTGTAATGAAGTTCACCATAACCACCAACTGTTGTTGTGCCTCTACTGCCATGACCATGGCCAGATTTTTTGTTTTCCATCATGTCCATGGAAGCATCCATACGCTCCATGATCATTTTATTTTGTTTTTTCAGCGCATTAATTTCCTGTTGTAGTTCAGAGCTTGTTGCGGCCTGTGCCACGAGAGGCGTGCTCAATATTGCTGCCAACAGCGCAGTTTTCTTAAATGTGTTCATGTTATTCCTCATCAATAAATATAAATGTCATTAGGTATGGTGGAACTATACTGAAAAAGAAAGCTTAATGCAAATCATTCTCATTTATATTTAGATGGGTTGTCATGGATTATGCGAGTCATTACTGCCAATAAATGATTGAAAACAACATAACTCGCTGAAATTATTAAACTATTTGATAAATAGTGGATTGCTTGTGACGGGATACTAGCCTGGGTTTTGTATACAGCAGCGATATATAAAAAATCTTTTTAGTGCCCTGGTGATGCTAAAACAGGCTATTTTTTAAAATATTATTGTGTTTGTGATTCCAGAACCAGGCTATTTCCGATACGTGGCTGTTTAGGTAAAACTATAAAAGCATGATCATTTTCAACGTGGCAGGTCATGCATTGCTTACGCATATATTCAAAGCTATTTTCAAAATAGGACCAGTTTTGTTTTTTTAAAGCAACGGGAAAATGTTTAAAAGCCGTTTGAAAAAATTTCAGGGCTGTTTTTTTGCGTTTTGGGCGAGTAATCATCAGGGTTTGAATCAGATCTTGCATTTCTTCGATCTGGTATTCAGCAAACTCCCATTTTTTTTGTTTAGCTGACCAGTACAGGTTTCGATACCGCTCTTCCATTTGCAGCATCAGGGTAGAGGCGCCAGGCATCACTTGTACCAGGTTATTAATTTTGTCATTTGATTTAGCCGCCTGTCGCCAGTCTGAGGCGCTAACAGATTGATTTAAAAAGAGTAAAATAATAGGAAGGAGCAAGCTGTGCTTTTTCATTTAGAGATTCCGTTTTATTGCAGGTCTTTCACACCATGAGGATATTTGAAAGGCACTATAAATTAACGGGGCTCTAAATGCAAATCATTATCATTTGCGTTAATATTGATTTTCTTGTGGTTAGGTGTCGTTTGGCTGAGGTTTTTAAAAAGGCTTGACTGAGGCCAGAATAATAATAGCAACCAGGATCAATACTGGTGCTTCATTGAACCAACGGTAATAAACATGGGAGTGTTTGTTATCGTCACGTTTAAAATCTGCAACATATTTACCGCACATAATATGATATATGACTAACAGAATGATCAGTGCCAGTTTTATGTGTAACCACAAATCCTGTCCAAAACTTGCCCAGGCATAATCAATTAACATCGCGATTCCAAAGACGATGGTTAATATAGCGCCGGGTGTCATAATGCCGTAAAAAAGTTTTCGTTCCATGATTTTAAAACGATCACGGCTAATTTTATCTTCTGATGATGCGTGATAAACAAATAGACGAGGTAAATAAAATAAACCGGCAAACCAGGTCACCATAAAAATTAAATGTAAGGCTTTTAACCACATACTCAGGCCCCGGTTTTACCTTTATTAAGAATAGATATAATTCTACTTTTCCAGGCTGCCATTTTCATCTCACCAATTTTCTTTTTAACAATTTTTCCTTTGTTATCAATTAGGAAAGTTGTCGGGGTTAAACTTACATTGCCGAAAGCACGAATTGCTTCGCCCTTTAGATCGAGAGCAATCGGGTAAGGTACTTTTTTGCGCTTGATCATTTCCATCACATAGTCGGGCCGGTCATAGGGCATGGCTATACCAATAATTTCTAATCCTTTAGGATGTAATTCTTCATACAGTTCAATTAAGTGAGGCATTTCTTTAATACAGCCCGGGCAAGACGTTGCCCAGAACGTAATTAAAACAGGTTTGTTCTTTAAGCTGGAAAGTTGTAATTTTTTTCCATCAATTAGTTGCAAGGTGATGTCAGGCGCTTTTTGTGCGCCAGACGGGGCCACCCATAAATAAGCAATACTGCTTAATATCAAAATAGCAAAAAGTGTAATCAGGATATCTTTTGTTTTCATATTAACTCGAACTCTTTTCTTCTTTATGAGTAGTTTTATACAGGTAGGCATCTGCCAGTGCCTGGTAAATTGGTGTTGGGCAGACCAGGTAGGATACCCCCTTGGCCAGTAATGCCGTTGCCATTAACGGCAGTATCATGGAAGGCGTATCATTCAACTCCATGACAATAATAAAAGCGGTAATCGGAGTTTGTACCACGCCGGTAAAATAGCCGACCATTGCCAGTAGCACGATACCAGATACCGGGATATCACTGAAGAGGCCGGCCAGGTCTGCGCCAAGTCCCGCGCCAACGGAAAGTGATGGGGCAAAAATACCGCCGGGAATACCACTTAAATAAGAAGCCACCGTAGCAAGTAACTTGTAAATACTAAAACCTGCCATGGCTTCTTCACCGCTCATTATTAACTTCGCTTCCTCGTAACCGGTGCCATAAGTGCTACCTCCTGAGATAAAACCGAGCAGGCTTAAAAACAGACCACAAATAAAAGCGACACGTATTGGATACACAGAAACTACAGGGGCAATGGCACGGCTGCCATAAATCAGCATCATGCTGAATATGCCACCCAACAGGCCACCGGTTATCCCCAGCGTTAACACTGCTGGCCAGGCATCAAGCATGGATAGGCTAACCGAAGTTGAACCAAAGTAAGTGTAGTCACCCATGATGGCCAGCGCGGTTACCCCGGCAATGATCACGGCTATTAATAGTGTGCCAGTGGTTTTATCTTCATAGGAGCGACTCATTTCCTCTATAGCAAACATGATCCCGGCAAGTGGTGTGTTGAAAGCTGCCGAGATACCTGCTGCCCCGCCAGCCAGGATCAGTCCCCGTGTCATATCCAGGCCGCGGAAGAATTTCAGGCGTCGCAGTGAATGCATAATGGAAGCGCCGATGTGGACGGCGGGGCCCATAGTGCCAATAGAGGCACCACACATGAGTCCCATGCAGGTCAGGCCAATTTTTGCCAACGCGATACGGATGGAGAGGATAGCCTCGCGTAGTCGATTGTTTTTCATAGAAGTAGCAGCAATCGCCTGTGGAATACCACTACCTTCTGTACCGGGGAAATAGACTTTAACCAGCCAGGCAATAATGGCTAGCCCTATGGGTGTCAGTAGATATGCAAGATAGGGTGAGCCTGTATGCAACTGTCGGAAAAATTGATCGGCGGTATTACCTAACAGGGTAAAACTTACAGTAACCAGGCCAACCATGATGGCTGCGAGCCAGAATGCCAGGCGGACTTTCCACTTGTTAGCAGAGAGCAGGCGTCGTTTGGTTCTGCGATAGTGGAGTTTATACATAATGTGGCTGATCTTAACACGATCAGGCTGATGGGAACGATCTGGTTTTTCTGGTCATTGCACTTAATGAACCGCTGCGCGTTTCGTCAGTATTACCCTAACGTGTTCTACACGTTCTGGCATCGAGGGAATGGAATGACTGCGGCATAAAATCGTAGGAACGATTTTAAACAAGCTTTGCTTGGCCTGTAGGGCGAAGGGCAGGACGCCCGTAGTAATCTCATTATGAATATCACTTATCTAGAGATTGCTTTGCTACACTCGCAATGACAATAAGGGATGAATAGGAGTGGCGAAGGTTTAAATCCGGATATAGGTCCAGCCTTCTTTTTTGCGTTTTACAATCTGGTTTAAAGCAGAAGATACAACACTGGTTTTTGGCAGTAGCGGCAGTTGCTTGTGAGTTGCACTGATTCGTTTTAATGTTTCACCACACGCCATCAATACCAGGTTTTGATATTTACTTTGTAATTTCCGTAAACGTTTGGAGTAAGGTTCCCCATTATCGGTAACTAAGGTCATGCCTTTATTATTCGTAAGAATTTCTAACTCAAGTTTACGGGATGATTCAGCATAACTTTTTAGTAATGCTTCTGTTTCATTTAAAATAATATTTAAACGGTTTGGATCATCGGTGCTGACATGTAACATCACTTTCCACAGTTCAGATTTTTCATCAGCAGGCTTTAACTGCGTAACATGAGCAATTTCAGCTAAGCTGGTTTTTGTAGTACCAAACTGTTGATGTGATACCCATCCGGTTAGAGAACCTATGGCTAAAAATAAAGAAGCAGCAGCTAACCACTTAAAGCGACTTTTAGCAACAGCACTGTTTTTATTTTTATGGCGCTCTGGTACTTCAATACTTTCGTAAGAAAGTTGCACCAGGTTATGTAGTTTTTGTAACTGGCAAACACGTTGACTTAGTTCAGAGTCGTGGCGAACTTCAGACAGAATTTCTGTTTTTTCTGACGTATCTAACTCATCATCAATGAATGCATTCAGATATTCATCTGAATATTTTTTATTGTTATAGTCATTCATGTTATTTCACAATCCTTATTTGCGCGCTTTGTGAGAGTGCAAAATTTTCTTTTAGTTCCAACAACTGTTCAGCTAAGGCTTTTCTTGCCCTGTTTAAACGGCTCATTACTGTACCTGTTGGTATACCAATAATTTCTGCAACCTCGGCATATGAAAAACCTTCCAGGTCAACAAGTGATAAAACCTGGCGTTGCCCCTGTGGTAAGGTAGCAACAGCTTGTTGAACAATATCGGTTATGTTCTGCCTTTCTTGAGCGAACTCAGGTGTATCATCATCCGTAAAAATACACTCATCTATATCATCTGTTGGTTTTTGTTGTCTTAAATAATCACGCCAGCAATTAGCTAAAATAGTAAATAACCAACTATTCATTTTTTGTATATCTCGTAATGTATGTGCATTGCGTATCGCTTTCATTACGGTGTCTTGCACCAGGTCATCAGCGATGTCTGCAGCATGACACCATGAAAATGCGACCTTGTATAAACGAGGACGCATTTCTTCCAACTGCTTTTTAAACGTTGGACTACGACATATAAAGTCAAACGGATTCATTTAAAAACTACTCACAACAAAAAAATGAGTCCGTACTATAACAGACGCATTAGTACTAAAAAATATTCCAAATTGTTGAAAAATATGCATGCCTATTTTTAATAAGCATTTAATTAAATGCTTATATAATAGCTTTATTTAAAGTTTTTTATTTTCATGGAATAAAATGCGGTATTTTACGTCTTAATATCTGAAGACACGTTCTTACATAAAAATAATAGAACAAGTCTAAATATTACAAGGCGAGATAACTCGTTGTTACATAATCCTCGAGGGGGGGAATCAAATGAAGTCAAAACTCATAAAAGCGTTTGCGCTTTTAGCATTAGTGGCGTCTCCGTTTATCGGTGGCCAGGCGATTGCTGCAGATAAATCTTTAGCCGACGCTAAAATTGTTCTACAAATCAGTGATCCAAATCCTTTTAAACAAACATTAGTGCTTAATGTGGCTAATAACCTGGTTAAACATTACGGCCAGGATTCAGTTGATATTGAAATCGTTGCCTTTGGCCCGGGTTTACGTTTGTTATTTGCTGAGAATACAAATAAAGGTCGTATCGCCTCTTTAGCAGGTGCCGGTGTTACATTCAGTGCTTGTGCAAATACAACACGTAATATGGGTAAAATTTTAGGTAAGCCACCAGTACTTAACTCTAAAGCAGTCACTGTTTCTGCGGGTGTGGTACGTATTATCGACTTGGTAAAAAAAGGTTATACATTGGTTAAACCTTAATAAAAAATTTAAGACGTTTTAGGGGAATTATAAAAATGAAGAATTTTAAAAAAGTTGCACTTGCTGCAACAGTTACAGCAATGCTGGGTGGCTTCGCTTCTACAGCTAACGCAGTAAACTGGTTAATGTTACAAGGTACAGAACGTGAGGGAGCGGCACCTCGTGCTAAAGTATGGGGTTTCTTACAACCGACTTATCAAAAAGATACAAGTGATAGTACTGCTGCAGAACCTACTCGAATTGGACCAAACTTAGAAAAGCAAAGCCAGTTCCAATTACAACGTGCACGTATTGGTGTTCGTGGTACAGGGCTGCCATTAGATAGTAATGTTAACTATTTTGTTTTAGCTGAATTTGGTCAAAATGCAATTACTGATGGGGGCAAATTCGGTCAACAACAAGCAGCTGTGTTAACTGATGCAAGTATTACACTTAATCATATAGATGGTGCTCGTATTCGTATGGGTTTATTTAAAACACCGGGTCCGGAAGAAGTATTCCAGGGTATCTTTACTTTTGATTACATTAACTTCACAGATGTATCAAATCAAATGATGTTAGAGCGTTTTACTGCGGGTGTTAATCCAACGTGTGGCACAGTTACTGCTAATAATACTGACACAGCTGGTTGTGCTAGTGGTGGTGGTCCTCTTTTTGCCAATGAAGCGAGTTGGGATTCTTTTGGTGCAGCGCGTGATATTGGTATCCAGGTGTTTGATAGCTTTAAATCTGGTGGATGGGATCACAGTTACGCAGTTATGATAGGTAATGGTAATGGTCTAAATACAGGTGGCCATGCTGATGGTGAAGATACATATCTTTATTGGTCTTCAGAAAAGCTTATTGCTGGTGGTAAAGGTCCATGGGCGCATGGCTTAAAAATGTTTGCCTGGACACATAATGGTAAACGAAAAGTTGATTTGACAGACGATGATACTGCGAATGCAGTTGTATATGATCGTAAACGCTCAGGTATTGGCGCACGTTACCGTGGTGGTAACTGGCGTATTGCGGCAGAGTACATGACTGGTGAAGGAATGATCTTCCAGGGACCTGAAAAACCAAACTTGGGTATTGGCGCCGTGGCTGCTACACAAGATCTTAATGGTGAAGCTGATGGTTACTATTTAGATGTAGGGTACTATATTCCTGGTACAAAATGGGAATTAGATGCACGCTATGATGTATATAATCGTTCAACAACTCATGCGTTATTAACAGCAGAGTTCAAAACACTAACGTTAGGTGTTCAGTATCACTTGAACCGCAAAACGAAATTGACTTTGAACTATGCTATGCGGGATGCAACTCCTAAAGATCCTATATCTACAGCAGGTGCTCCTTTAACGCCGATGACTACTAACCTTCATAATGGCTTAAATGGAATTGAAGACCGTTTGTCTGTACAAGCAACGGTTGTATTCTAAAAGCTGTTGTAGTTAGTAGGTAACAAAATTAAGCCCCGGCCATTTGGTCGGGGCTTTTTCTTTTGTATCAGCCATTTATCCTTTATCATTACGCCTTCTATTAATATAAGTTGTAAGGCACGGAACATGATTAAGGTCGGCATTGTAGGTGGAACAGGCTATACAGGCGTGGAATTACTGCGTTTGTTGGCAGCGCATCCGGAAGTGGAAATTCAGGCGATTACCTCGCGTTCTGAAAAAGGCCTGCCTGTTGCTGAGATGTATCCCAACTTACGTGGTCACCTTGATTTGGCTTTTTCCGAACCTGACATGAAGGTGCTAACCAACTGTGACGTGGTCTTTTTTGCTACTCCAAATGGTATTGCCATGACCATGGCCAAAGAACTGGTTGATGCGGGTGTTAAGGTGATCGATCTTGCCGCCGATTTCAGGATTAAAGATATCCAGGAATGGTCTAAATGGTATGGCATGGAGCACGCTTGCCCAGATTTGGTTGAGCAGGCAGTCTATGGTTTACCTGAAGTGAACCGGGCAGAAATTAAAAATGCCAGGCTGATTGCCAATCCAGGTTGTTATCCTACGGCAGTGCAACTTGGGCTTTTACCACTGATTGAAAATGGACTGGTAGAAACCGATCATTTAGTTGCCGATGCTAAATCGGGCGTCAGCGGTGCCGGTAGGGGGGCCTCCGTGGCTGCCTTACAGGCAGAAAGCAGTGAAAGTTTTAAAGCCTATGGTGTGGCGGGCCACCGCCATTTACCTGAAATCAAGCAGGGTTTGGCCATAGCAAATAAAGCCGAAGTGGGTTTGACCTTTGTACCGCACCTGGTGCCGATGATTCGGGGAATCGAAGCGACTTGCTATTCCCGCTTAAAAGATGCATCGATTACGGCTGAGCAATTGCAAGCGCTGTATGAAAAACACTATGCGGATGAAGTCTTTGTTGATGTGATGCCAGCGGGCAGTTTGCCTGAAACACGTTCAGTGAAAGGTGCAAATCTTTGCCGTATCGCGATTCATGTGCCACAAGGTGGAGATACCGTGGTAATTCTTTCTGTAATTGATAACTTGGTCAAAGGTGCAGCGGGTCAAGCCGTGCAAAATATGAATATAATGTTTGGCTTAAAAGAAAATGCCGGTTTAACGGCGATTGCGTTGGTGCCTTAATGAATTTAGTTGTAAAAGCACACCGACCCTGGAAAAGTAAATTTATCTGGGTCATTGTTTTATTTGTATTATTGATTGGTGGTTGGACATTATTCGATTACGGTCGTTACCTGGCTGGCTACGATAGCCGGGACGCGGGCAACGAGATTGAAGGCTTGTTGCAAACCCAGGTTCACCTGGAAAAAAGAATCGAGCAATTGCGCGAAGAAAAAGCGGTGCTGGAACGTGCCGCGCAAATTGAGCGAAAAGCCTATAACGAGCTGGATACCACGTTAAAGATTTTGCAGGCAGAAGTGCTTGAGCACAAAGAAGAGCTGGCGTTTTACCGCGGCATAGTCTCACCAAAAGATTCGAGCTCCGGGCTGTATTTACAGAACTTTTTTTTATCGCAAAATGGCATCACCCGCAGTTATCGCTATAAAGTGGTGTTGACCCAGGTGCTGAAAAATAGCCGCCTGGTGAGTGGTAAGGTAAAGCTGCGGTTTGATGGCCTGCTGGAAGGCGAACCAAAAGTATTAGAGCTGAAAGATGTTATCGCAAACAGAAAGAAACGAGACATCAATTACCGCTTTAAATATTTTCAGAATATTGAAGGTATTGTGGAATTCCCCGAAGGATTCTCATTATCTCGTGTCAAAGTACAAATATTACCGCGTGGCAGACAACGCGATATGATAGAAAAAACAATAAAATGGTCAATTGAGGAGAAAGAAGCCCATGTGGGGACCGAGTAAAAAACCAAAACAAACTGCACATATCGATTCGTTGATTGGGCAGAACACGGAAATTCATGGTGATGTGATTTTTAGCGGTGGTCTGCATGTGGATGGCACCGTCAAAGGAAGCGTTATTGCTGAAAAAGGGGAAGATTCGGTGTTAACGTTAAGTGAACGTGGTACGATTGAAGGTGAAGTAAAAGTGCCTAACGTGGTTGTAAATGGCTCGATTATCGGCGATTTGCATGCAAGTGGCCATGTTGAACTGGCGGCGCAGGCACGTGTTCACGGCAATGTCTATTACAGTTTAATAGAAATGGCCATGGGTGCAGAAGTTAATGGTAAACTGATGCACGAGGAAGACAAGAATAAGCCTAGCGTGAGTGAAGAGAGTACTGAAGAAGCGTAGGCCCTAATCTTGATTGTTTTACTGGGTTATTGCATAATAGGCGGCCCAGAATTGTTTTTTTAACGATATTTAATTTGAACAGATTGAAAGTGGAGTAATAGCCATGAGTAGTGCAGCAGCAGTAACTGAAACCGGTATGGTTTTTACCGATAATGCAGCTAATAAAGTAAAGCAGTTAATCGCGGAAGAAGGTAATCCAAACCTTAAATTACGCGTATTTGTTACTGGCGGCGGTTGCTCAGGTTTTCAGTATGGCTTTACTTTTGATGAAGACATCCAAGATGGTGACACGACGGTTGAAAATGATGGTGTGACCGTGGTGGTTGACCCCATGAGCTACCAATACCTTGAAGGCGCTGAAGTAGATTTTAAAGACAGCCTTGAAGGCTCCATGTTTGTGATTAATAATCCCAATGCAACCACGACCTGTGGCTGCGGCTCTTCCTTTTCTATATAGAAATCTCCTATACTGTAGTAAAGGTGGTGAAGCACGCGCTAAACCACCTTTTTTTATTACGGATAATCTGAATAATAAAAGCCTTGTCAATACAGTAACTGTAAGACAAGTTTTATATAATAATGGTTTGATGAACGTTAATTAATAATTGTGGTTTAACGGAGCCAGTAATGAGTGAATATCTTCCCGGTTTAGCCGGTGTACCCGCAACTCAATCAAATATTTCTGATATTGATGGTGAAAAAGGCATACTTGCCTATCGTGGTTATCCTATTGAGCAGCTTGCGGCGCAAAGTAGCTTCGAAGAAACTTCGCTGTTATTACTTGATGGACGTTTACCCACTTCTGCTGAGTTAGCTGACTTTGAACAACAATTAAAAGAAAACCGTCACGTTAAATATCATATTCGTGATTTGATGAAAACATTGCCCGAAAGCGGCCACCCAATGGACATGCTGCAAACAGCCGTAGCAAGTTTGGGGATGTTTTACGCGGGTAATGAATGTCTAACCGGTGCCGAAGAATGCCGTGATTTAAATTACATTCACAACATGACGGTAAAAATGCTGTCACGCATGGCAACACTGGTCGCGATGTGGCAACACGTGCGTAACGGCTATGATCCGGTTGAACCGCGTAAAGATTTATCTTATGCAGAAAACTTTCTGTACATGTTAACGCGTCAGGAACCAGATCCAATGTTGGCGCGTATTATGGATGTTTGTTTAATCTTGCACGCAGAACATACGATTAACGCATCGACTTTCTCCGTATTAGTAAATGCCTCAACCCTGGCCAGCCCATTTAATGTTATCGCCGCAGCGATTGGTGCGTTGTCTGGTCCTTTACATGGTGGTGCCAATCAAAAAGTACTCGAGATGCTTGAAGAAATCGGTTCGCCAGATAAAGCAGAAGCCTATATTGATGAGAAGTTAAAAAATAAAGAAGTCATCTGGGGTATGGGACATCGTGAATACAAAACAAAAGATCCACGTGCCACGATTTTAGAAAAACTGGTAGATGAATTTATCGAAGCCCGTGGCGGTGATATTAATCCGATGTTTGAAACCGCAAAAGCTGTTGAGAAAATTTGTGAAGATCGTTTAGCAGCTAAAGGTGTGTTTCCAAATGTTGATTTTTACTCAGGTATTCTTTACCAGGAAATGGGTATAGCCGCAGATCAGTTCACCGCGATATTTGCTATCTCACGCACCGCCGGTTGGTTAGCGCACTGGCGTGAACAGTTAAGTGATAACCGTATATTCCGTCCAACCCAGGTGTATACCGGTGAGCCAACAAGGCAATATGTTCCTATAAAGGATCGGTAACACTCCAACGTCATTCCGGACTCCGAGCCGGAATCTATTTTGTAGATCATACTCGTAGTGCCCCTCTATGAATTTAAAATTAGAGGGTATTAGCCCGACGCTGCGTCTGAATATTACTTTTTATATAAGTTTATTTCGTCGGTGGTTGACCGACAGCAAGTAACTTTCTTTTGCTTGTCCAAAAGAAAGTAACCAAAGAAAAAGACACCCAAAGACTTGTTGGAATTGTTAATTCCAATCCCCTCGTATCAAAATAAAAACAGGCACTCGCGAACTCGCACGGTGCTCCGCACTTTATCGTGCTCAAACAAACGCTCAATATGATCCTGTTTTAATTTTGATACTCAGCTGCGTCTAATGGGAATAGGTCTGATAGCATCATTAGTGCTAATATTAATGTCAGTTAACGACCCAATGCAGACATCCAGTTTATGTTCGCCCTATGACCCATTCGGGTCATATTAATTAATTTTAATTTATTTACAATATTGTAATATCATTACTGGAAGAGTAGGAAAATGAACTTTATAAAGCTTGTAATAAAACTAACATTTGTATCGATAGTAATTATCCCTAATATAGTTTTAGCAACATCTATTTATAATAGTCAGACAGACTATTTGACATCAAATAATCCCAATGGTCCGTGGCAATATGAAACAGTAGGTATAGGCGCCTTAAATAGCACATCTACTCTTATGCCT